>CABTZE010000001.1 GCA_902489215.1 uncultured Brevibacterium sp.
ACAGAGTTCCACCGGCAGTTGGGTAAGAGGCCAACCACTGTGAGTGATGCCCCGTCCGCTTTTCAAACCGACGTGACCGCGAGCAACGTGATCACGCAGCAGCGGCGTGGATTTAAAACGTTCGCCATACGCTTCTTCTTCGATTTCCATGCACGCTTGGTAGACGTCCAAACCTGCAATGTCCGCCACTTCAAATGGGCCAAACGCAGCTAGACGGTAGCCGAACGAGTTACGCGAAATCTCGTCAACCACTTGTGGACTGGCAACACCCTCATCCACCAGTTTGAGTGCCTCAGCGAATAGAGCCTGCTGCAGGCGGTTCGCAACAAAGGCCGGAACATCACTCACAGTGGTTGGCCTCTTACCCAACTGCCGGTGGAACTCTGTCGTAGCTTGGGTGACTTCTTCGGAAGTATGTTCGCTGGGAATGACTTCCACGCCCGGAATAAGACGTGATGGGTTCATCCAGTGGCAGCCTATGAACCTCTGTGGTCGATCGACAGCTTCGGCCAGCCTGCTTATCGGCAGAGTTGACGTGTTCGAACCAATGACAGTATCCGCTTCAACGGTCGCGGAAATCCGCGCAAGCGTTGAGTGCTTAAGGGCCAGATCCTCTGGGACAGCCTCAATCACGAATTCAGTACCTGCTAATGATTCCTCGATGGAGATCCCCGCAGTAAGATTTTGGACGA
Organism: uncultured Brevibacterium sp.; assembly: GCA_902489215.1. Taxonomy (GTDB): domain Bacteria; phylum Actinomycetota; class Actinomycetes; order Actinomycetales; family Brevibacteriaceae; genus Brevibacterium. The sequence continues at coordinate 693 of CABTZE010000001.1, forward strand.
CACGCTCCGCTTCGTTGGGGTCAAGCAACCCCTCGCCGGCCCAGTCGTGCGTTTCGTCGATAAGGTCTTGGACCCGACCTTTGGCGGATTCATAGTCGACGTCAATGAGAGTGCATTGCACTCCTGCGCCAGCCATGGTTGCTGCGATTCCGCCTCCCATGTAACCGCCGCCGACAACAGCGGCGCGCGTGATCGATGCGGTCATCTTTGACTCCCTCGCGCTGTGGCACCGTAGCTCACCTGCAGTCGGTTGAGTTTGAACGGTTTCAATCAGTGTTGCTAATGGCTTTGCTACGCCAGCATAGCGATGTAACTTAACGCTACTTAATGGTTTCGCTAGGTACTACATTCATTGCAAATCTCATGTTGGGGAACACGAGGAGGTGGCCCAATGGAGGGAAACCTTGCAGGCAAGGCAAGTGGTCCAGTTGCCGCCCGGACCTCGGCCGCAAGCATTGCGCGAGAACTGGGTGTCTCCACTGCTGCTGTGTCCTACGCACTTAACGGGAAGCCCGGAGTATCTGACAATACGCGCCGTGACATCCTCAAGCTTGCTCGCGCCCGCGGTATACGTTCTCGCATAAGTGGGCCGGCAGGTTCCACGAGTACGCGAGTAATTGCGCTGGTTGTGCCTAACCTGACTAATCCCATGTTCCAGTACTGGGCCAACGAAATCCTCCTGGTTGCAGCATCAGAAGACTTCGAGGTGCTGTTGGTCGCTACAGAAGACAAGCCGGCACGCCTAGATGCAATAGCGCGGACGCTGGTTAACCGGGATATCCAGGGCGCAGTCATTCTTGCTACCCATCGGACCGACGCATCGGCTCTTCTGACACTGCGCGAAGCGCGGATCCCATTCACATTCTTATCGCGCAGGTCAGAATATGTTTCGGCCGATTTTGTGGGCATAGACGACTACGCTGCTGCCCGCCAGATCGCCGAGCATGTGCTGGGTCACGGGGTGAAGAATCCAGCCACTGTTGTGGGCCCGCGATTCAGCACAGCGTCTGCACAGCGAGAAAAGGGAATGGTTGACGCGCTCCAAAGTGCCGGCCTGCAGGTCTTACCTGAGCAGAGAATCGCTACAGACCTCGCCCGTGACGGTGGGCATCGAGCGGTCAAACATCTCTTGAGCCTCCCTGCCCGACCAGACGCCATTCTGTGTGGCAGCGACGAAATCAGTTTGGGTGTTATGGAGGCGCTTTCAGAACACGGGATCGAAACCGGAAAAGACATTGTTGTCACGGGATTTGACGGTCTGCAGCACACGACATCGCCGCTTATTGGGCTGACCACAATCGTTCAGCCGCTAAAGGAAATCGGAGCCACTGCGGCTAGACATCTATTCCATCGTCTGCGCTCAGGACCACAGGACGAGCATCGGTCGGTGATCGTCCCACACACGCTGCACGTCGGCCGCACCTGTGGCTGCGGGGCAGTTGGAAAAACAGCTGCTGGAAAGGACACATGATATGAGCCAACGAACTGCTCTCGTTACTGCGGGTGCGGCTGGTATCGGTCGCGCGATTGCGTCTCGCCTTGCCGAGGACGGTTTTGCCGTTATCGTCACTGACGTTTCGAAAGACGCAGTCGAAGAAGCCAATAGCGCAGGCCTGCATGCTCACAGAGCGGATGCATCGTCCGCTGAGGATGCCCAAGCGATCGCAGAATTCATTCAAGCCGAGTTCGGTCAGCTTGACGTCCTCGTCAACAATGCAGGTATCGCCGGCCCCACTGCACGTGTAGAAGACATTGATCTGGACGACTGGAATAAGACGTTGAACATCAACCTCACATCCCAGTTCCTCCACGTCAAAACGCTTCTGCCGTTGCTGCGCAAAGCAGACCGCGGCCGTATCATCAACCTGTCTTCCGCGGCGGGTGTGCTCGGAATGTATGGACGGTCTGTCTACTCAGCATCAAAGTCCGCACTTTTCGGTTTTACCAAGTCATTGGCGATTGAACTGGGGCCTGAAGGCATTACGGTGAACGCCATCTGTCCAGGAGCAGTCGGTGGCCCCCGAATTGAATCGGTTATTGCGGCAAAGGCCGAGATCCTCGGTGAACCAACAGAAAGCGTTGCGGCGGACTACCGCGGTCAAAGCACATTGGGAGAATTCATAGATCCCGCATCTGTCGCTGGAATGGTCAGTTTCCTTGCAGGATCAGACGGAAAACAGATCAATGGCCAAGCACTTTCTGTTGACGGATTCACTCAAAAGCTTTTTTGAAACATAACTACATAAACTCGTATCAGGAGAGACCCACCATGGCACGCAAGCGCAAGATCATTATCACCTGTGCTGTAACAGGATCTATTCACACGCCGAGCATGTCCCCTTATTTGCCGGCGACTTCGGACGAAATATCCGATGCTTCTATCCAAGCAGCGCAGGCAGGAGCGTCAATCGTTCATCTACATGCGCGGAAGCCCGAAGACGGCCGGCCCTCCCAGGATCCCGAAGACTTCGCGCCGATGATCGAGAAGATCAATGCATCGACGGATGCGGTGATCAATCTGACCAGTGGCGGATCCCCGCACATGAGCGTCGAAGAGCGGATGCAACCCGCAATGACTTTTGCGCCGGAACTGGCGTCACTCAACATGGGTTCGATGAATTTCGGCCTTTTCCCGATGCTGAGGCGCTTTACAGAGTTCGAGCACGATTGGGAACGCCAGCACTTGGAAAACAGTCGCGACCTGATCTTTAAGAATACATACTCAGATATCGAAACGATTCTCACGCGTGGCAGCGAAAACGGTACGAAGTTCGAATTCGAGTGTTATGACACATCGCACCTATATAACCTTAAGCACTTCGTTGATGAAGGCCTGACGCCGGAACGTCCGTTTGTCCAGACCGTGCTAGGGCTGTTGGGCGGCATGGGTGCGTCGGCAGACAACTTGCTGACGATGCGACGCATCGCCAACGAACTTCTGGGCTCTGACTATGAGTGGTCGGTTCTGGGTGCAGGTCGCCACCAAATGACGTTGGGCGCAGTATCGCTTGCAGTCGGCGGGCACATTCGCGTGGGTCTCGAAGATTCGCTCTGGATTGGTGCCGGTCAGCTCGCCAAGTCCAATGCCGAGCAGGTGGCGCGCGCCGTGCAGCTTGTAGAAGCTCTTGGCCTTGAAGTTGCAACTCCAGATGAGGCTCGCGAAATCCTAGACCTCAAAGGCAGGGAGCACATCACAATCTGACATCCACATCACAACGAAGTGATGTGGGCAGGCAACTAGGAAGGTTGACTTGTTATGCGAGGGTGGAAAAAACTCAAAACCGTCGCTGTTGTTGCAGTCGCCAGTTTAGTTCTATCAGCATGTGGCGCAATTACGTCAAAAGATGAGAACTATGAGGGGACAATAAACTTCAGCTTGGCGCTCGGGCAAGATTCCTACCATCACAAGGGTGGTATAGCGTTCGCCGAGAAGCTCTCAGAGCTTACTGATGGGCGCATTAAAGTGAAGTTCTACTTCAACAACGCTCTTGGCGGTGAACGTGAAGTGGTAGAAGGCATGTCTATCAATTCTATTCAGATGGGAATGGCGTCGACGGGCCCAATGGGCGGTTTCGTGCCTTCTTTCATGCTTTTCGATATGCCCTACCTGTTTGAGGACCTAGACCATGTCTACAGCGTTCTTGATGGCGAGATCGGGGAAGAACTGGCAGACGAATTTTTGGAAACAGCGAACGTCCGGATTCTGTCTTGGACTGAAAATGGGTTCCGCTACGAAACCAACTCCAAGAAGCCAATCAAAACTCCTAACGATCTCAAGGGTATTAAGCACCGGACGCAGGAAAGTGCTGCGCAGATTCAGACATGGTCTGCTCTTGGCACAGATGCAATACCGATGGCGTGGCCTGAGGTATACACGGCCCTGCAGCAGGGTGTTATTGACAGCCAGGAGAATCCGATTGCAACTATCGCGGATGTCCGGTTCTTTGAAGTGCAGAAATATATTGCCATGACGCAGCACGTGTATTCTCCAGCCCCCATCATGATCTCGGAGAAGTACTTCCAGTCATTCTCATCAGCTGACCAGAAGGCAATTATGGCGGCGGGAGAATACGCTACTGGTATGCAGCGTGCAGCTAGTGCTGTGGCTGAAAAGAAAGCGCTGCAAATGCTGTTGGACAACGGTATGGAGAAGACTGAGATCGACCGGGACGCGTTTGTCGATGCGACCGAGCTTGTGCGGGAAGCATGGAAGAACAGGATTCCGCGGAATCTCGTGGAGCGGGTCACAGCTCAGGCTTCCAGCACTCAGTCGCGGGAGGCGGACAAATGAAAAAGTTCATGGAGCAGTACAGGCTCTTGGTTGATTGGCTGAACGTTTTCATCCGCTGGTTTTTGGCCGGTCTCCTGCTGGTTATGACGGCACTGATCGGCTGGCAGGTCTTCGCGCGGTTCGTAGTGGGCGACTCTCTGACCTTTTCGGAAGAGGTTTCGCGTTTCGTGATGGTGTGGCTGGTGATTGTTGGCGCAGCGTATGCCGCGAAGAGCGGCCGTCTGATGAAGGTCGATCTTGTTGAACATCTGTTGAGCGGTCGTGCGAAGACCACAGTCATGATGGTCGCTGGAGCCCTGTCGATCGCTTTCTACCTGGTGCTGGTCGTTTTCGGATTCTTCATTGTCAACGCGGTGTCGTATCAGGCGACCCCAGCGACCGAGGTCAGTATGAGTATTCCCATGGCTGCCGTGCCAGTGGGTGCACTGCTTTTGATCATCAACACGCTGTATCAGATGTTCGGTGTGGCACTGGGGGTTGAGGAGGAGTCCGAAGTGGAAGCCATCGTGGCCGAAACCGAGGCTGATATTGACCCTCAGCGCACGCGCTTGGGCGAAGTCGAAGATGCAGCACGCTCAGAAGCTTCACCAAGCTCGAACGCCTCCCGTGCACGAAAAGGGGGTGACCGGTGATGGCCATCCTCATTATCTGTGCGGTTATTCTGCTGATTATTGGTGCGCCAATTGCGGTTGCTATTGCGGGGTCCACTGCGGTGGCGGTGGGAACGACTGGAATCTTCGGTCTGGAAGTTGTTCCTCAGCAGATGTTCATTGCGCTCAATTCATTCCCACTCATGGCGATCCCGTTCTTCATTTTGGCGGGTCACCTGATGCAAGTTGGCGGTATATCTGAGCGTCTTATCGACTTCGGCAGCGCAATTATCGGGCACCTGACCGGGGGCCTTGCGATGGCAGCTGTGTTGACGTCGATGTTCTTCGCAGCAATTTCCGGTTCAGGAGCCGCTACTGTTGCTGCTATTGGCTCCCTCCCCCTTCCCGCCATGCTCGCCCGCGGGTACGGGCGCGGTTTTATGGCGGTGAACCAGGCGGTGTCGGGCGCATTGGGCGTGATCATCCCTCCGAGTATCCCGCTGATTCTGTTTGCTGTTGCGGCAAACGAATCAGCCGGCGACATGTTTTTGGCCGGCATCCTGCCAGGTGTCCTCATGACGATGACGCTGCTGCTTATGGCGTACTTCTATTCGCGTAAACGCGGTTACAGCGGAGTGAAGAAAGCTACGGGCGGGGAACTTGCAGGGGCTTTCCGCAGGTCAATCTTGGCTTTGCTAATGCCTGTGATCGTTCTGGGCGGTATCTATGGCGGTGTGTTCACACCAACGGAAGCAGCTGTGGTCGCTGTTTTGTACGCGCTTCTTGTAGGGGCTTTGTACAGGCAGTTCACGTTCAAAAAGCTTGCCGATGCGTTCGCTGACTCTGCCGTGACTTCGGCGATCGTGATGATCGTCATTGCTGCGGCAGGCCTGTTTGCCTTCTTCATCAATGTGCTCGGTTTCCCGGATCGCGTCCAGGGCTTTATGCAGTCGATCAACCTGGGAGTCATCGGCTTCCTAATCCTTGTCAACATCATTCTGCTTATTGCGGGCATGTTCATCGAGGCGGCTGCTGCGATCCTGATCTTCGTTCCGATCCTGATGCCTATGGCGGTCAGCCTGGGGATTGATCCGGTGCACTTCGGCATGATCATGGTGGTGAACCTGTCGGTGGGCATGGTGACTCCGCCGGTTGGCCTTAACTTGTTTGTGGCTTCTGATTTGGCGAAGATTTCGCTGACTTCTCTGTCGAAGGCAGTTATTCCGTTTATTTTGGTGCTGCTTATCAGCATCGCCATTGTGTCGGCAGCTCCGCAGCTGTCGTTGTGGTTGCCGAGCTTGATGTCCGGATAGTTCATCGCTCGGTACCGCAAAGCACGAGGTGCCGCCTGCTGATACGTGCAAAAACTCGGCCGAAAACTGCGGTTTCGGCCGAGTTTTTGCACGCCAGAGCAGAGTTCGCTTACGCCGTCCGGCCTAGGCGTTCAGCTAGGCGGTGGAAGCCCGGGTCGGGGTCGCCAAAGCGGTGCAGCGTCATCGAGATTGCCTGTTCGTGCAGGTAGTAGCGGCCTTCGATGCGGCCCGAGGCGGTCACCGGTTCATCGAGCACGGCCACTTCCGGCCGGTCGACAAGGGCTTCGAGCACTTCGGGTTCCGCCGCACCGATGCTGCGCACGCGGGCTGCTCCGTTGACCAGAAGCTGGCCATCGGACAGACGCTTGCCAAACTCCGCGGCCGATTCAAGGGCGACGCCGGCGCCGCTGCCGTTCGCGCTTCCGCCAGCGTCCACCCCAGAACCAGCGGCCGCAACCGCTGCCGCGCGGACAGACCCTTCAGCATCAGCGGCAACACTCCAGGTCAGGGGCGCACCCAGACGCTGAGCAGCTTCGGCTACGCGCGTGATTTCCACAGGCTTTGCCGCAGCAGTCACGCGCACGGTCACCGCCGTCGGCAGGTAGCGGAAGATGTTCGCCTCCGATTCGAAACCGTCCGAGTCGCGGGCAATGCCGAACTCGCGGCGAATGGCTTCGTCATCAGAGCGGCGGGCGCGTTCAAGCCAATCGCGTTCATCACGCGTTGCCGCAGTGCCCGAAACCGAACCACCCGCAACACCCGCAGGGTTCGCGACTTTCGGTGCCTCCACCTCGTCAGCCAGAGCAGCCGAACCAGGCCTGTCCGCCCAGGTGCCCATCATGTGGACGTAGTTGGGGCCGCCGGCCTTGGAGCCCAGCCCGACCGACGACTTCTTCCAGCCGCCGAAGCTCTGACGGCGCACAATCGCGCCCGTGATTCCGCGGTTGACGTACAGGTTTCCGGCCTGCACGCGGCCGAGCCATTCGTCGACTTCGCGCGGATCGAGCGAGTGAATACCGGCGGTCAGACCGTACTCGACGGCGTTCTGTAGGCGGATGGCTTCGTCAAGATCGCGCGCGTGCATGAGCCCGAGCACCGGTCCGAAGCACTCCGTCATGTGGAAGAACGACCCCGGCTGCACGCCAGTCCGGATACCCGGACGCCATAGCGGACCGGGCATACCCGGTGCCCGCTGGTCCGAATCTGACGAGGTGCCGCCGGCTCCCACCTGCTTCTCACCAGGGGAAATGTCTCCGGTTGGGATGCCGGGTGCCGCAGCGAGCAGTTTCGGTTTGATGAGCCATTCTTCGCCGACTTCCAGGCGAGTCAGCCCGCGCTGGAGCTTGTCACTCGGGGCTCCCGTCAGCGGTCCGACTGTGGAGGCCAGGTTGAGCGGGGAGTCCACGATGAGAGATTCTGTCGCGTCGACCAGCTGGCTCAGGAAACGCTGTGATTCGTACATTGAGCCCACAAGAATGCCGAGCGATGCGGCCGAACACTTCTGTCCCGCGTGTCCGAATGCTGAGTTCACGAGGTCGGCCACGGCGAGGTCGCGGTCGGCTGACGGAGTGATGATCATGGCGTTCTTGCCGCTGGTTTCGGCGTTGACCGCCAGGGAAGGTCGGAACGAACGGAAAAGCGCGGCTGTGTCAGAGGCTCCTGTCAGGATGACCCTGTCAACGTCCGGATGGCTGATGAGCGCCTTGCCGGTTTCGCTCTCAATCGGCGGCACCAGCTGCAGGACGTTGCGCGGGATGCCGGCTTGCCACAGCGTTTCGACGATCATCCGCGAACATTCGGGCGTCATGCCCGAAGGCTTGTGGATGACGGCTGAACCTGCGGCGAGTGCTGCCACGGTCGATCCCGTTGGGATTGCTACGGGGAAGTTCCACGGAGGTGTAATGACAGTTACTTGATCAGGTGTGAACTGCACGCCGTCGCGGGTTTCGATTTCTTCGATCTCGAGGGCCTGGTCGGCGTAGTAGCGGATGAAGTCGATGGCTTCGGACAGTTCGGGGTCGGACTGGGCGAGTGTTTTGCCCGCTTCGGCCGCTGCGACTGCGAGGAATTCTCCGCGTCGCTGTGCGAACAGTTCGGCTGCCCGCTGGAAGTAGGGTAGGCGGCCGCGTGCGCCGAGTGCTGCCCAATCGGCGGCTGCCTGCTTGGCGGTCTGGACGGTGGCGTCGACGTCGAAGTCGTCCGAGGTTCGCGGGCTGATGTCGATGCGCTCTGCAGCCGCGATCACCTGCCTGGACCATTCCTGGTTGGCAGGCAGGGCTGGGTCGGTGTTCGGTTCGTTTGCGAAGCCGCGGACGGGGGCCGCTGCGGGGGAGCCGGGGCTGGCGGCTGGTGCGGCTTCGGTGCCTTCGCTCGAGGTGCCTGTGCTCGAGGTGCCCTCGGGGCTGGCCGCGGGTGTTTCCGCACCGCTGTTCGCACCAGCCGCGCTTTCCTCACCTGCCCCGGTACCCGCGCTCTCAGCCGAGGTGTCGGGCTGGGTGGTGAGCGGCGCCTCGTGCAGCCGGTTCTGCGTGCGGTTGGGGCCGGGAGGTGTGTCGCCTTCGCGGGCGAGCACGGTTTCGAGGTCACTCAGCGAGGCCAGGAAGCGGGTGCGTTCGCGCTGGAAGATCGGCCCGCCGTCTGTCAGGTCGAAAATGCCGGACATGAAGTTTTCGTTTGCGGCGTTTTCTTCCAGGCGGCGCACCAGGTACGAGATCGCGACGTCGAACTGTTCGGGTGCGACGGCCGGAACGTACAGGAGGACGTCACCGACGTCGGCTGCGACCTGCTCGGACTGTTCTTCGGCCATGCCGTGCAGCATTTCGAATTCGACGCGGTCGTCAACGCCGCGCCGCTTCGACAGGTGGTGGGCAAAGGCGATGTCGAACAGGTTGTGCCCAGCGATACCCAGGCGGAGTCCCTTCATGTTCTCCGGGCTCAGCAGCCAGTGGAGGACTCGCTTGTAGTTGGCGTCGGTGGCCTGCTTGGAGGGGTTGACGGTCAGGGGCCATTCGGCGGTTTCGGCGTGCACGCGCTCCATGGACAGGTTCGCACCCTTGACCAGGCGCACTTTGATGCCGGCGCCGCCGTCGGCCACGCGCTGTGCCCCGAATTCGGCCAGCCGCTGGGTGGCTGCGAGTGCATCCGGCAGGTAGGCCTGCAGGACGATGCCGGCTTCCAGGTTCTTGAACGCCGGTTCGCTCAGCAGGCGTTCGAAGACGTCGATTGTCAGGTGGAGGTCCTGGTATTCCTCCATGTCGAGGTTGATGAACTTCGGGCCGCGGCCGGCGGCTTCGAGTTCGACGGCGTCTTCGTACAGGGGGCGCAGGCGGTTGACCACGTAGTCGACGGTGCCGGGGTAGTCCCACATGCTGATCTGCGAGGCGACAGAGGACACCTTGATCGACACGTAGTCGACATCGTCCCTGGCCAGAAGCCTGCGGGTGTCCTGCAGGTGGCGGTCGGCCTCTTCTTCGCCGAGCACCGCTTCGCCCAGAAGGTTGATGTTGAGGCGGTGTCCGGCCTCGTGCATTGCCTTGACAGCTTTGCCGAACGGTTCAGGGCGGGCGTCGATCACCATGTGCCCGACCATCTGCCGCAGGCGAGCCTTGGCGACGGGGATGACCACGTGCGGCAGCTTCTCAGCCATGGCGGCGCCGGCCTTGATCTGCATGCGCTCTGCCAAGGGCAGGGATTTGGGGGTGAGTTCGGCGATTTCGGCCAGTGCTTTTGCGGCGGCCCGGGGGTCTTCCGTGCGGATGACTCGGTCGACGAAGCCCTGCGTGAACGGCAGTCCGTTGGGGTCTTTCAGCACTGCCGCCAGAAGGCGTGCGCCCTTGTCAGCCTGGCGGGTGGCCTTGTTGGCTGCCTCTTTGGCTGCGGTGGTTCCGGTTGCGCCAGCTGGCGAGGTGGAACTCGCCTCACCCTGCTGGTTCGCCTTGCGCAGCCACTTTCGGACGGTGCTGATGGCTTCGGCGCTGACTGCGGACAGTTCGGCGTCGGTGATGAAATCGGCTTCTGTATGCGACACGATCGCTCCTCTTCCCTGAGATGCTTTGGCCGCCGGATGGTTGTGGCCTCTTGGCTGTGGCCACCCGGTGTTGGCTCATGCCGCGGTGCATGAGCCGTTTTCGACATTGTGAATCCGAATGGCTGACAGCAGAGCACAGTGGGCGATAATCTGAGTCAAAAGTCAGTCATGCCCAGGTGAGTTCAGCCTTCGCAGGAGTTGTGCGCGCAGGGTGGGCGGCACCTCGGCGGGGGAGAAGGCTTCGAAGAGGAGGCTCAGTGTCAGACGTGGAACGCGGGCGGCGGCTCCGGGGTGCGCCGGCTGCCGGGCGGGTGCAGAACGCTGGAGTCGAGCGGGCACGCGGCGAAGCCTCCCAGCGCGCGCGGATGGGGCGGCCCGAAAAGCAGTCGCGCGCGAACCGAGCAGTGGCGCGGGCTTTGGCGTTGGCCGGTCGCGATGTTGTTGGCCAGGCCTACGGGACTCGCGGGCTCGCCGAAGAGCTGGGCGTTTCCCAGACCCTCGTTTCACGCGCCTGCCGGTGGTTGGAGGGTGAGGCTGACACCGCGGCTCACGCGAACCAACCGCCGGCCTGGGTGCTCATCGACGAAATCCGGGTGGAAGACAGCCGCCTGACGCTTATCTTCAGGGCGGGGGAGAGTGCCTCTCATGTTCACGAGCTGGACGTTCCCAAAACGGCTCCGGGAGTCGAGACGTCTTCTTCTGCTGACGAGGCCAGCGTTGCGGGGGCCGCCTCGCGCCCTGAGTGGGGGTCGACAAACAAGCGTCGTCGCGGCTGGGCGTTCTTGGGTGCTTTACGGCAGTGGGCTGATCGGGGCGCGCACAGCCTCGAGATCGTTGCACCGGATGGCTCGGCCCACGTGCGCGAATTCCACGATTTCGACGCTTTCGCTGGTGAGGTCGCTAGGCTGCTCACCCGCGTAGGCAGTGGTCTGGTGCTTGCCGCTTCGCCCGGCAGTGTAAGCATCCTCGCGACCGATGGCGTCCCCTTCGATGTGCTGGAATTTTTGGCTGATGCGGTCGCCGCAGACGTCAATACGTTCTTCTGGCGGAGGCCCGTTGAGGCAGTCCAAATTGCACCTACTTTTGACTCACTTTCTGGTGCTGTTGACGCTCTTGGTGCATCAAGCGCTGCAGACAGCTCAAGCGATTCAGCTCCGGCAGGCAGAACAGACAGCTCGGGCGGCCAACATCGGGGCGACCAAAACCAGGACGATGATCGCTCCGATACTCGACGCCCGTTCCTGCATCCGTGGCGCGAAGTCGGTGACATTGTGTGGCGGCGAACCCTGGTGGCGGAGCTGGAAGCTGACATCCGCGAACGCGATCTGCATGCCGGTGATCAGGTGTCGGTGAGGCATTTGGCTGCTCGGATGGGGGTGGCGCAGAGGGAGATTGTGCGCGGCTTGGGCGAACTGCAGACCAGCGGTGTGCTGGAGCGAGCGGGCAATGTGTTCCGGCTGCCGGTTGTCTCCGGTGAGAGCGTGCTCGACCTCTACGCTGCGCGGTACGCGGTGGGGATCGTGGTTTTGCGAGGCGCCTCGGCAGGTAGGACCTCGCACCAATCCGCATCCGGGCGCGCTGCCGCGGGAGCTTCCAGCGCCCACCAGGCGACAGCCGCCCGCCCAACCCCCAGCCAGCGAACTGCGAGCCAGTCGAACGGGAGTCGGGCGGCACCTCGTGCGGAGCAGGCCCGGGGATCCCTGCACATTGCGGACCGCGCCCTGTCGCGGCTCGAGGCGGATGATTCCTTGGGGCCGCGGTCGGTGGATCGGTTGGATCTGCAGTTTCAGCAGGGGCTTGCGGAGGCGTCGGGCTTGGAGCACACGGCGGATGTTTTCGATTCGCTGGGGCAGCGGTTGCGGCTGCTCATTGCGATTCTGCGGGTGGATTACGCGCCTGCGGCGGCGAAGATCCGCTCGGACAATGCCGCGATTCTGGCGGCTGTGCGCAAAGGCCGGGCAGACGAGGCGATTGCGGTGTGGCGCAGCAAGATTGAGAACGCGGTGCGGCACATGTCGTCCGTTGCCGGCCTGCGCCGTTTCGATGTGGCCGCTTGGCTAAGCCTGGTTGAGTAGGGGGTGGGGCTAGTTGGTCGGGCGGGTGAACTCTGCTGAGTAAAGGCCGCCGAGGCGCCGGGCCGGTTCCCGCGCCAAACTCACGAGGTGCCGGGCCAGGTGGCCGGCCGGGCCTCACCTCCCGGCCTAACTCACCACCCCGCCGGGCGACACCTCGTCTCATTTTTGGTTTTTTTACTCTGTGAGGCGCCTGGGAGCTGTTACCCTCGGGTGTTAACTGCATCACAATGGGTGATGCAGGTTCGGCCGCACACCGGAGTGAGGCCGAGCTTTGACGGACTTCGAAGGGGATTTCATGTCAAAGGCGCTTCGATCCATCACGGCGGTGGGCCTTGCAACGGGGCTGGCTCTGACCGCATCTGGGTGCGGTTCAGGGGGCAGCAACAATGCCGGCGGTGAGCGCACGCTTGTCGCGGAAACTACGTTCAGTGTCCGAACGCTCGACCCGGCCTACCAGTTCGAGTTCACCGGTGCGACCGTTAACGCAGAGACCTATCAGACGCTCCTTGAGTTTGAAGACGGCGACCTCACCAAACCGGGCTCGGGCTTGTGCGATTACGAAATGAGCGACGACAACAAAGAAATGACGCTCACGTGCGAAGACACTGGCGCTAAGTTCTCTAATGGAGACCCTGTCACAGTGGACGACATGGTGTTCTCGCTGCAGCGTACGCAGGGCGCTGGTGGCGAACCGTCGTTCTACCTCGACGGCGTCACAGTGGAAAAGGTTGATGACGAGACCATCAAGCTGACAAGCGAAGAGCCCAACGCGGCCCTTCCATACATCCTGCCTAACCCCAACCTGGGTGTTGTGAACTCCAAGGTTGTTAAGGAAAACGGCGGAACCACTGACGAAAACGATGACGCTGAAAAGTTCATCAATGAAAACTCGCAGGGTTCGGGTCCGTACTACGTTGAGAAGTACGACGATTCTGAAATCATCCTGCAGGCCAACGAGCACTACAACGGCCCGGCCCCCGAATACTCGCGAGTGGTTTTCAAGAACGTCAACTCCTCCACGCAGGTCAATGATATTCAGGCGGGCCAGGCTCAGGTTGCGTACGAACTCAACTCGGACCAGGTGAAGACGCTTGATGACAGCAGGGTCAACGTTGAGACGATCCCGTCGTCGTACTCGCTGTACATCTTCCACAACGAAGACGAAGGCATCGGCGGCATCGCTGCTAATAAGGACTTCCAGCAGGCAGTTCGCTATGCCGTTGACTACGACAAGGTTGTCGGACTCGGCGGTGAAGGTGCTAAGCGCCTGGCGGGCATTCTGCCGGAAATCTACCTCGGTGCAGTTCCCGAAAGTGAGGGGCCGAAGCGCGACGTTGCAAAGGCCAAGGAGCTTCTGAAGAAGTCCGGCTACAACGGCGAAGCTGTTCCTTTCCACTTCTCGTCTGATCAAACTGTGAGCGGTGTTTCGCTGTCACAGCTGGCGGAAACCCTTCAGGCCAGCCTGAGCGAGGTCGGCATCAAACTGGAACTGAAACCAGCACCGTCGTCTACGCAGCTTGACGGCTTCCGCTCAGGCAAGCAGCCCATGGGCATCGGCACGTGGGGCGCGGACTTCCCCGACCCATCGAACTACCACGTGTTCATGCCTGAGAACACGCTCGGTGCGCGCGTCAACTGGAAGTGGGACGACGTTGACGGCGACCTGAAGTCGAAGCTGGATACAGCCTCGAAGGCCGTAGGCGATGACGAACGCGAAAAGGCGTACAAGGACCTGTACTCCGAACTGTCGGAGACCGGTCCGTGGGTTCCGCTGGTCAACCCGATTACCACCGTCGTGATTTCGAAGGACGTGAAGGAGTACGTCTCCAACGCCGACCGATCCTTCGACTTCGGAAAAGCGAAATAAACAGCCCAGATCAAAGGCCTGACAGCCTTACACAACAAGTACGCCGCCGTGATTGAAAGCAGCACACCTTATGTCTGTTGACACCACTGCGCGGCAGTCGACACCCGAAAACCAGCAGCAGCGTCTGCGTCCACCGAAGATTCATCCGCTTCTGCGGTACATCCTTCTGAGGATTGGAATCAGCGTCCTGCTGGTTTTCGGCGTGACTGTCGTGACTTTCACCCTGACAAATCTCATCCCCGCCGACCCCGTCCAGTCTGTGCTGGGTGAACGCGCAGCCGCCGACCCGGCAGCTGTTGAGCGCATGCGTGCGAAGCTTGGGCTCGACAAGCCGCTGATTGTTCAGTACGGCATGTACTTAAGCAATCTGCTGCAGGGTGATTTCGGAGTGTCTAACCAGACCCAGCGGCCAGTTCTGGATTCGATCAAGATGGCATTCCCCGCCTCGATCGAATTGGGCATTGGGAGTATTTTCATTGCCACGATCATCGGTCTGGGGATGGGCCTTCTGTCTGCGCTGCGTCAGAACACGTGGGTTGACCACGTCATCCGCACCATCAGCTTGGTCGGCATCAGCGCTCCGACTTTCTGGTTGGCAGCAGTGGCGTACTTCGTGTTCTTCTTCAAACTGGGAATCGTGCCCGCGGCGGGGCGTTTGGATGCAACGCTGGCACCTCCGCCGCACGTTACGGGCCTGTACACGGTTGACGCGCTGCTGGTGGGCAACACGGCGTTGTTCGCCAACGCGCTTGCTCACTTGATCTTGCCTTCAACCGTGCTGGCGCTCTTCACCATCGGCCTGCTGACCAGGTTCGCCCGCTCCAGCGTTTTGGACGTCATGAACATGGAGTACGTCACGGCAGCTCGCGCAAAGGGTCTGCCCTCGAAGATGGTGGTCTTCAAATACATTTTCCGAGGCGCTCTCGTCCCCATCATCACGGTCGTCGGCTTGGCATTCGGCTCGTTGCTGTCGGGGGCGGTGCTCACTGAGACCGTGTTTGCGTGGAACGGCATCGGCCAGCTGGCATTCCGCGGTGCGACATCGCTGGACCTGCCCATCATCATGGGCGTCAGCCTGATCATCGGGATCGTGTACATCGTGGTCAATCTGATTGTTGACCTGATCTACGGGTTCGTTGACCCCCGAGTGAGGATCCAATGAACAAGCCGAAAACACAAGTGACGAAACACGAAAACCGCGCTGGCGCCTCGACAGGTGACATTTCGGTTGACGACCTTTCGAGGAAAGAAGCCGTCCAGCTGGGGCTGAAGAGGTGGAGCTTCCGCTGGCCGACCACGCTGCGGACCCCGTTGGGGATCGCGGGTGCGGTCATCATCGGCCTGTGGCTGATCATTGTCCTTGCTGCGCCGGTAATTGCACCATATGACCCGCTGGCGCAATCCTTCAGCAGGCTGAGCGGTCCGAGCAGTGAAAACTGGTTCGGCACTGACACTTTGGGACGCGACGTCTTTTCTCGCGTGGTGATGGCAACGCGCGTCACTCTGCCGTCAGCACTGTTCGTCGTGTTCTGCTCAGCGCTGCTGGGATCGGTGCTCGGCGCAATTGCCGGTTACTTCGGCAAGGTGGTTGACGAAATCATCATGCGCGTGGCGGACCTCGTGTTTGCTTTCCCGACAATCATCCTGGCGATGGTTATTGCCGCTGTTCTGGGACCGGGCCTGAAGAACGCAATCATTGCAATCCTGCTCGTCACGTGGCCGTCCTACGCGCGTGTTACACGGTCGCTCGTGATGAGTGCGCGGTCGTCTGAGTATGTGGTCGCGGGAAGGCTTCTGGGATTCAGCGCTCGTAAGTCCCTCATGCAGGACATCGCGCCGAACGTCGTGTCGCCCGTGTTGGTGCTGGCAACGCTGGAAGTCGGTGCGGCGATTCTGACGATGGCCGGCCTATCGTTCCTATCGCTCGGTGCTATTCCGCCTGCTCCGGACTGGGGCGCGATGATCAGTGAGGGCGTCAACCAGTTCGCCGCATGGTGGATCGCGTTGTTCCCCGGTTTGTGCATTCTCACAGTGGTGATGGCGTTCAACTTCCTGGGCGACAGTTTGCGTGATGCGCTAGACCCGCACACTTCTAAGTCGATTGAGAGGCAGGCCTCGTGACAGTCGTCGATATCGATAACCTTTGTCTTTCCGTTGTTCGGGGCAAAGACGAAACACAGATTCTCAACGGAGTGTCGTTTTCTCTCGAAGCCGGGAAGATCACCGGTGTGGCAGGAGCCTCCGGCTCCGGTAAAACCCAAACGGGTATGGCGCTTATGGGTCTGTCGCCTAAGGGAGCACAGTTAAGCGGGTCAATCCGCTTTGGTGAGCACGAGCTTGTTGGGATGCCACCGAAGGAGCACAACGCACTGCGCGGCACTCAGCTGTCGATGATCTTCCAAACACCGTCGGCTGCATTCCACCCGATGTTGACAATCGGGGACCAGCTGACGGACCACTACCGCTTGCACACGAAGGCCAGCAAGAAGGATGCTCTGGCCCGTGCGTGTGAGTTGTTGGCCGAGACGCGTGTGCCCGAACCCGAAGAGGCGATTAAGAAGTATCCGCACCAGTTCTCTGGCGGGCAGCTTCAGCGCATTGCAATCGCGTCGGCGCTCATGTGTGAGCCGAAGGTGTTGGTTGCTGACGAACCTACAACTGCGCTGGACGTAACGGTGCAGGCCGGTATTCTGCGCCTGCTGCGCCGTTTGTGTGATCAAACTGGGGTTGCCGTTTTGCTGGTGACGCACGACTTCGGTGTTCTGTCCTCTGTGGCCGACACCATCGTTGTCATTGAAAAGGGCAGGGTTGTTGAGCACGGCGAACGCGAACAGGTCATCACCCGCCCTGAGCATCCGTACACGAAATCACTGTTGGAAGCACTGCCCAACCGGGAAGTCCCAGCCAGCACATCCGCCGATGGCAAGCAGGAGGCACCGCAATGAGCTCCGAACCGCTGCTGACGCTGGACGACGTCACCTGTGAATACAAGCTTGCCGGAGGTGGTCGCTTCCGTGCGGTCCAAGATGTCTCGCTGTCCCTGGGCTCTTCTGAGGTGTTGGGGCTTGTGGGTGAATCTGGGGGTGGGAAGTCCACCCTTGCCAAGGTGATCTGCGGTCTTGAGCCTGTGGCCGACGGCAGTGTTGAGTTCCGCGGGCAGAAGATCACCCCGTTGGGTCTGCACAAGCGACACAAGAATCTGCTCAACATCCAGATGGTGTTCCAGGATCCTTATGCCTCGCTCAATCCCAGACGCAAGGTGGGAGCCCAGATTGCTGATGCTCTTAAGCTTGACCCGGAGAAGCGCTGGACTGTTGATTCGCTGCTTGACGCGGTCGAACTGCCCAGGTCGGCGGCTGAGCGCTACCCGCACGCGTTTTCGGGCGGCCAGCGTCAGAGGATCGCTATTGCTCGTGCGTTGGGATGTTCACCTCAACTGCTTATCGGTGACGAGCCGATCGCATCGCTAGACGCCTCGCTGCAGTCGCGTCTTGCGAAGATGATGCGCGACTTGGCGATCGAGTCCGGCGCGTCTCTACTGTTCATCAGCCATGACCTTTCTGTTGTGCGTGAAATCGCTGACAACGTGGCGGTCATGAACGCCGGACAGATTGTCGAGGTCGGGCCCACTGAACAGATTTGGAATGAACCCGCTGCGGATTACACCCGTAACCTCATCGCGTCGATTCCGAAGGTTGACGGCAAGGGCACCTTGCCCGGTCTGCCGGTAGGGGAGTAAACACACGAGGTGTCGGTTGGCTTGGCGCTGGTACCGCGGCTTGGGCGGGGTCGGTCAGGCGGTTGTGCGCTGGTTTGAAAAGCTGCCCGACCATCCAGCTGCCATCACCCGATTAACTAACTTCCCGGATCAGAGCAGATAGTCACGTTGGCGGTTCTCGGGATCGTTCGTGTTCTCGCAGCGGCCCTTCGGGCAACTTGGTCCTTCACTCAGTAAGGTGATTATGGACAGTGAGCAAGGTGGAGGACGTGGCTATGGCCGAGCGAAAAGGTAAGCGGAGGATCGATGCCGTACGTAACCGAGCCCGGCTTATTGAAGCGGCTGGTTCTTTGTTCCGCGAGGATGAGAACGCCACAATGCCTGAGATTGCCAAACGCGCTGAGCTGTCCGTGGCTACTGCATACCGGTTTTTCCCGAGCCTCGACGATCTGCGTGCTGAGTACCTGCGTCTTGTGATTGCTGAGCTCGCTGAGTACAGCAAGAACTGCGATGCTGAAGGAAAAGATCTTTTCACCGACGTGCTAGGCGAATGGCTGCGGATGCAAAGCACGTACGGAGACGCGATTATTCATCTGCGTTCGCGTGAAGGATATCTGAGCCGTCTGCACGCGGGAGATCCCGTCATCACCACAGTCCGTTCGGCATGGGAGCGGCCGATATCGCACCTTCTCGATGCATTGAACTTGGACTCAATAGACATCGAGGATGCGCTGTATCTTTTCAACATCATGTTCGACCCACGCGATATTCGTGATCTTTCCCGTCAGCGCCGTTGGTCATATGAGGAAATTGCAGCACGGCTTTCGCATTCCTACTACGCGCTTCTTCAATCGTGGACTTCCGAAGGCAAAGCTGGGGCCGCTACCTAACCTCGCGACGATTGTTTTAATTGCCTGTCGTTTGGTGAAGTAACGGCCTCAGCTTATTCGGGGTAGAAAAATCTACTGTCGACTGCCCTAGGTTTCTGCGCTTGTGCGGTGCATGCCGACGGTCGGTGAGTTCAGCACTTTGCGATCAAGCTGTTTCGTTTGCGCAGCGACTGTCGCGGTTCCAGCGAGGTCGCTGGTGATGTTCAATCCTGTGTGTGCAACGTCAATGACCGGCCAGATCGCTGCCAGCAGTGGAATGAGGTCCAGGGGCATCCCCAGGGCTTCGAACAGTACAGCTGACATGACGATTCCAGCGCCGCGAACACCAGCAGCGCCGAGTGACAAGGCGAGTCCCAGCAGGATGATCTGTGCTATGAGGCCCACTGTGATCGGCATGCCAAAGGCATCGGCCGCGAAGATTGAGATGACGCCCAGTGCAACTGCGAAACCATCCATATTGGCGGTGGCGCCAAAGGGGATTGTGAAGCTGAAGATCTTTCGTGGGGCGCCAAGGTTGTCTTTGGCAACCCGCATTGAGATGGGGATCGTGGCTGCGCTGCTGGATGTGGTCATCGCAAACATTGTTGAAGGCCACGCTTTGCGGTAGAACCGCAGCGGATTTATGCGAGCGAATGCGAGCAGGATGATGGGGTATACGACGCAGGCCACCACCAGAATTCCAGCTACATCTGCGACGATGAACTTCGCGGCAGCTCCAAGCATTTCAGTGCCTGTTGTTCCAACGAGAACTGCGAGAAGTGCAAAAACTCCGTAGGGCGAAACCTGGATGATCATGTTCGTGAGTTTGAGCATGACCTCGGTTCCCTCGCGAACCACAGCGAAGAGGCGCGGCAGGCGCTCTTCTCCGATGAGCATCATTGCAATCGCGAAAAGGATTGTTCCGATGATCAGCGGGATCATGTTTGTCTCGGACATCGCAAGGAAGAAGTTATCCGGCACCCAGCCGAGCAGCTGGTCGCGAAAACTGAACTCGTCGGGTTTAACTTCTTCAGCGTCAATGGATGCTAGATCGAGCCCCTTACCCGGACGAACCAGCAACGCCATTCCGACGCCAATCGCTGATGCTACGAGGGACGTGATTGTCAGGTAGGCAAAAAACCTTGCGCCAACGTTCCCAAGCTCGCGGACGGACTGCATCTGCAAGACACCCGAGATGAGGGTTGCGATGACAAGCGGCACTACAAGGAATTTCAATAGCCGCAGGAAGATCTGCCCAATTGGGTCGAGGTACGCAGCATTCTCCTGGAGGACAATGCCTGCGATAATTCCCAACGCGGCGCCGATAAGGACTTGTGTGTGCAGCTTTTGGCGGAACCACCACTTCATGAGTTCCCTCTTTCTGATTGTTCAGTTGGTCAGCTTCATCGCAGACCAAGCAGGTCGGCTGTGAATTCACCGCGGGAGATCTGTTCTACCCAGCCGGCTTCGGTGTCTTCGCGGACCTGTGCCGCTTCGAGTGTTTTTGTGACTGTGTCCTGTGGGACTGCGACTACGCCGTCGGCGTCACCCACAATGAGGTCGCCGGTGCGGATCGTGACGCCGTCGATTGTGACGGCGTCGCCGATGACACCAGCGTCAAGCTTTGTTGTGCCCTTGATGGAAAGCGCTTTCGCGAAGACAGGGAACTGGAGTTTCTTGATTTCAGCGGCATCACGCGCGGCGCCATTGATGACTACTCCGGTCACTCCAATGTGCTGTGCAGCGGCAGTAAGTACGTCCCCCCATGCGCCCGCTTCTTTCCATCCCCAGGCATCAACGACGAGCACGTCGCCTGGTTGAGCTTCCAGCAGGGCAAGATGCAGCGCCCGATTGTCTCCCGGACGGGTAAGAACTGTAAGTGCGCGGCCGGCTAACACCAAGGAGGGGTCGAGGGGCTTGACCTCGTGCGAAAGGGCTCCGGTTTTGCCCTGGGCTTCGTGGATTGTCGCTGCTCCTAGCGCAGCGGCGGTCTTGAAGGTGCTTTCGTCCATCGTGGCCTCCTTTGGTCACAGCTCGATAAGTGATAGCAAACTCTCAAATGAGAGAGTACTCTATGTTACGTCGATTTGTAACCCACGCCACAAAAACAGTTGGCTGCAAGCAATCAGCAAAGGATCAGTATGGATTTGGCCATTTCCCCCGCCCTGCAGCGAATTCGTGAGACATCGTCACGTCCAGCTGGCGCCAGGCCCCTGCCGGACGCTGTTGATCTCTCAATGGGGGAGCCGGACTTCGACGCACCTAGGCAAGTTGTTGATGCCCTCTATCAGGCACTCTTGGAAGGGCACACCCACTACGGGAATCTGAATGGCGACCCGGAGTTGCGCACTCTGCTAGCGCAGCAGGCAAGCGATGTGCGAAAGAAAGCTGGCGTTTTTGACGGTCTGAGCGACCGGGGTGAGGTAGCGCCAGATCAAATCTCGATTGGGCACGGTGCCACCGGCGTCTTGGCCGCAATAATCTTGTCGCTCATCGGTCCCGGAGACCGAGTTGTATTGCCGGAGCCCACGTACTCGCTCTACAGCGATCTTGTTGAAATGGTTGGCGGAGAAGTTGTTTGGGTTCCGCTTGACGAAAACCAGCATGTAGAAGTCGACAGCACGTTGGCCGCTGCTCGCACCTCCAAGATGCTCATACTCTGCAACCCTGGGAATCCAACCGGCGCAGTTGTGTCTGCAGAAACGCTTGCTGCGTTGGGCACGGGCCTTGCCGGTAGTGACACAATCGTCGTGAGCGATGAGGCTTATCGTGCCTTTACGTACGGGCAGGGATTCACTTCGGCACTTGCAGTTCCTGAGCTCGCAGAACGCCTGATTCAGGTAGACACCCTGTCGAAGACATATGCGCTGACAGGCTTCCGGCTCGGGTGGTCGGTGGCGCCAGAGCCGATTGCTCGAGCCATTTCACAAGTAGGGCGCACGATAGCCGGCGCGCCGAATGCGGCGGTTCAGAAGGCGGCCATTTCTGCGCTGAGTTCGGGTGATGAGCTCTATGCGTCGATGCTGGAGGAGTATGCGGCTCGACGGGACATTGTCGTGAAAGAGCTCAGTGCCGTTCCAGGAGTGGAGTTCTCTGATCCGGAGGGTGCGTTCTATGCGTTCTTCCGGCATGGGCTGCCTATGCCGTCTGCAGAAGTGCGTGCTGCGCTGGCTGAGAAGGGTGTTCTGCTGCGCTCGGGCAGTGAATATGGACCTTCGGGTGAAGGGTATCTGCGCATGTCGTTCGCTGCCTCGGAGGAAAACATCAAGGAAGGAATTCGCAGGATAAAGGTTGGGCTTGACGAATTGAGGGAGTAGGGGTGTCGTGGCGAGGGCTGGCGCGGCCTGGCGGCGTAGTCAGCCCAAGCGAGCGGCCCAGCCGGGTTTCCCTTCTGTCCAGCCAAGTGAACTCTGCTGTCTAGGTGGAATATGGAGGCAAAAATCGCGATTTCGTCTCAGTATTCCGACTATTTTGCAGGACTGGTGAGTGGGCAAAGGCTCACGAGGCGCCGGGCCAGCTTCCTCGCCAAACTCACGAGGTGCCGGGCCAGGTGGCCAGCCGGGCCTCACCACCCGGCCGGCCGCCGCTCGGCCGTGCTCGCCACCCGCCGGCCACCCCGACGCTGGAAACTCACAACCCCCGGCCGATGAGTTCCTTCATGATTTCGTTTGTGCCGCCGTAGATCTTCTGTACCCGCGACGATGCGTAGGCCCTCGCAATGGGGTATTCGTTCATGAAGCCGTAGCCGCCGAATACCTGCAGCACTTTGTCGACGATGGTGTTCTGCATGTCGGTTGCCCAGTATTTGGCGGCTGAGGCCTTTTCGGTGGAAAGCTTGCCAGCGGTGTGTTCGGCAATCGCGTGGTCGACGAACGTGCGTACGGCCAGTGCTTCGGTAGATGCTTCGGCCAGAACGAATTTGGTGTTCTGGAATTTCACGATCGGCACTCCGAACGCCTCACGGTCCTTCGCATACGAAATACCCGCACGCACTGCGGCTTCGGCAACTCCGGCACCACCGACGGCAATGGCCAGGCGTTCCTGCGGCAGCTGGTTCATCAGCTGGTAGAAGCCCTTGCCTTCGCCGGCCTCGCCGCCAAGCACATTCCCAACCGGCACCCGCATGTCGGTGAAGAACAGTTCGCGTGTGTCCTGTCCGCGCATGCCCATTTTGTCGAGCACGCGGCCGCGCTCAAATCCAGGCGCCCACGTGCCTTCTTCCCCAACAACGTCTTCGCCGCCGACTTCAGCAACGATGAGTGAAATCCCCTTTGCGCCGGGTTCATCCGAGGTGCGGGCCACGATGATCACGATGTCGCAGTGGGTGCCGTTGGTGATGAAGGTCTTGGAGCCGTTGATGACCCATTCGTCGCCGTCGCGCACGGCCTTTGTGCGGATGGACTGCAGGTCGGATCCGGTGCCGGGTTCGGTCATGGCGATTGCGGCGACGTATTCGCCGGAGGCCAGTTTCGGCAGCCAGGCTTTTTTCTGTTCTTCGGTGCCGTATTCGAGGATGTAGTGCGCACAGATGGACGAGTGCACGGAGTAGCCCCACGCGTCGTCGAAGGCGAGCCCTTGTTCGTGCAGCACAACTGCTTCGTGGCGGAAGTCGCCGCCTCCGCCGCCGTATTCTTCGGGTACGGAGATGCACAGCAGGCCGGCCTGTCCGGCTTTGCGCCACACGTCGCGGTCAACGCGGTGCTGCTGCGCAAAGCGTTCCTGGTGGGGTGTGATTTCGTTGGCGATGAATTCGCGGGTCAGTTTGCGCAGTTCGCTGGTGTCTTCGTCTTCCCAGGTTCCGCGGTAGGAATCGAGGATCATGGTGTCTCCTTTGTGTGGGGTTCGGTTGTGCCGCTTGTGTAGGTGACGCGGACGGCGAGGTCAGTGGTGCTGCGCGGGGGCAATCCGTCTGAGTTTTCGAGGCCGTCCCATATGTGGTCGAGCATGGGCGCCAGGAAGAGCCGGCCCAGGTAGCGCACCAGGAGTTCCGCTACTTGGACTGCCTCAGGCCCGGTCGAGGTGGAAAAGCCGGCACTGCGGGCACCCCGGATCACGTCGCGGGTGAGTTCGGTTATCCGGTGGGCCAGGCCCGAGGCGCCCTCGGCATCCGCTCCCGGGGCCAGCAGGATACGGCGGGTGTAGTCGACGATCTCGGGGTTGGCTTCCAGCAGACGGCCGACGTTGGCGTCGCGGATTCGACGCAGTTCCTCGGCGGTGCTGATGTCGGGTGGGAGGTCGTCGAGGGCTTCCCGCAGGCGAGCGAGGATGTCGTCTTCGATTGCCCGGATGAGCCCGGCTTTGCTGCCGAAGTGGTGGACGACCGAGCCGTGGGCAATCGGGGTGGCTTCGGCGATTTGCCGCAGTGACACAGCGTGGTGGCCATGTGCTGCGAACAGTTTGAGCGCGGCGGTGCGGATGCGCGCTTTTGAGGACATATCGCTGTGTGTCACGTCAGCCATGTGCGTGTCCTCTCGTGTTGTGGGCCTGTTGCAGGGCCAATTTCAGGGTCGTGTCCGGCACTTATCAAGCAGCGGTTTCGGCTGTTTCCGAAGCCCCGGTCCTAACTCTTCTCCAAATGGATAATAACCAATACACTTGGAGAACAACAGGGGTTTGAAGGAGAGCCCCGTAGGTCGGGATGACCATCTCAAAGACGCGAAAGGATCACCCATGGCCCACTTGTCCACCATTCTTGAACGCACAGCACAGCGCCGGCCTGAGGCCACAGCGCTCATCAGCGACGAGCTCACCATGTTCTATCCGCAGCTGAATGCCGCGGCCAATCAGTTCGCCCGAGTGCTGGCCGATCACGGTGTGGGCAAGGGTGACCGTGTGGTTCTCAACAGCATCAACAGCCCGTACTTCGTGGTTGCCGCCTATGCGGTGTTCAAGCTCGGGGCTGTTCTGTCCCCGGCCAATCCCCAGTCCACGGGCCCGGAGCTGGCGTACTTCCTGCGCGATTCCGGCGCGAAGGTCTTTGTTGCCCACCCGGCGCTCGCGAAGCCGTCAGCAGATGCCTTCAACCACCTCGGCGGCGGGGAAGAAGAGACCCCCGCTCCCATCGGTCTGAGCCTGGGCCCTATTGACCCCTCGACCCCGGGTGCTGACCGGTTCACAGACGCGCTCGCCCTGAGCGCCCAGGCCGATGACACCAACCTGGGCACAGCGGTAGAGGAGAGCGACAACGCGCTCATTCTCTACACCTCGGGAACTACGGGTAATCCCAAGGGCGCGGTCCTGGATCATCACGCGGCCATTTGGGCCGGTATGTCGCTGGGCTTGAGCACGGGTCTGCACGAGGGTGAGCGGGTGCTGATGATTGCGCCGATGTATCACTCGGCGCCGTTGACGAACGTTCTGTTCCCCACGATTCTGGCCGCCGGCGCGATCGTCATCCGCCCGACGTTCGACCCGCAGGATGCGCTTAACGCAATTGAGCAGCACAAGTGCACGTTTACGTTTGCGGTGCCGACCATGTTGGCGCTCATGCTGCGGGTGCCGAATGTGGAAAGCATTGATGTTTCGTCGATGCAGCGGATCTTCTACGGGGCGGCTCCCATGCCGGGTTCGCTGGTCACCAGGGTTATTGATGCGTTCCCGAATGCTCGGCTGACCCAGGGTACGGGCCTGACTGAGGGCGGTCCCGGTGGAGCGGTGCTCACGCACGAGGAGATTCTTGAGCGCCCGTGGGCTTCTGGCCGTGGGGCGAATCCGAATGGTGTGTACCGGATTGTCGACCCTGAGGGCAATGATGTTGCCGAAGGTGAGGTCGGCGAAATGATTCTTAAGTCCGAATCGATGATGAAGGGCTACTGGAACAAGCCGGAAGAGACCGCGAAGACCATCCGGGATGGTTGGCTGCACACCGGTGACCTGGCAAAACGTGAATCTGATGGGTTCATGACGCTGGTCGACCGGATGAAGGACATGATCATCTCCGGTGGGAAGAACATCTATTCCGCCGAGGTGGAGAATGCTGTCTCTGGTCACCCCGGTGTTCTGGACGTGGCTGTTGTGGGTGATCTGCACGAGGTGTACGGGGAGACGGTTGTTGCGGTGATCGTGCCGGCGGATCCGGAGAACCCGCCCACGTTGGAGTCGATTCGCGAACACGCTGCGCAGACGCTGTCGAAGTTCAAACTGCCCAGGAAGGTGCTGTACAGGGACATTCCGCGCAACCCGTCGGGCAAAATCCTCAAGCACCGCCTGCGTGATGCCGTGAGGAGCGAATCCGCGGGGGAGTGAGCCCGGTAGGTGGCTCGTGAGGAGTGAAGGGGCGTTCCGGGTTTTCCTGGGACGGCCCCTTCATTGTCATGGTGTCTCGTTGATGGCAGTTCAGAGATATTGCTTTTCATAACCCAGGGGTATGTCCACTTGCGATCCCTAGAATGAAAGGCACCCGCCGCTTATAGTCTGTTCCGAAACGCTTGCGTCGGCTGGGGAAGTGTACGTTGGACAGTCCGGTAGAGGCAGAGAGTTGCTGATGAGTAACAGTGGGAGCCGACGGTCTGAGGCTTTGGACGGCCCAGAAAGCGGCCATGCAAGAGGCGAAACTGCTTCGGAATCTGCCATCACGCGCGGGTACACCGAGCAGTCGCTTCGCGGTGAGGGACCCCGCAAACCTGGGGCTTACGCTGTGGATGCGAGAGCGGCGGATGTCGACAGGCTTTTGAATCAGGCTCGGGCCGACTGGCGCGAAACGCTGGACATCCTTGCTAATAGATGACCATCGTTTACCTTGGCGTGGAGGACGTGATTCGCATCCACGACTCCGAACGACATACCGAGCCGAAAGCTAAACGGCTACACCACTACCCGGGACTTGACCTTCGGCGGCCAGGAGTACTACGAGTCGCTGATTGAAAAAGCCGCCGCGCTGATGCGAGGACTGGCGCAAGGGCCCCTTTCTTAACCGGCACCAGGTTCTGTCATAAGCGGTTTTCCTGACTCGGTGCATGCAACTCAAAGAAAACAGCTGCCCATTGTTTCGTTCCAATGGGCAGCTGTTTTCGTTGTCCAGTTAGACCGTGGCTGTCTTATTCCTTATAGAGGACTTCGGGCAGCCATGTGACGATCTCGGGGAAGATCGAGAACAGGACAATCGCCAAGCCCAGCACCACGATGTACGGGGTTGACCCGGCGAGGATGTCCGTCAGTTTGATCTTCGGTGCGATTCCCTTGATCACAAACAGGTTGAGTCCAACCGGTGGCGTGATGAGGCCCATTTCCATGTTGATGGTCATGACGATGCCGAACCAGATGGGGTCGAATCCCAGTTCCAGAATCAGCGGAAGCAGGATGGGGGTCACCATGACGACGATGGACACCGGTGGCAGGAAGAGCCCCATCGCCAGCAGCACAATGTTGATGAGGATGAGCACGGCCCAGCGGTTGAGCTCAAGGCCGGTGATAGTCGATGCCAGTTCTTGCGGCACTTCCAGGTAGCTCAGCACCGTGGCGATCACTGCTGAAAACGCAGTGATCATCAAGATCATCGAGGACTGGGATACCGAAGATTGGAGCACCCCGAGGAGTTCTTTGCCGTTGTGTTCGCGGTAGAACACGATCACGAGCAGAGCAACCAGGATGACACCGATTGCGGCTGCTTCACTCGGTGTCGCAATACCGCGGTACAGAACAAATAGAACGGCCGCGACAAGAGCTCCGAACGGCAGAACCTTCACCAGGGCGGTGAAGCGTTCGCCCCAGGTCCACGTGGTTGGGCCGTCTTCGGACATTCCGATCACGCGGCTGGACTCGCCGTGTGACTGCTCTGCACTGAGGCGCTTTTGGTCGCGTGTGACTGCAATGTAGATCCAGATACAGAACATGATCATGACGACGATGCCCGGAATGATGCCCGCGGCAAACAGCTGACCGATGGACTGTTCAGAGGCAATGCCGTACAGGATCAGTGTGACGCTTGGCGGGATCAGGATTCCGAGAGTTCCGCCTGCCGCCACAGCACCCGTTGCGATCCGAGCGGAGTATCCGCGGGCCTGCATTTCAGGGATTGCAACGCGCCCGATGGCTGCTGCCGTTGCAGGGGAGGACCCCGTCATTGCGGCGAAGACAGTAGAGGCGACGACCGAACTCATCGCCAGTCCGCCTCGGATGCGCGATAGCCACGCTTCACCTGCGACGAACAGCTGACGGGACGCCTTCGAACCGCCGAAAAGGTTGCCCATGAGCACGAACAGCGGGATCGCCAGCAGCCCGAAGTCGTTGAGCGAATCGAAGGTGAGTTTGCCGAAGAGCTCGGTGTGCTCGGGGCCAAGGAAGATGAGGATAGCTGTCAGGGCGGTGATCGCCAGGGCAAAGGCGATCGGCATGCCCGATGCGAAGAGGACAAGCGAAATGACAATGATCAGTCCGCCGGAAAGCAGGGGGTTCATGGCCTTTCCTCCTGTCCTGATGCTTCAATCAGGTTGTCCGCCTGTGCTTCGGCAGCTTCACTCGTGCTTCCCAGCAGGGTTACGTGTTTGGGATCCAGGCGGCCGATCAAAGCGAGCACTGCTTCGATGAGTTCCCCTACGTACTGGAGAAACGCGAGGCCCATGCCCAGCGGGATCAGGGCATACGGAATCCAGAGGGGTGGTGCCCAGGCGCTCGCTGAACGGGTATCGAGCGCATAGGCCTGAAGCCAGATCTTTCCGCCGGTCCACGCAACGACTGCGACAACGGCAAGGACCATGATGGTCGTGATGATTCGCAGGACGAGGCGGGGCTTGAGAGGGAGGGCTTCCGGCAGGAGGTCGACGCCGACGTGGGCGTTGTGTCGCACTCCGTAGGCGGCACCGAGGAATGCCACGCAGATGAGCAGGTAAATAGTCGCCTCGGTCTGCCAGCCGGTGGGCTCTTTGAGCACATAGCGGACAAACACTCCCCACCCTGTGACCAGGGTTGCGGCGATCATGGAAATGCCCGCAGCAAGGCCGGAAACCTCGGAGATTGTGTCGATGATTCGGCAGACGGCCGGCTTAACCGTGTTGTTCTTCGTGTTCATTGCTCACCGTGTCCGTTCTTCCTGGCAAGCTCCATGAGCGCAGCACCGCCGGGCACATCCTTGCTGTAGGCATCCCATTGTTTGCGGGCAAGCGGAAGCCACTTGGCGAAAGCCTCATCGTCAATTTGAGTGACTTCAACACCAGCATCGGCAAAGATCTTTTCGACCCGTTTGTCATCGGCTTCTGAATCGGCGTACGACTGTTCTTGCAGGTCTGCCGCTACGTCCCACAGGATCTCCTGCTGCTCAGGGCACAGCTGTTCGAAAGCGCTTCTTGTCAGCGCTAAGGGTTCGTACATGAACCAGAAGGTGTTCTTAGTCGGCGAAACGTAAGACTTCACGAGCTCTTCGAGCCTGTAGGAGGCGAAGGAACTCGATGACGTGACCGCGGCGTCAAGAACACCGGTCTGCATGGCCGAATAGATTTCGGAGCTGGGCAGACTGGTAATACCAGC
Organism: uncultured Brevibacterium sp.; assembly: GCA_902489215.1. GTDB lineage: Bacteria > Actinomycetota > Actinomycetes > Actinomycetales > Brevibacteriaceae > Brevibacterium. The sequence goes on from CABTZE010000001.1 coordinate 29,904, forward strand.
GCCGGCTTCATGGAGCATGTGCTCCACGTAGTTGCCGGCGGCCCTCAACGTCGTTCCTGAAGGAAGGTCCTCAGGCGTGACGATCGGTGCTGATTTCGAGCCGATCCCTCCGGCGTTCCACACGTGAACCAGGCGGACCAGCCCGTTGTCCAACATTGACTGATCTATTGCTTTGCCCATGGGACCTTCGTCCCATTCCTGTGCTTCGGTGTGACTGCGGACAAGGCCAGGCATCAAAGTGATCGACCACGCGGGGACATGCCCGGACGCGTAGTCCAGAGGCATGATCGCTCCGTCGATCGAACCGGCAAGCATCGCGTCGTACTGGTCATTCGGTTTAGAGAGCGTCGAATTCGCGAAAACCTTGATGTTGACTTCACCATCGGTTTCTTCCGTGACCTTTTCGGCGAAGTCTTCGGCAAGCTGCGATCGGAAGTCACTGTCGCCATCGCGGGCTGCGGGCCATTGATGGGACAGCCGGAGACTGTGACTGGTGCAGCTCGATGCTGCGCCGATTGTGCCGTCTCCGCTTTCTGTTTGTTTTCCGTAGCCTGGCGCGCATCCGGCTGCAGTGACCAGAGCAAGGGCCGTGACTGCTGAAATAAGAGCGCTAGGGCGTACCATGTCCACCTCCTTGTGGATTGTGTGTAGGTATAACCTATGTCACAAAAGCAGGTGGTGGTAGGACCAAATCGCCATCTGAGCAGGGCTTTTGCAGCATTTCAGCGCATTCCGGCGACAACGACCCTCGCTTTGCTCCAGCACTGCGGGTGCCTGTCTGGTTGGCTCCCCGCCGCTGCTCGTGCAGGATCGCCGGAGTCACGTCAGAGCGGTTATCATAATTATCATAAACTTTCATAAGCGATCGTGAGAGTGGCACACGACTGATGCATTCGATATTCCGCCGGTTCCCGATGGCGATTACGTGCGCTCGCCATTCACACCGACCTTCGGGGTGATTCCGCCCCGCCTGGCTGACCGACAGCAGCTGGTTGATGCTTTCGCGCGGATGCTTGATGAGGGTCCCGGGGCTCGCGGCCAGGCCACTCTCGTCGCCGGACAGCGCGGTATGGGCAAGAGCGTGATGTTGAAGGTGTTTCAAAAGGTCGCTCAGTCGCGCGGTTGGATATGTGCTCAGGACCAGGCCAGCCCAGGTGTTGTTCAGCGGTTGACTGAGGCCCGAATCCCTGAAGCTATGGCGACGCTCGATTGGGAATCGCAGTCGAACATGCGCATCACCGGGGGAGGGTTCAACGTGATGGGTTTCGGCGGCAGCGTTTCCACCACAAGTGAAGACCGTTTCCCCGTAACTCCCGATTTCCAGCACCAGCTCATACGAGCAGTTGAAGCACTTGCTGAGCGGGGTTCAGGACTGCTCGTCACTCTGGACGAGGTGCACAGATCAAATATCGATGAGCTGCGTCAGGTTACAGATGCCCTGAGCGCCGCTGTTTCCGAACGAGCCCCCGTCGCATTCGTCGGCGCGGGCCTGCCAGCCTCCATCGATGACCTGGTGAATGACCGTGTGTCGACGTACCTGCGGCGTGCAGAGCGCATTGACCTTGAGCTTCTAACGGAGGCCGGAGCCCGGGAAGGGCTTACCCGCCCTTTGGAGAAAACGGGCAAATCGATGTCGAAACAGGCTCTAGAGGCGGCTGTCGCGGCTTCCGGTAGGTACCCGTACCTGGTGCAGTTGATCGGCGATGAAGCATTCAAACTTGCAGGCAGTGAAGACGTCATTACGATCTCGCACGTGCGTCATGCGGCGGCAGACGCTCAACGGGCCATGTACCGGCAGATTCACGAACCTACATTTGCTGGGCTCTCCAAACGCGATCGTGACTATCTGTACGCCATGTCTGCAGACGAAGGGCCATCCATGACCGGCGAAGTGGCCAAGCGCATGGACATGGACCCCCGCAATGCTGGGGCCTATCGCAACCGGCTGTTGGCCGCAGGCGTCATCGAGTCGCCCGCACGAGGCGTCGTGACGTTCACGATGCCCTACACGCGTGAATACATTCTGAAGCGTGAGCGCCCGTCCTGAGGCGTAATCATAAGAATCGTGAACTTTCATAAAGGTGGATTAGTGGACGTGGATTCCCGTCATCGAGCGCCCCTTGTGAGGCGGCGCCAGCAGCGGTGATCATACTGGTGGTGGTTTCGCTGCTCGCCAAACAACAAACGTCCCGCGCTGTGGCGTAATTTCTTGCGTGTGCCTGTTTCGAGGCCGTAAACGGTACGACCTCGACAGAAGCCGCGGCATCAGCGACGCGCTGGGACAACGCGCGCCTTAGTTTCTGAGGCCAAACCGTTTAACCTGACTAACGATGTGAAGCTCGGGTTGGAACCGTATGCCCCGGTATGTGGAGGTTGTTGTGGGAGCTCTTTCGCGTGAAGTCCAGCGCGACCGTCTGCACCGGACCATTTGGGAGGTCGCAAACGAACTCCGCGGCTCCGTCGACGGCTGGGACTTCAAAAGCTATGTGCTGGGCCTGCTGTTCTACCGCTTCATCTCAGAGAACCTCTCGAACTTCATTGAAGCGAACGAAGGCGCTGGCTTCCGCTACGCCGATCTGACCGATGCTGAAGCCGAACCGATCCGCGGAATGATGGTGGATGAAAAGGGCTTCTTCATCCTTCCCTCCCAGCTGTTCGAAAACGTACGCGCCCGCGCAGCGCAGGACCCGAACCTCAATGAAACACTGGAAAAGGTATTCCAGAGCATCGAAGGATCGTCGCTCGGCCACCGCAGCGAAGATGACATCAAGGGCCTGTTTGACGACCTCGACGTCAACTCGAACCGCCTGGGCAACACGGTTGAGCGCCGGAATGACAAGCTGAGGAACCTTCTCAACGCCATCGGCGACTTAGATCTGGGCGAAAAGCACGATGAAGGCATCGACATGTTTGGTGATGCCTACGAATTCCTCATGCAGATGTACGCATCGCAGGCCGGAAAATCTGGTGGTGAGTACTACACGCCGCAGGAAGTCAGCGAACTGTTGGCTCGGTTGACGACCATCGGCAAAACTCAGGTGAACCGCGTGTACGACCCGGCGGTTGGTTCCGGTTCTCTGCTTCTGAAGTTTGCCAAGGTTCTTGGACCGCACGGTGTGCGTCAGGGCTATTACGGGCAGGAAATCAACCTGACCACCTACAACCTGGCCCGCATCAACATGTTTCTGCACGACGTGAACTACGACAAGTTCAGCATCGCGCACGGCAATACCCTCACCGACCCACAGCACTGGGACGATGAACCGTTTGACGCGATTGTCTCGAACCCGCCCTACGCCACCCGGTGGGAAGGCAAGAACAACCCGCTGCTCATCAACGACCCCCGGTTTGCTCCAGCCGGTGTTCTAGCGCCTGTGAGACGAGCAGACCTTGCATTCACGATGCACGTGCTGTCGTGGCTTGCGGTCGATGGGACAGCTGCACTGGTGCAGTTCCCCGGTGTTCTGTACCGAGGTGGTACGGAACAGAAGATCCGTCAATACCTTGTCGACAACAACTACGTGGATGCAGTAATCCAGCTGCCCGAAGACATGTTCTTCGGCACCACGATCGCGGTGTGCATCCTCGTGCTGAAGAAGTCGAAGTCAGTCAACAATGTGCTGTTCATCGATGCGTCGAAGGACTTTGTTCGCCAGGGCAAGAACAACGTCATGACCGAGTCGCACCGCGACAAGATCGTGAGCATGTTCGAAGAGCGCCGCGAGGAACAGTACGTGTCTAAGCGCGTCAGCGCCGAAGAAATCGCAAAGAACGACTACAACCTGTCCATCAGTTCCTATGTCGAATTCGAGGACACCCGCGAAAAGATCGACATCACCGAGCTCAACGCAGAAATCGCGCAGATCGTAGAACGCCAGTCGGAGCTGCGCACCAGCATCGATGCAATCGTCGCCGAGCTTGAAGCAGGTGCACACAAGTGAACCGCGTCGAAAAGCTCATCCAGGAGCACTGTCCTGACGGGGTTCCGTTTCAGAGGATTTCAGATCTTGGCATCCTCATCTCGGGGCTTGCCGGACGAACGAAAGTGGACTTCGGTCACGGCGATGATCAGTTCGTAACGTACAAGCAAGTGTTCGGCAGTCTTTCCGTGGACTTCACGAAACTGGAACGAGTGGATCTATCAGACGGCAAAAAGCAGAACAAGCTGGCGCTGGGGGATGTCATATTCACAGCATCGTCAGAAAATCTAGACGAAGTTGGCATGTCTTCAGTCGTGACGAGACAGCCTGAGTCGGACTTATACCTGAATAGTTTTTGTTTCGCGTTTCGACTTAAAGATAGGCAGATTCTCGATCCAGAGTTTTCGAAATATCTGTTTCGTGCACCTCTCGTGCGTAGGCAGATTATTCGATCTGCACAAGGTGTGACACGGATCAATATATCCAAGAAACGGTTTCTTGAACTGGTAGTTCCTGTTCCTCCGCTTGAGGTACAGCGGGAGATCGTTAAAGTTCTTGATCTCTTCACTGAGCTCGAGGCTGAGCTCGAGGCTGAGCTCGAGGCGCGCCGCAAGCAATACGAGTACTACCGCGACCAGTTGCTCACATTCCCCGAGGATGGGGGGGCGACCTGGACGCCGATGGGTGAGGTCCTCCGATTGCGAAATGGAAGAGATTTTAAGCATCTGGGATCTGGGCATGTGCCGGTCTACGGTTCTGGAGGGGTGATTGCCCATGTTCAGATTCCTGCTTTTGAAGGTGAAACCGTTTTGATTCCTAGAAAAGGTTCAATATCGTCGGTTTACTATGTGGATGGACCGGTGTGGACGGTCGACACGTGTTTTTACTCAGAAATCAATAAAAATCGGTTGATTCCCAGATATCTTTATCATTATTTGCTTCGTGAAGATTTGAGTCGCTTAAACACGGGTGGAGGCGTTCCGTCTTTGACCCAAAAGGTACTCAACCGTCTTCCGATAGCTTTACCGGATTTAGCTACACAGCAGAAAATTGCGTCAGTTCTCGACAAGTTCGATGCGCTGGTCAACGACCTCTCTTCCGGTCTGCCAGCTGAGATCGAGGCTCGCAGGAAGCAGTACGAGTACTATCGGGACAAACTGCTGACGTTTAAGGAACTGGAAGCCGACGCCGCATAACCGCGCGCTGTTTCAATGACTGGGGCTGGGATGGAATTCTCGACGGGTGACGAACTCAAGCGCAATAAAATTGCGCCCATTGCAGTCAGCGACGAAGCCACCGTCGTTGCCGCCTATGAACCTGGTATCCAGCCTGACGATTCCTACCAGTCCGAAGCTCAGCTCGAAGCTGAGCTCATCAAACAGCTACAAGCCCAGGCCTACGAATACGTCACCATCCGCGACGAAGCAGCCCTCGTAGCGAACCTCCGCGAACAGCTCGAAACACTCAACAAGGTTGAGTTCTCGGACAGCGAATGGAAGTCGTTCTTCGAAACAAACATCGCCAGCAAGAACGACGGCCCCAAAGAAAAAACGTGGCGGCTGCACAACGACAATATTCAGCTTCTCCGCCGGGACGACGGCACCACACGCAACATTCGTCTGCTCGACAAAACACACATTCACAACAACAAGCTGCAGGTGATCAACCAGTACGCAGTTGAGGCAGGCACCTCGCCGGGCAGTGCGACCCACTCCAACCGGTACGACGTCACGATCCTCGTCAACGGTCTGCCGCTCATCCATGTTGAACTCAAACGTCGAGGCGTCAGCCTTCGGGAAGCGTTCAATCAGATTGCCCGCTACCAAAACCAGTCACTGTGGTCTGGCTACGGCCTGTTCGACTACGTCCAGGTGTTCGTGATCTCCAACGGGACACTCACCAAGTACTACTCCAACACCACCCGCCCCAAGAAAAACGACAGCACAAAACGCACAGTCAACACGTGGGCATTCACAAACTGGTGGGCAGACGGCAACAACAAACTCATCGCCGACCTCCACGGGTTCACCCGCACCTTCTTCGCCAAACACACAATCCTCAACATCCTCACCCGGTACTGTGTGCTGCGCGAAGACGGCACCCTTCTGGTCATGCGGCCCTACCAAATCGCCGCAACAGAACGGATCCTGCAGCGCATCGACGTCGCCGCAAACAACAAAATGCTCGGCAGCACAAAAGCCGGCGGATACATCTGGCACACCACCGGATCCGGTAAAACACTCACCAGCTTCAAAACTGCACAGCTGGCCACAGCCCTGCCCAGCAGCCCCAAGGTTCTGTTCGTGGTTGACCGCAAAGACCTCGACTACCAAACCATGCGGGAATACGACAGTTTCAAAAAAGGTGCCGCAAACTCCAACGCATCCACTAAAGTCCTCACGGAGCAGATGGGCGACCCCAATGCGCGCATCATCATCACCACAATCCAGAAGCTGTCGAACTTCGTCGCAGCTAACGCGAAGCACCCCATCTACAGCGAACACACTGTGCTGATCTTTGATGAGTGCCACCGTTCGCAGTTCGGCGCGATGCACGCAGCCATCACCAAGAAGTTCAAGAAATACAACATCTTCGGCTTCACCGGCACCCCGATCTTCCCAGCCAACGCTGGTAAGTCCTACGGTGCCCGGGATGGGCGCGTGATCGTGCGTACCACCGAAGAAACCTTCGGCGACCAACTGCACACGTACACGATCGTCGACGCAATCGAAGACAAGAACGTCCTGCCGTTCAAACTCGCCTACAACAACGTGGTAGAGAAAGTTCGACACTTTGCCCAGGAGCATGCCACCCGAGCCGAACAGGAAGCCGAACTCCTGGAACCTCGGCGGATCAGTGCCGTCACCTCGTACGTCCTCAAACATTTCAATCAGCACACCCGCCGGCAGACACTCAGCAGCGAAACCGACAATTCGTACCTCCACACCGTCACAGCCGACGTGGCTGCTGTTGCCCGCAGGCGGGGCGGGCCCGGCATTATCGAAACAGCCAAGCGGAAGGTTGTCGGCTTCAACGCCATGATGGCGGTGCAGTCAGTAGAAGCCGCGAAACTGTACTACGAGGAATTCAAGGCTCAACAAGCTCAGCTGCCGCAAGCAGCACGCCTCACAGTTGCCACCATCTTCAGCTACAAAGCAAACGAAGACCCCGAAGCCGGCATCCTTGCTGAAGAAGGCTTCGACACCGGCAAACTCAGCGGAGAAGACCGCGAATTCCTCGAAAGCGCCATCAGCGACTACAACAGCACCTTCGGCACTAGCTACGACGCAAACGGCGACAACTTCCAGAACTACTACCGCGACCTGTCCATGAGGGTCAAAGACAGGGAAGTCGACCTGCTGATCGTGGTCAACATGTTCCTCACTGGGTTCGACGCCCCAACACTGAACACTCTGTACGTGGACAAAAACCTGCGCTACCACGGGCTGATCCAGGCGTTTTCCCGCACCAACCGCATTCTGAACTCCGTGAAGCAGTACGGAAACATCGTGTGCTTCCGCGACCTGCAGAAGAACACCGAGGACGCGCTGGCGCTGTTCGGCAACAAAGACGCCGAGGGTATTGCCCTGCTCAAGCCGTACGAACACTACTTGAAGCAGTACAAGGCCAAAGTCGCTGAACTGCTGAGCTTCCACGGGATCGGCGACGCCGTCCCGGGCAGTGAAACCGAACAGAAACACTTCGTGCAGGTATTCGGCGAAATCCTCAAGCTGCGGAACATGCTCGCAGGATTCGACGAATTCACCGAAGACGACGATCTCAGTCCGCGCGATATGCAGGATCTGCAGAGCGTTTACCTTGCCATCCGGGAAGAACTCGGTGGGGGTGAAGATGGCCCCACGGACGGTTCGGAGTCTTATGAACAGCAGGAACTGGAGTTCGAGATCGAGCTGCTGCGCCAGGTGGACGTCAACGTCGACTACATCCTCATGCTCGTCGAGAAACTGCACACCCCGAAGTCGAGCTCCGCACCGTCTGACGACGACATCAAGGAGCAGATTCGCCAAGCGATCGAAGCCAGCCCCACGCTGCGCGACAAACGCGATTTGTTCATGGACTTCATCGGAATCGTCGACACGAGCAAAAACGTGGTCGAACAGTGGAATGCATTCGTGCAGTGGAGGAGGGAACGGGAGCTCGAGACGCTCATCAAAGAAGAAAACCTGCAGGAACCACAGGCGCGCGCCTTCGTGGACTACGCCTTCGAAATAGGCGAGGTGCCGACTACCGGAACCGATATCGTTGAGATCCTGCCGCGCATGAGCCTCTTCGGCCGCACCGCCGACGGGGACAGCCGCGAGGACGTTAAAAAACGCGTAGTCAAAAAGTTCATCGAGCTTTTCGAGCGGTACGGAACCCTTGGGTGAGGTTGCAGCCGTCCGGATAGGCTTCCCATCGCGACAACCTGTACGTCACCTACGTGGGAAAACAGAGTCCGATGCTGCCTGTCGGCAGTAAGTGAAAAAGCGAATTCCAAGGGTGCCCTACATCACGCTTTTGCCGTCGGATACTATTTGAGTACCCCCTAGTAGCCGCCGGACGTTTTCCGGGACGTTCGCGCACCCTAACGAAGGCAGAAAAGTGAAAAGCCGACAGCGCACAAGCTTTCTTCCGGCCTTTTTGGCAGCATTTCTCACCATGCTGCTCATCGCAGCGGGAGGGCTTGGCCTTCCTTCTGCGGCTCAGGCCGAACCCCAATCACCCGACCGGCAAGTTCTGAAGTGCTATGAAGAAGGCGGATCGTCTGCCTGCACACAGGAAGAACTGCAGAAACTCATCACTCAGGCGGGAACGACTCCCACCACAATCGAAATCGGCAACGGCAGTGACGTTGCCCTGACGAAAACACTCGTTATTCCGGCTGGTGCGGACATCGAACTGGTGGACACTCTGGCTGACGCCGAAAAGCCGACAACCAAAATCGTTCGTGCTGACGGCAACTTCACCGGAAGCCTCATCCGGGTTGAAAAGGGCGGAAAGCTCACACTCTCCGCCGGAGCTGGAGAAGGCAAAGGCCTGCACATTGACTCCCGCGCCAAACACGACACGGTGACGGGAAGCTCGTTCTCACCGACTGTTCTTGTGGACGGCGAACTCGTCATGAATGCCGGCACCATCACCGGCGCCAGGAAGATGAGCCGCACCGGGGAAGGCGCAGTCACCGTCAAGGGCAAGGACGCGAAGTTCACCCTCAACGACGGCAAGATCACCGACAACCAGCGCAAGGGCGGCCAGTTCGGTGCCGCGAACGTCGCACTGACCGATGGTGCGACCATGGTGATGAACGGCGGCGAAATCTCCAAGGGTGTATCCGACTACAGCCCCTACGCCTATGGCGAAGCTGGCGGCATCGGCGTCTTCAGCGGTGCGCACCTGACAGTCAACGGCGGAAAAATCACGGAAAACACGGGCTGGGCCGGAAACATCAATGTCAGTCACTGGCTGAACGAAAGCAGTGTGAAGCCCGGCGACGACACCTCCGACACCCGCTCCACGCTGGAGTTCAATGACGGTGAAATCACCAAGGGCAAAGCGGCTTTCGGTGGTGGCGGCATCAACATCTTCGGCAACGCAGACGTCACTATGAACGGCGGTCTTCTTGACAGTAACCACGCGCCTAACGGCGGTGGCGTGAACGCCATGGATATGTATATCAATGGCGATCCCCGCACCTACCGGGAAATCGATTCCGACGGCTCTCGTTGGACTAAGCAGCACTTCGGCGAACCCAAGCCCGAAGAATGGACCAAGATTTCCCCAGCCGGATTCACCATGAACGGCGGCAGCATCACTCGCAACAGCGCCACCCGCACCGGCGGTGGTGTCAACGTGATCTCCAACGCCGTGAAACTCAACGCCGGGCTGATCGAATCCAACACCGCCGACAATCAGGGTGGCGGTGTCTACGTTGCAACGAAGTCGTACACCGCGAACTTCATGGACACGCTCATCACTGACAACAATGCGACCGGCAGCGACCACGTTGCCTACGGCGGCGGCATTTGGCTGTGCCCCACCGGCAGCATGACCATGCACGTCACAAACGGCGCTGCAGTGTTCGACAACATCAGCCCCAACAGTTCGGTGGATTCACACTGGGGCGACGACATCGCACACGACCACCTCGGATCAGTCAGCGAAGCGGGAGTCGTAATCGATGAGCGCATGCTCGGCGGTGGTGAACCCAGCTACTACAAGGACGGCTCGAACGCTTCGGAGGACTCCCGTTTTGATCCGAAGAACCCTGGCAAGAAGCAGATCTTCGACGGTGAAGCACGGGAATCGGATGACGAAGCTGACTACCGCACCTCAATTTCGGATGAAGGTCTGAAGACCATCGTCGACCAAGAAGCGAAAGAAACCGCGAAGTCATGGGCGAAACTGCGGATCCAGAAGAACACGTCGCCGCGCGGAGCCGGCGTTGGTTCAAACGGTGGGCTCACCTTCGGAACCGAAGGAAGCACCGAGGTGAAGGTCACGAAGGCGTGGAAAGACGCTGAGGGGAACGACCTCAATGCTGAAGCCACTGTTCCGGTCAAGGTTCAGCTGGTAGGTAAAGCTGGTGACACCACGTCCAATATCGGCCAGCCGGTAGAGCTCAACGCCGACAACGAGTGGACACACACCTTCGAGAACCTCCCCAAGACGAAGACTGTTGACGGCAAGCAGGTCGAGGTTCAGTACACGGTTGAAGAGCTTGAGGTTGAAGGTTTCAAGTCCGCGGTGACCGGTGACCCTGAGAAGGGCTTCACCATCACGAACACTGAGGACACACCGGCAACCACTGAAGTGCCTGTCGAGAAGGTCTGGAAGGCAGCCGATGGTTCTGCACTGGATCCGTCAGAAACTCAGCCGGTGAAGGTGCAGCTCGTGAAAACAGTTGGCGATGCAACCTCGAAGGTTGGTGAGCCTGTTGAGCTGAATGCTGACAACAGCTGGAAGCACACGTTCACGAACCTGCCGGTGACGGAAGACGTTGACGGTAAGAAGATCGACATTCAGTACTCGGTTGAGGAACTTGAGGTTGAGGGCTTCAACTCGGCGTTGGCGGGCAATGCGAAGGATGGATTCACCATCACCAACACGCAGATCCCACCATCAACACCTGAGCCCACGCCGGAACCAACTCCGACGCCGGAACCCACTCCGGAAACAACACCTACGCCGCCCGCGCCTGAAAAGCCGCAGTCGCCGTTGCCCCGTACCGGTGTTGAAATCGGTGCAGCTGTCGCCCTGGCGCTCGCACTGATCGGAACCGGTGTGGTTCTCGTCAGGCGCAAGAAGCCCTGACAACAGCTAGGCGCATAACCGCCTGAACACGAGTGGCCCTGGAACTCACCTGAGTTCCAGGGCCACTCGTATTCCCACCCCCACGCAAAGCCGCACACACCCCCATACCGCACCTCCACCTCGTCATCCCACAGGACCGGTGCATCGGGTTGTCAGAATCGGCCCGGATTCCGGTAGTACGTTCTTCCAGGATCTTTTCGGCAGCGCACCACAACCCGCGCGTGGACGCTGCCGCTGTCACGGCAAGGGAAGTTTTGACGTTCGCAGGCAGGGCCTGGCGCTACTGTGTTCGCAAGCCAGTAAAAACACTCATCATCTTTGCTGTTCTGGCCATCATGGCCACCGTGGTCATGGCCGCCAGTGCAGAAACTCGACCACGACGACTACGACAAACAGCGTGAAGAACAATTCGGCAACGCCGTCAACGTGTGGGGTGTCAGCAACAGCGAAATCGACAACAACTTCCGCAGCGGCACACTGAAACTCACCGAAGGTCGCCATCTGAAGCCTGATGACAGGAACACAGCCGTCATCCACGAAGACGGGCCAGGGCATCGACTGGCAGAACTACCAGATCTCCCCATCGGCCCAGTACCTTTCGGGCATCACCGGCGCTGTTGACGGCATCAAGAGCATTCAACCCCAAGGCCAGCATTGACGACCTCACCCGGTTGGGCATTGATGCCGCCGCTGCGAAGCGCAATGTGCTTGCCCTGTCCGGTGGTCAGCAGCAGAGCGTGGCCATCGGCCGAGCTCTGGTTTCCTCTGCACCGGTCATTTTGGCAGATGAACCCACCGGCAACCTCGATGAGGAAACCGCCGAAGGAGTCATCGAGATCCTGCGGGATGCAGCCCATGAGCAGGGCAAATGCGTCATTGTCGTCACCCACTCGAAGCAGCTGGCACGATCATCCGACGTCACGCTGCGCCTAGAACAGCGCAAACTGATCGAACCCAAAAAGGCCTAGACGGACGAGGTGGCGGACAACGCCTCGTCAATACAAAACAGGGGGCGCACTGCTGCGTGCGGTTTGAGCGGTTTATGACGTATGACACACTATGTCAACGGTGACATTGTGCTTGCACCGGCGGGTTGGTTTCGCGCTTGCAATCGGCACCGGCTCGGTGCGGCTCATGAGGGCCACTAGTCAGTCATCCGATCAGCTGACCTTCCTGGTCGGTGGGTCTGAGTCGATGGACCTCGGCTAGGACCCAGGCGGGGCAGTGCGATGACTGCCGCGCTTGCTACAAGTTGAGAAGGGGATACAAAGATGTACCGTTCGGTTCTGACGCTGCGTACCACACCGGAGCGAGCGCAGGAGATCCTTGAGCTTTACCGGGCCGAGAAGATTCTGCAGGAGTCGCTCGATGCGACTCGCCAAATCAGTTCAGATATTGCGGTCTCAGACGACGGAGAAGTTATCGTCACGGCCAATTGGCCAGATGAGAACGGCTACCAAGAGTGGCTGGACCACCCGCAGCGGACTCGAACTGCGCCAGAGCTTAACGCTTTGCTAGAAGGTGCCGAAGTTGGTATCGGAAAGCTATACAAAATTGACCACGGAGTCAGCAGAAGCTGATTGATAGGCGGCGCAGTGGTGCTTGCGTGAATCAATGCGCCTTTCGCTGCGTCCAGCTGTGAATCGATACTTGGATTAATTCGCTGCTTGAAGGGCCCTGGGTTGTTCCTTCCTTGGCAAAGGAAGGAACAACCCAGGGCCCTTCAGTGTGATTAGTGGTGCTGGATGCTTGCATCCGACCTTTAGCAGATTGAGTTCTTGCAAGCTCGGTGAGCGGTGCAGTGCCTTGTTGTTTTGTTCCTGCGTAGAGGTTGAGGGAGTCTGCTCAGAGGGGTCGGTTGAAGAGAGTCGAATTCTGAGACGGGTATTGACGTGAGAAAAATCACCTGCCATGCTTCCAGTCAAATCGTTTTGACGACGGCTTGCCATTTGACATCTCTAACCACGTCAGACTCGATCCGGCTTAAGTCAGATCGATCGGATCTCAAAGAGGAGACACCCGCGCAATGAACAAAAAACAGAATGCTTTGCTCGAGTCGGACGAGGCGATCACGCCGGTCCCTGCGAACCAGCGGCAACATTGGCTTAGCCCGGCTGTTGTGTTTGGAGGACTCGAGTTCACCATCCCTGTCATCATGGTTGGCGCTGCGCTTGCAGCTGATTTCCGGCTCACCACAATTCTCTTGATCCTCGTGGTCGCGCTCGCCCTCCAGTGGGTGGGCAACACTATTGCCGGTTATATCGGCGCGAAGACCGGGTGCTCATCCTCAGTGATTGCGCGTGCAAGTTTCGGCAATGCCCAGGCCCGGTTCGTTATCGGGACGATTTTGTTCATCGTGTCCCTGTGTTGGTGGGCCATTCAAACGGCCGTCGCTGGGCAGGCGATAGCCGCCATGTTTGGGGTGGATTACGAGACCGATTGGGGCAAGTGGGCGCTGATCACGGTTGTTATCGGAATTATTTTCGCTGTCCCTTCGGTCATCGGGTTCAGCTCCATGAAGTGGACCGATTACTTGGCTCTCCCGGCCGGCCTTGTCCTCATTGTCACGGGGGTCTACCTTGCGCTGAGCACGTCCGGCCTCTCGGGGCTGCTTGCGTGGGACCCCGACGGGAAGATGAGCTTCCTCGCGGGGGTCACCTTGGTCATTGGGGCAAACATCGCACAGTGGCTCATTGCCGCTGACTACACCCGGTACGCCAAGCCGACTCTCATTGACAACATCAAGATTCCCCTCGGCATCGTTGCAGTAGGGTTCCCGCTGTTCTTGGTGGGAGCAATCATGGCGATCAGCGTGGGTGACGCCGATCTTGTGAGCGTGATGGTGGGCCTCGGTTTCGCTTTCTGGGGATTCATCATCCTTTGGCTGGCCACATGGACTAGCCAGCTTGTCAATAACTACAGCATGGGGCTGGCATTGGCGAACATGCTCAACATCAATTCGGGTAAAGGCCGTGCGTGGCTTACTTTCGGGGGAACAATCATAGCCATCGTGATTGCTCTATCCGGGATCCTCGACCACTTCACAGTGTTCCTTAGCTCCTCCGCGGTCATCTACGCAGCCACAGCGGGAGTGATCTTTTTCGACTTCTTCTTCATCCGTAAACAGGGATTCCAGGACAACCGGGGATGGAACTGGATTGCAACCGTGGCGCTCGTCGCGGGAATCGCGGTGGGCTTGGTTACCCAGTACGTATGGCAGGTTGGGATACCTCCGGTGCAGACACTGCTTATTTCGGGACTTGTCTACCTCGTCTGCTCTCGGCTCAAGGCTCGTACCGCACCCGATCGCTTCACAGGGGGTGTTAGCGAAGCCTGAAGCTCAGCACCCCTCACCGATCAGCGCTAGACCATCGGGTGTTGTTGACTCCCTGTGTTAGCCCCCTCCAAGAATGCTTCTCGCGTCGAAAAGTGCGAGAGAAGACCTCCCACTCCGATTGAAAGGAAAATCATGACATCGGACGTACGCATTGCAGTGGACGTCGGCGGTACCTTCACTGACGTTGTCCGGCTGGATCCCGCAACGGGCGAGATCCGCTTCGACAAAGTGCCCACGACCCCCAACGCCCCTACCGAGGGCGTCTTGGCCGCATTCGACAAAACCGAGACCAACCCCGCGGAAACGAGCCGCTTCAACCACGGATCGACGCTGGGACTGAATGCACTGCTCACTCGCACTGGCGCGCGGATCGCCACGATCGCCACGCGCGGTTTCCGCGATGTCTATCTGCTGGGGCGGACAGATCGCAAGCCGATGTACGACATCACCTACCACAAGCCGGCTGCTCTGCTGAACCGCTACGACACGTTTGAGGTGACGGAAAGAGCGCTCGCGGACGGAAGTATTGCAGTCCCCTTGGATGAGGAGGAAGCGCGGGAATTGGCGAAGGAGATCGCTCGCCGCGGCTACGACAGCGTCGCCGTCGCGTTCCTCCACTCATACATCGCCCCCGAACACGAGCAGCGGATGAAAGAGATCCTTCTTGAGGAGAACCCGTCGCTCGAAGTATCCACTTCACACGAGCTTTCCCGCGAATACCGTGAGTATGAGCGAACCAGCACAGCAGTGCTCGACGCCTATATCAAACCGGTCATGCGCAAGTACTTGACCAGCCTGGGTAGTCAGCTGGAGGACAAAGGGTTCGACGGGCAGTTTCTGATGTCCCGTTCCGGCGGGGGCGCCATGACCGCAGCTGTAGCTCGCGAGGAACCGGTTAACTTGATTCTTTCGGGCCCAGCCGGTGGCGTGGTTGGCGCGGCCGGGTTCTCCCGCCTCATCGATCGGCCTAATTTGATCACCATCGACATGGGCGGGACGAGCCTCGATGCTTCGCTGGTGCTTGACGGATCTCCCATCATGTATCAGGGCGCCGAATTCGAAGGCCTTCCGATCAACACGCCCTCGCTCTATATTCACACTATCGGTGCCGGCGGTGGATCGCTTGCCTATCTCGATGAAGCAGGTGCGCTGCAGGTAGGCCCCGAGAGCGCAGGTGCGGATCCTGGACCGGCGGCGTACGGTCGCGGTGGAACTCAACCCACCTTCACCGACGCAGCACTTGCAGTGGGCTATTTGGGGACTGATACACCCCTCGGTGGCACTCTGACACTCAACGCGGATAACTCCGAAAAAGCGCTGAGCACTGTTGCAGAGAAGACGGGTTACAGCGTTTCCGATCTCGCTCTTGGCGTTCTGAATATCTCGACTACAAAGATCACCGGCGCTGTTCGAGCGATCACGATTGAACTTGGGCACAACCCCAAGGACTTCTCCCTGCTGTCTTTCGGTGGCGGTGGCGGGCTCGTAGCCGTCGATGTGGCCAGGGAACTGGGCATTCCTGAGGTTATTGTTCCCCCAGGCCAAGGAGCTTTCTCTGCACTGGGGATGCTCATGGCGGACGTTCAGTACGATCTGTCGCGGACTTTTGTTGAACCATTTGACTCTCTGGACCTCAACGTGGTCGAGGACCTGTTCCAGGAGATGGAGGAGGAAGCGGCAAAGTCGCTGAAGGACGACGGATTTGCCCAGAAGGATACGGAATTCCACCGCTCGATTCAGGTCCGGTACCTGGGTCAGGAACACTCCGTCACGATCGGCTTCCCGTCCGATTCTGACACGGTCTTGGAACAGATCGAGAAGGACTTCAACGAGCTCCACGAACGGCAATACGGACATGTTCTCGATGACCCCATCGAGGTCACGACTTTGCGTGTACAGGCAGTCGGGCTTGTTGACAAGCCGCAGCTGCCCAAACTTGCAAAGCGCGCTCCTGGCGAGGATCTCGATATCAAGCACCGCACAGTCTTCCGGAAGGGTGGCGTGAAGGAAGACTACAAACTCGTAGCTCGCGAGGATCTGCGGGCAGGCGACCAGCTCGAAGGTCCAGCAGTCGTTACAGAACACACAGCGACGACAGTTATGCATGCTGGCGATCGCCTCACGGTCGGAGAGTACGGAGAAATCGCCATTGCGATTGGCAAGCCCGCCCAGGGCGAAGGCATCGAGGAGGCCTGACATGGTAGACGCAATCACTACTGAGATTATCCGGCACGCCATGTTGGCAGCTGCCGACGAGATTGCCCGCAATCTTTGCCGCACTGCGTACAACACCGTGGTGTACGAGATCCATGACTATGGGATCGGACTTCACGACGAGAACGGCGACGTCGTTGCGGACACTCCTGGAGTCGCAGTCTTCACTCGAGGCAATGACATTGGTGTGAAGAACGCCATTAAGTTCCTCGGCAAAGAAAGCATGGAGCCCGGTGACGTATTCATCATCAACTACCCCTACTGGTCCAGTGCGCATGCTCTGGATCCGCTGGTATTCGCGCCGATTCACGTGGGTGAACGGCTCATCGGGTTCAGCACTTGCCGAGTCCACGTGACTGACCTGAACCAGAAAGACCCTGGATACGTCCTGGACTCCACGCATCTGTCCCAGGAGGGCCTGATGATGCCGGCATCCAAGCTCTACCGTAGGGGAGAGCGCAATGAGGATGTCTTCAACATCATCAAGTTCAACAGCCGACGCCCGCGCCATACGATCGGCGACATTCAGTCCCAGGTCTCCGCGGTCGTTACGGGTGTGCGTCGTATGAAGGAGCTTGCGGACAAGTATGGTGCTGACACCGTTGTGGATGCCATGAAGGCAATCAACGAACACGGTGAGCGGCTGTCGCGTCTGGCCCTCGAAAAGCTCCCGAAAGGCACCTGGAGCACAGTTGACTACATCGATGAAGATGGCGTCGATGTCGGGAAGCTGATCAAACTTAAGTGCACCGTGACGATTACAGACGAAGAGATGATAATCGACTGGACCGGCAGCGCTAACGATGTGCAGGGTCCTCTGAACGTTCCACCAGGACTGACTGAAGCTGCTGCTTGCCTTATCTTCAAGTCGATTACGACGCCCGACTCTCCCGTGGTAGCAGGCAACTTTGCTCCGCTGCGGGTAATCACAGAGGAGGGTTCTGTCATGCACGCAGTACCGCCAATGTCAACCTTTACGATGTGGACCGGAATCCTCTCCGGCGAAACGATTCTCAAAGCACTGGCACAGGCGATGCCCGAAACTATTCCAGCGTCATCCGGCGGCGATGTCTGCGCCTTTATCGGCCTTGGGGACAACCCGCGAACTGGTGAGCCCTGGCAGGACGGCAGTAACGAAGCCGTCGGCTACGGAGCAACATCCACTCAGGACGGTGAGGACGGCATCATGCACATCTCAGAACCGGGTTGTCGAAATACGCCGGTCGAGGTGTTCGAGATGCGTACGCCGTTGTTCCTCGAGCACTACGGATACCGTCAAGACAGCAGCGGCGCCGGGCAGTTCCGCGGCGGGGTTGGCATCAGCCGCGCCTACCGATACACGGCTCCTGGCGTGGGGATCATGCTCTCCTACAAAACGCGGACGCGTCCTTGGGGAATCCGCGGAGGACTGGAGGGCGTTCCGAATGCTGTCATCCTCAACCCAGGCACCGAGAATGAAAAGTGGCAAGGACCGAGTTATAACCACCTTGAAGCTGGGGAAGTGCTGGTCAACGCCACCGGAGGCGGTGGCGGTTACGGCGATCCGTTGAAGCGGGATTTCGACGCGATTTCTGCAGACGTACGCAACGAGTTCCTTACCCCTGAAGCTGTTAAGCGCGATTACAAAGTCATTATCGACAAGGACGGCGTAATCGATCACGAAGCAACTGCGGAGCTGCGTGACAGCTACAAGGCGCAGAACGCTTGATAAAGCCAGCGAGCAGAAAGGTGGATTATGAATGGCTGAGATGACGGCTAGTCAATCTGGATCCCTAATCATCAGCGGTGCGCAGGTTTGGGACGGAATCAAGCAGGGTTTCGTTGAAAGAGACCTCTGTATTCAAGATGGTCTCGTCGCCGACCGCCTGACTTCCAATGGAATGAACGGTGACCCCCACATCGTGGATGGGGCTGGGAAGTGGGTTGTTCCCGGTTTGATTGACGCCCATTTTCATGCCTACGCCGTATCCATGGACGGCCTCGAAAACGAAAGAGGGCCTCTGAGCTTCACGGCACTTAATGGTGCTAAGCGACTCGGGGCTGCTTTGAAACGAGGGTTCACCACCGTTCGTGACGTTGCCGGTGGAGATATTGGTCTTCAGCGCGCAGTCGACCGAGGTCTGTTCCCGTCTCCCCGCTATCTCTTTACCGGTCCTGCGCTTAGCCAGACCGGTGGGCATGGTGATCCGCGATCAGAGATGGTCGACATATGCTTCAGCAGCGGTCACATGTGCGAGGTTGTCGACGGTGTCGACGACTTGCGCAGGACCGTCCGAGAGAGGTTCCGCACCGGAGCGCACGCCATCAAGATCATGACCTCTGGTGGTGTGTTCTCCCTAACCGATCCGCTGAGCATTCCGCAGTACTCGGCGGAGGAGATCCGTGCCGTTGCGGACGAGGCGCGTAGGCGGGGCAGCTACGTCACTGCTCACTGCTATTCGGTTGATGGTGTCATGCTGTCGATTGAAAACGGCGTCACGTGCATCGAACACGGCAACTTGATTGATTCCGCAACCGCTAAGGAAATGGCCGCGAGGGGTACTCGTATAGTTCCAACCCTGGCTGCTTACGACGCCATGGCAAGGCGCGGGGCAGAATTGGGCCTGAACGCTACGTCCCTTGCCAAGAACGACCTCGTGCTGTCACAAGGCCAAGAAGCATGCCAGTTGGCACTCGCTGCGGGTGTGGAAATCGGCTTCGGCACCGATCTGATGGGCGGGCTGGAGGACGATCAGCTGCGTGGGATCGCGCTTCAAATCGAGGCAATCGGAGTTGAGCAGACATTGCACGCAATGACCGCAGGCAATGCCAGCATCCTTGGTGACTCTCGTCTGGGCCACCTTGGCGCCGGGGCGTTCGGAGACGCTGTGGTGCTGACCGGGAACCCCCTTAAGGAGCCCGACGTCCTCTCCGCGGAGGACGCGAGGTTCGCGGTTGTGCAGAATGGGCGGGTCGTAGGCAGTGAGTCATGACGCTGTGAAGCATTGACGGTCAGACCGGTGGACCCCCAGCTGGCAGTGCTCAGTGCTGAAGGTGCGGTGCGTTCCGAGTGGACGCCCGCACCTTCAGCTGTGGGCTCACAAGAACGGGGTCCGGGGGTGCTGAGGGCTCTTCCAGAACCCGCAGCATGTGGGTCACGGCCGCAAGTGCAAGCGCTTCCTGGTTGAGATCCAGAGCGGTGATGGAGGTCAACGGAATCCGGGTATGAGCTGAATCCGTAAGGGTGGCGAGCTGGACATCACCAGGAACTCGCAGCCCCGCCGCTCCAATTGCCGAGACCACCGGCTCGGTGAGATCGCTGCGCGCATAGACGACTGCGCGAGGTGACGGGTGACTCTGCAGAAGCTCCTGCAGCTGTTCGCGAACGTCGGAAGGCTGCAGTTCTCCCGTTATAACGTGGGTCCGGATGCGCAGATCTTTTGTGCGGGCCCACTCGTGCACGCGGCTTTCAGATGAGCACTTCCAAGCGTTGTCCTCGGTACCGACCACGAGCCAAATGTCGTCGCCTGGGTCCACTGAGATGTTCCCCAGAACCCGATCGATTCCGGTGCCGTAATCGACTCCCACCCACGGGAAAATTTCAGGTCGCGCGGGGTCAGGGTCAGCGCAGACGACTGGAATGCCGCGGCGCTGAAGTTCGTCTAGAACAGGGTCGTCAGTATTGGGGTACGCAACAATGCATCCATCCATGGGGAGTGTTGCCGTTGGAGCATTGTCGGAGACGGGGATGTGGACCAGCCCCATGCCTTCGCGAATACAGGCAACAGCGACAGCGCCGGCTAGTCGGTTGAACGTTTCATGAGTTTGGAGCGATCCGCTTCTGCTCACGTAAGGTCGCAGAATCAGCCCGATCATCTCAGTCTTGCCTGTCCTCATGGAACGGGCGTGGGGATTTGGGTGATACCCGAGGCTCTCCGCGGCATCCATGACGCGTTTCCGGGTTGGTTCGCTGATGGAGCGTCGGCCGGAGAAAGTGTGGGAAACGGTCGACGGCGAGACGCCAGCTGCTGCGGCGACGTCTTTGATAGTCGGGGGTCGCCGGAGTTCGCTCATTGACGAGTACCTTGTGAAAAGATCTCCCGTCCCGCCTTTCGTACCAGAACATTCCAACCGGACTCAGTCTAGCCTCAGCCCTGCGAGGGGTAGTGAAGACGGATTCGGGGGATTACCCGGGATGGGCTGACCCAGTGGGGTTACGCCTGCTGTCACTCCGCCAGTTCTTGCTGCTCTAACTGGCCAAGCGGAATACCGGACTCGGTTTTCCACTGCAGTTTCCCGTTGGCGGATGTGCCCATAAGGAACTGCGCGGCGGCTGACGGCGACGAAAACACGGTGTCTTTCGTGAGGACACCGTTGTCGATGCGGTCTTTGTAGTGGTCGCGATGCTTCTGAATGCTGTCCGGGGCTGACGGGGTCAACGACATGCGAAGTTCGGATCCTGCAAGCACAACGAAACCGTCGGCAACCTGGCGACCTTCACCTCGTGCGCCTGCAGAATCCAGCTTCAGCAGAGGTTCTGCATCGGGTGCGGGGGCCGGGGCTGCAGCGGCAGATGCCTTGTCGTCATCGGCCCTCTCAAAGATCCTGTACCCCAGCGACCCGATGGCGATAGTCGCATAGGCGATGAACTCCTCGAGCTCCGCCTGCTTCTCCTCCGTCACAGTGCCCGGTGACGGGTCATTGCTGTTGAGCGTGCGCACGCGGCCAGCTGCGAGTGCACGGCTGTGGAAAGCATTCTCGAGGTACGAAATCTCTGTGGGACCAAGCGAATCGTCCGACGTGACCAGCATGACCGCATGAGTGAAGTACTCGTTTTTCTCCTGCCGGAAATGCTCCATGACCCGGCCCAGCACACCATTGCCGTTTTTGCGCTCGCGAGCCTGACCCACATAGGCGATTTCATCGCCTGAATCAGCATCCGTGCCGAAAAGGAAGTACACGCCAGTCTGCTTGAGCTCTTCACGATCAGCGGAACGTGTAATTTCCGTGCGCGGAATGCGGTACACCTGACCAATCCAATTGCCCAGCGTGCACTTGATGCGCCCAGCGGGGAACCGTCCATAAGAAACAGAGTCACAGTCTTCGGCGCAGCCATGAGGTTCCTATCGAGGTGGGTTACTTCTTGCCAAACAGTCTGCTGAAGAACGAAGTCTTCTTCGGCTGACCATCGGCCGAGGTGCCTGCCACCTGGATGCTGTCCGGCACGGTTCCAGCGTCGTCAAGGGAGGCGGGGGCGTAGGCAAAATACTGTCCGCGCACGGTAAACATATCCTCGTCCCCACCTACGGCCCCAACGGCACGCGGAAGTTCTTGAATGATCAGGTCCCCATCCACCTCGGCCGATGGTTCCGCCTGATCGTCGTCCGCGAACACAAAACCAGACTCATCGACAACAGGTTCACCCTCGTCCAATTCCTCATCGCCGGACATCAGGTGCCGAACCAAGGTGCCATCAACGAACACCCGGTAATCCACAAAACCAGCAGAAGACACCGTGCTTGCCACATGCCAAGTACCAGGCAGCGCGATCGAATCAGCCTCGAAGAATTCAGCAACCACCATCTGCGGATCCCACAGGAGGGACCACTCACCTGCCTGAGCCAGTGTGAAGAACTGCTGTGCTGGATCATGAAAAGCAGTCCACAAGTCACCGTTGTCCTGCGTGGGGGCCAGCCCCCAGATCTCTATTTGCTGAGGCGAGATTTGTTCAGTTGTGAGGATCAGTGATGCTGTCAGTCCCATACCAAAAGCGTAGCGAATAAACGGGCTGCTGAGGCTTGTTATTTCTTATTGCCGGGACTGCCTGGGGCGGGCCGGTTCGGGTTGCTGATGCGCGTATTGAACCGGGTGCTCGCCCATTTTCGCTGGGTTGAGTTGAGCAAATCTAAAAGGTCATTGGACACGAAACCGCGTTTGCCTTTGCCGATGTTGCGCCGGTCAAGCATTCCGGTCTCCACAAGATGCTCAAGAGCATTCTGCGCCGAAGTGGAGCTTGTCCCGGTCAGCCGAGCAGCCACATCGACAGTCAAAGCCGGAAGCTTCGGCAGGACATCGAGGATTTTCCACACCGATGAATCGCTGCGCGGAATCCGCGTTCCGGTCCGCTCCGCATAGGCGGTGATGAGGGCGCGGCTATCGCGATCGAACTCATCAAGGTCATCCTTAAGGGCAAATGCCAGATCGACAGCCTCATCCGCCGCGGAAATGAAATGCCGAAGCCAAGCATTGATGCCGTCGCTGACGCTCAGTTCTCGGACTGGTTCAGTGCTCGTGGCAAGTTCGGCGCCGTGTGGGATGCCGCGGAAAGTCATGAGCCCCGTGACGTATTCGTCTGACCGGGTCAGCAGCACTTGACTGATGGGCAGCACAGACCCTTCTGTCAGACCACCGCGGACAAATACCGTGTGAATGAGAGCTCGCCCAATGCGCCCATTGCCATCAGCAAACGGATGCAGCGTTTCGAACTGCGCATGCACAAGGCCCGCCTGAATCAGGTATCCCGTCGCGGCCCCGTTCATGAACTCCACAAGATCCTCAACCGCGGGAGCCAGCGCATGTTCTGTGGGAGGAATGAACTCCGCCTGGCCGGGGTGAATCTCACTTCCTCCCACCCAGTTCTGCCTGTCACGAATGCCCGGCGCGCTCAGGCTAGGCAATAGCTCTTTCTGCAGCTGCTCGATGTCAGCCCATGTGATGCGCTCAGCCGTACCCAAACGTTCAACAGCGCTGGTCAGCGCGGCAATATTGTCGGCAACCTCAGCCGCTGTTGACGAATGTGCTTCAGCTGCCGTGTCGGTCGCAGTGTGCTCGAGCCGTTTGAGCTCTTCAAACACAATGTTCCGCGCATTGGACCGCAGCCCCTCAATATAGGACGCGCATTGGACCGCAGCCCCTCAATATAGGAACTGGAGACTGCTTCGCTGCGCAGCAGATACCGCGAGACCGCTTCGAGCTTTCCTGCGGCCTCATGAAACTTCAGGTTGCGGATACGCCGCTCTACACGACCGGCTTCAGCTGCCACGGCAGGATCGATGCGCCACTCAGGTTCAGTGAGCGAAAACGGCTGATACGCCCAATAGGTTCCCTGCCAGCGTTCACGTGGACGCCGCGCACTGTCAGGAGGAGTCCACTCCCGAGCCGTCCACGACATAAGCACTAACCTTTCCTTCAGCGCTGATTTGTCCAAGGATAACGCTTATCCCTTGGAGAATCGCTAGTTTACCCAAGGATAAGCATTATCCTTGGGCCGTTTTCGTTGTTGGCCAAGGATACGGGCGAGCCTTGACTGCGCTTGGCTCCAGCACACATCCCACCCGGCCGCCCGGCACTCACCCGGGCATCCGCCTCGGCGACCGGCGCCTGGGCGACCGGCAGCCCACCTCGGCGACCCGCGCTCGCCCAGTTTGAAAAGGGAACGTCTTGGCTACGATGAGGGCGTTGCCGTCCGGCAAACCCTAGTCAAGGAGCACCATGATTCGTCGTCAGGCCCTGCGCGCCACTGCGGCCGTCGTCTTTGCAAGTTCACTCGTCCTCACCGGGTGTGGAGGGTCCGGGGGCTCTGGTGATTCGGCCAACCCGGACAAAAGCGAGCCTAAGCTCGAATGGGGCTCCTGGCAGAAGCTCGATGCGGCGGCAACTGTCTTCGCTTCGAGTAATAACTTCGCGGTGCTCTATGACGGTGTCTCGCAGAAAATGCGCGCCTTCGACGGTGACGGCAAAGAGCTGTGGTCTAAGCCGGCAGCCATCCCGCCCACCGATGCTGGTATTACCGGCCCGGAGTCCTACATCAAGGGCGACACCCTTATCTACCAAGACCCACAAACCGGGAAAATCCACGGCCTCAACACGGCAGATGGCGAAGAACAGTGGACCTTCGACCCGGGTTCGCTCGGCAAGTGCTCCGCCAAGGCGTACTGGCTTCTTGATGACAAACCTGTCACCAATTCCGACACGATCGTGCTTGCGCTCCAAGGACTTGGCCAGGACGCACAGCAGATTGCCGCCTGCTCAGGTGAGTCACCGGCAGTCGTGGGCCTGCAGTTGCCAGAAGGCACCTCGGGAGCTCAAGAGATCAAACCCAAGTGGCAGTCGCCTGCACTGCCCAAGGGCAGCCAGGTCAGCATGCCGACCGTCGACCCAAGCGGCGAATACCTGACCCATGTGGGCTCGGCACCTGACAAGCGAGTCCTGCAGCGCACCTCCCTGAAAGACGGCAAAGCCCAAGCAGCCGTTGTGACCAGGCTCGATGGCGGGGACACCAACCCCGATGCCATCGGCAACATCTACCGACTGTCCGCCGTCGACGCCGACAACTACGCGTTGGAGCGCCTGGACGAAGAATACTCGGCGAAATACGACATCTACACCGTCAAAGAATGGTCAGACGTCGACGCCGCGAAGGACCCGGCCGTCACAATCAATGCCGGTGCCGACGGTGCCGACTGCATCGCCGGCGGCATGCGCGAACTCGGCGGCAAGACATACTGCTACACCGCAACAGAAGAAGGTGCGATCTTCGCAGAAGTCGGCGACAACCTCACCGGCGGCAAACTCGAAGGCGTGCAGCGCAAACCCGTGAGCGATGAATTCTCGCAGGGTCTGGCCGGTGCCGGACTGCCGTACGAAACTCCCGCCGGCATCACCAAAGACGGGCAGCTGTACGGGCTCGTGCCCAGCCCCGACAACACACTCGATGCGGTCTCCATGACCGATGGTGAGGTCCTCTGGTCAGCCCCCGCCGAGGCGGAAGCGAGTTCCGCTGCCCGCGACGCCGGGTACTTGGCGGGTGCGGACGCAGTTGTGTTCGCCCAGGATGATTCAGCTGTGGCCGTCGACGCCAGCACGGGTGAAGAACTGTGGCGCGAAGGCGTTGGCGCCGGTGAAGGTTCTGCTGGCGAGCTGCGCCTGGGATGGCTGACGATGACGGATTCTGCTGTGGCTATGAAGATCGATGGCGGAGATGCGTCGAACGGGCAGACAAAATTCCGCGTGCTGAGGTCTAAGGAAGGGTGAGGCTTGGGTGGCTTGGCTTCGTTGGAGGCAGGCCACTGAAGGCTAGTTCCCTGAACTGAAACGCCGGTGGGGTATGCAGAAGTGCATACCCCACCGGCGTTTATGGCTGGGGGGGTGAGTTCATTAACCGCCCAGTGGCGGGTCTGAAGTTCCGCCCGGATGTCCTTGAGGATTTCGCACCAGGCC
>CABTZE010000002.1 GCA_902489215.1 uncultured Brevibacterium sp.
CAGTCGAGGTAGTCGCGCAGCACCTGGGAACGCGAGGGGTGGCGCAGCTTGGCCATGGTCTTCGATTCGATCTGGCGGATGCGCTCACGGGTCACTCCATAGACCTTGCCGATTTCGTCAAGGGTCTTCGGCTGGCCGTCGTTGAGTCCGAACCGCATGGAGACCACACCGGCTTCGCGTTCCGACAGGGTGTCAAGCACCGAGTGGAGCTGTTCCTGCAGCAGGGTGAAGCTCACGGAATCGGCGGGCACAACAGCCTCGGAGTCTTCGATGAGGTCACCGAATTCAGAGTCGCCGTCCTCGCCCAGCGGGGTGTGCAGCGAAATGGGCTCGCGGCCGTATTTCTGCACTTCGACAACGCGCTCGGGCGTCATGTCGAGTTCCTTGGCGAGCTCTTCCGGGGTGGGTTCGCGGCCCAGGTCCTGCAGCATCTGACGCTGGACGCGGGCAAGCTTGTTGATGACTTCCACCATGTGCACAGGGATGCGGATAGTGCGCGCCTGGTCAGCCATGGCACGGGTGATTGCCTGGCGGATCCACCATGTGGCATACGTGGAGAACTTGAAGCCCTTCGTGTAGTCGAACTTTTCGACCGCGCGGATCAGACCGAGGTTGCCTTCCTGAATGAGGTCGAGGAACAGCATGCCGCGGCCGGTGTAGCGCTTGGCCAGCGAAACGACCAGACGGAGGTTGGCTTCCAGCAGGTGGTTCTTCGCGATGCGGCCGTCGTGGATGATCCACTTGTAGTCGCGCTGGTCGCGTGCTTCTTTGACTTCGCCGTTGTTCAGCAAGTGCTCGGCGTACATACCGGCTTCGATCCGCTTAGCGAGGTCAACTTCCTCTGCCGCGTTGAGCAGTGCCACGCGGCCGATCTGCTTAAGGTAGTCCTTGACCGGGTCGGCCGTCGCGCCAGCACTGACAACCTGCACCGTGGGCTGATCGTCGTCATCAGCGTCAGAAACGACGAAGCCGCCTGCTTCTTTGACTTCTTCGTCTTTCTTTTCTTCTTCGGCGTTGCGGGTTTCGGTTGCTTCGGCGTCGTCGGTCTCTTCCGGTTCTTCCGGGGTTTCGACGTCCTCTACGAGGTCGTCGTCCTTCTTCTTGCGAGTCGACTTCTTCTTCGCCGCGGGCTTCTTCGCCGTCGTCTTCTTGGCAGCCGTCTTCTTCGCCGTTGTCGTCGTTGTGGTTTCTTCGACTTCCGGTGTTTCTTCGGCCGCAGCCTTCTTGGAGGCAGCCTTCTTCGCCGCAGTCGTCGTCTTCTTTGCTGCCGTGGACTTCGTCTTTGCTGCGGTGGACTTCGTCGCCGTGGTCTTCTTAGCGGCCGTGGTCGACTTGGCGGTGCCGGACTTCGCGGCAGTGGACTTCGTCGCAGCGGCGGACTTGGCCGCCGTCGTCTTCTTGGCAGCTGTCGATTTGGCAGCGGTGGACTTTGCTGCTGTCGTCTTCTTAGCGGCCGTCGACTTGGCGGTACTCGACTTCGCCGCAGTCGTCGTCTTCTTGGCTGCCGTGGACTTTGCCGCCGTCGACTTCTTCGCAGCGGTCGTCTTAGCTGCAGTCGCCTTGGTTCCGGCCGCCTTCGACTTCGCTGTCGTGGCGGTGCTCTTCTTGGCGGTGGTCTTGGACGCGGGCTTTTTCGCCGTCGTCTTCTTGGCAGCCGAGTCGTCTGCGCTGGTCTTCGTGGAGTCCTTGGATGCGGTCGGCACGGTTCACCTTTCACTGCGTCTGCGGTGCCTTGAGTCTTCATGGCACTAGTAAGACCCAAGTCAAGTCTTCACACGCGGCTTACCGTGCTTGAGCTGGGCTTAAGCGGCTGCGCCGAATGCTGAGACCTACCGGGTCAACACTTTATCTTCTCACGGTATTCCGCTCAGACCCAATCGACCTCGTCAAATCGCCCGTGTCGCAGCCATCCTGGCAGCACCGCCTGTTCGGCCGCAGCCGCCTGCAGGCGTGCCAAAGAGTGCTCCGAATCCAGGTGAAGAGCGGCTGAGGCGTAGTAGTCCGAGAACGACAGACGACCCCTGACCCATTCCAACCACGCGAGAACCGCGAGCGCATCAGGCAGTGCCTCGTTCGGAGCGTAGGCCGCAATCATCTTCATAACTTCGCACCCCAGCTGCAGCCGGTTCATATCCGGAAGTGCCGCACTGTAGCCAACGCACTCGTTCATGTACTCGGGATGTACGAATTCTTCCAGCAGCCAGTTTTCCGTATGCTCGTCGCACTCGGCAGGCAGTTCGGCCGGCCGCAGTCCCGGGTTCTGAAAAACCAGGAGGAGCATAAGCAGGTCCCGCCTGCGCGGATTGGTCAGCATGGCCTCAGCCGCATTGAGCGCCTGCGGCGAGAACGCCTGAGCACATTCCTTTGGTGCAACACCTTCTTCGAGAACGCGCTCTGCCTGGGACAGTGCGTCAGCCAAATGGGGAAAGGGCATGGTTGGCGTTTCGAAGAACTCTTTGGCCCGTGCGATTTCGGGATCCGGGGTGGGCAGCGCTGCGGCTTCCGCGATACCAGCAGGCCGGCTGTGCGCCGAACTGCACTGGCGCACATCGCGCGGGGTGGCAAAGTCACCGCACAGTTCACCCGCGGCCCACACGGGACGTCCCACGTCATAGCCGGAGTCAACCAGCAGATCGCACACTGCGTGGATGCCGTCGCGGTGCACCTTCCATGCCTGCCCTTCTATCGGTCCGCCCAAACCCAGAATGTCGTAGAGGTCTTCGCAGAAAACAGCTGGCAGAACGGTTTTCACGCTGCCGAGACCGCGGACGAGGTCCACGACGTCGCCTGCGGAGCCATCCGCAAAGCCCAGTGCGGCAGCTGTGCTGTAGTCGATGCGGAGCACACCCAGGCCAGGGCCTTCCGTGCCCGGGTCCATGATGCCCAGAAGCACAAGGGAGTCCTGCGGCCTGTAGCCCAGCAAGTCGACTGCGGTTTCAATGATGTCTTCGGGTGTTCTGATGGTGATCTTCTTCATGCCAGGAATGCTTTCTGGACACCACCGTGGTGACAACGGTGTGCAGAAGGCTGTGGACAAGAGCCATGTTGTGCACAGGCCGGTGAACCGCAGTGAGCGCCTCTCTAGACTGGCGACATGGGCAGACAGAGACGATCCGCGAAGCGCGAGCGCGAAGTCGACATTGACACCGGCACCGCCGTGCTCGAGGAGGTTCCCGGCGAACCCGATTCTTTTGTTCTGTGGGTCAACGGGGTTCCGTCGTCCTGCGTCACACTCTCCGATCCCCTGCGGTTGGATTTCGAATACCTCGATTGGATGTCCAGAATCATCCGGGTGCGCCATGATGACGCCGATGGACGCGGAACGCCCCTGAGAGCAGTTCATATCGGCGCCGGAGGCTGCAGTCTTCCGCGTTGGATCGACGCGCACTGTCCCGGGTCCCGGCAGACAGCCATCGACATCGATGCGGCCCTGCTGGAAAGAGTCCGCGAATGGTTCGACCTGCCCAGGAAGCCGCGTCTGGCACTGCGCGCCGGCGACGGGGCACGTGAAATCCTCACCTTCCGTCCCGGCAGTCTCGACGTGCTTGTCCGCGATGCCTTTTCCGGCAGCGAAACTCCCGCACCCCTGGCAACACAGGAGTTCTTCGACCAGTGCGCGAACGTTCTGGCCCCCAGCGGCACTTTCCTTCTCAACATCGCGGCAGCTCCACCTCATCAGCTGCTGAAAGAAGAGCTGCGCCTGCTGCAGCAGTCATTTCCCTATGTTGCCCTGGCAATCGACCCGGGCAATATGCGCGGCCGCCGGTACGGCAACGCCGTCGGAATCGCGGCCCACACCCCACCCGAACCCGGCATTGTGGCCCGTGCCCTGCGCGGCGGGCCCGCAGTCGCACGAGTCCTGGAGGGCACACAGCTGAAGGCATTCACCGGCCGCTGAACCGCCTCGCACCCCGGTGCGCGCACACGACCGGGGCCACGGCATAATTGAATGCCGATCGGAAGGGAGAACGGTGCCGGAAAACAGCGAAATCAAGCGGGAACAGACACATGTTTCCCGCGTCTATGAGCGCTTGGACAGCCTGCGCGAAGAAACGCGCAGCAAACTCAGCACCGTACGCGCGTCCAAGGTCGGCGGCAACCACCAAAACCGCTCTGAGCGCGATGCCTTCGCCACCATGTACGAAGACCAGCTGCTGCGCTTGCGCGAAGCTGAAACCGGCCTGTGCTTCGGCCGACTCGACATGGCTGATGATAAGACCACCTACATCGGGCGCATCGGCATTTCCGATTCCGACCAGACCCAGCTGCTCATGGACTGGCGAGCACCAGCCTCCGAACCGTTCTACCGAGCAACCGCGGCCAACCCGGTAGGCGTGGTCCGCAGGAGGCACATCGCCACGCGCGGGCGCACTGTCATCGGCTTGGAAGACGATGTCCTGGACCTTGAAGCGCTGACCGCGGCCGAACGCGACGACCTACACGGCGAAGGCGCACTCATGGCCGCGCTCGAAAGCCACCGCACGGGACGCATGGGCGATATCGTCGCGACAATTCAAGCCGAACAGGACGAAATCATCCGCCGCCCGGCCGACGAAACGGTTGTCGTCCAGGGCGGACCCGGCACCGGGAAGACCGCGGTGGCTCTGCACCGCGCCGCTTACCTCCTGTACCGGCAGCGCACCAAGATCGCCGGTTCGGGCGTGCTGATCGTCGGCCCCACGCCGGTTTTCCTCAAATACATCGAACAGGTGCTGCCGAGCCTCGGCGAAACCGGTGCTGTTCTGCTGACCCCAGGCCAGCTGCTGCCCGGCTACGAGGCGGGCCTCCACGACGGGCCGAAGACCGCCGCGGTCAAAGGAAGCCTGCGGATGGTCGACGTCATCAAACGCGCCGTGCGCGGCTACCAGCGTGTGCCCGACAGCGATCAGGAACTGGCCGTCGGAGCGCAGCGGGTTGTTCTCAAACGCAAGTCGGTGCGCAAGGCCCTTAAGAGCGCACAGCGTTCCGGCAAGCCCCACAACGCTGCACGCGAAGGCTTTGTGCAGCAGATTCTCGATGAACTCGTGGAGCAGCTTCTGGAGAGCTCGCCCCTGGCCGGCATGGACGATCCCCGCAGCCACCACATGGCTGACCTTCGGATGTCGACGGATGTGCGCCGGGCCATCAACCTGTGTTGGCTGCCGGTCAGTGCCGGCCGCGTGCTGAGCGACCTGTACACGAAACCGGCGAAGCTCGTCGCCGCCGCTGACGGTCTGCTGTCCTATGAGGAAATGGCGCGCCTGCGCCGTGGCAAGGACGAGCCGATCACGGTTGAGGACATTCCGCTGCTCGACGAGCTTGAGGAGCTGCTCGGCTCGGCTGACGTTCGTCCGCGGGCAAACGCGGAAACGGAGTACGCACAGGCTGTCAACGACATGATGGGCACTTCCGACTTCGTGTCTGCTGAGCTGCTTGCCCAGCGCTTCTCCGATGGCGGCGATCACCGGCCCCTAGCGGAGCGCGCTGCGGAGGACCGTGAATGGACCTACGGACACTTGGTTGTCGATGAAGCGCAGGAACTCAGCCCCATGCAGCTGCGGCTGCTGTTCAGGCGGGTGCCGAGCAAGTCCGCCACGATTGTCGGCGACCTCGCTCAGGCCAGCCTGACGGATACCGCGCGCACGTGGGAGAGTGTGCTCTCCCCGCACGCGGGTTCGCGCCTGTCGCTGACCGAGCTGACGGTCTCCTACCGAACCCCCGCTTCGATCTTGGAACCTGCGAACGCTCTGCTGCGCACGCACTTCCCCAATCTCGAGGTGCCCACGCCGGTTCGCGATGGTGACGCGGCTCCCGCGGTTGCCCGGCTCTCCCCTGACGAGGTGCCCTCGGCTGCCGCTGTCTGGGCGGCTGAGCAGCTGCGAGAGTTGGGAGGCGGCCGGGCCGCAATCATCGGCACTGCCGAACAGCTGGGCGAAGCTGCACAGGCTTTGGATGTTGCCGGCTCCGGATACGGCATCGGCACGTCCGGCATCGACTTCCCCATTGCGCTGCTGCAGCCTCACCAGGCAAAAGGCCTGGAGTTCGACGCTGTCGCCCTCGTCGAGCCGGCTGATTTCGCACCCGCTGGGGATTCTGCGGCAGTCGGTGATCTCTATGTTGCGCTCACTCGCGCGACAGCGCGGCTCGGCGTGTTTGAGAGCAGGGATTCTCTCGTCACCGCCTGGCTGTAAGACAGCTTCCGTCAACCGCCGCCTACAGCGGCGTGGTCTCTCTGTGTCAGTGCCTCGTGTAAGAGTGTCGGTACGAGCAGCAGAAAAGAGGCCATCATGTCATTTCCATCGCCCCTGGAGCTCTGCCGCGAACTGGGAATTCCCCACGGCAGCGAATCAACCGACGCAATTGAATTCTGCCCGCAGCATTTCGCCCAGTGGTGGCCGGAAGACTGCCCGCTGCCAGAAGTGCTGCACTCCGACGGTTGGAACAGCAGAGCGCACATTTCACGCGGTCAGCTGTTTGCGCTCGGCCGCGGCGCAACCACGGCTGATGACGCCGTGGAGTTCTTCGCCGCAGCGGCTGCCTACGGCAGCGGCACGCAGGCTCGCAGCGTCTATCGGGCGTGCCGCGCACCGGCAGTCGACGGCTTCGGCGAGGTTCTTGCTGATCTCATCGATCGCGGGCGTGGGCTCACCGCCGCGGAATCATTTTCTCTGTGGAACGGCGCGGTGCCGTTCGTCGGCCCGTCCACCTTCACCAAACTCGCCTATTTCTCACAGCCGGAATGGTCTCTGGAAACAGCCGACAAGCCCATGATCCTCGACGGCCGTATACTGCGCGCTCTGGGCTCTTCGGGCGCCACGATTTCGTCAAGGCTGTACCAGGAGTATCTTGACGTTCTGGCTATGACTGCGGCTCTTGCCGACTGGTCAGAATCTGCGGTTGAAAGACGGTGGACGCACGTGGGGCTGCAGCTGCTGAGTTATCCGTCATCCGACACTGACCGTGCATCTGCAGCTTTGCTGTAACCGCTGGTCAGGGCGCTCACTGCGCAGAGGGGAAATAAAAAAACAGGCGGCACCGGCTTCCCCTCCGATGCCGCCTGTTGCGACCACACTTAAGTGTGTGCCCTCATTCTATACATATGCAGTGTGTGGGGCGCAAGTCACGGTCAGAATTCTTTTTCTGCTGCTCGTCCGTCGCGTTCGGCGCGCAGCGATTCAATGGCCTCTTCGAAGTCTTCGAGGCTTTCAAAGCCCTGGTACACGCTGGCAAAGCGCAGGTAGGCCACCTGGTCGAGCTCTCGCAGGGGGCCCAGAATTGTCAGGCCCACTTCGTCCGCATCGATTTCAGCGACACCGCGAGCACGGATTGCCTCTTCGACCGCCTGAGCGAGCTTCGCGAGGTCGTCTTCTTCGACGGGACGGCCCTGGCAGGCTTTTCGCACGCCGGAAATCACCTTGGAGCGGGAGAACTCCTCAGTGACGCCCGAACGTTTGATGACGGACAGACTGGTGGCTTCCATCGTGGTGAACCGGCGGCCGCAGGCAGTGCACTGCCGGCGCCTGCGGATCGAGGCGCCGTCTTCGGCAGTCCGTGAATCCACAACGCGCGAATCAGCATTGCGACAGAAAGGACAGTGCATCAGTCCTCCATCCGGATCTGCACGGCAGCACCGTGCGCGGGCAGGTCTTCCACTCGGCTGAACGCGCTGATATGGCCGGCAACGGCTTGCAGCGCTTCCTTCGAATAGCTGATCACCTGGCTGCCTTTCATAAACGACATAGTGCCCAGCGCGGAGGCAAAAGCGGCCGAACCGACGGTGGGAAGCACGTGGTTAGAACCGGAGCAGTAGTCCCCCAGGGCCACGGGCGAATAATCGCCGATGAAAACCGACCCCCCGTTGACGATTCCACGCGCAGCTTCCTCTGCACCGTCGCCGTGAACTTCAACGTGCTCGCCAGCGTAGGCGTTTGCCACGGCGATCGCGTCGTCCTGCGACGACACCAGAATCGTGCCGGACTGTTCGCCCTTCAGAGCCTGTTCTACGCGCTCACAGTGCGGGGTCTGCGCTGCCTGTTCGGCAAGAGCCGCGTCGACGGCGTCAGCAAACTCTTCGCTGTCAGTCACCAGAACTGATGCTGCAAGAGGATCGTGCTCAGCCTGGCTCAGAAGATCTGCAGCAACAAAGTCGGAGCGTGAACCGCTCAGAGCCACGACGATGATCTCGGTGGGACCGGCAACCGCGTCAATGCCCACAACATCGCGCACTTCGGCCTTTGCTGCGGCGACAAAGGCATTGCCCGGACCGGTGATGAGGTCCACCGGTTCAAGGTCTTCGCCATCAGAGAATCCGTAGGCGAACGCGCCGATCGCCTGCGCACCGCCCATCGCCCACACCTCGGTCACTCCGAGCAGGTGGGCAGCCGCCATGACCGTTCGGTTGGGCAGGCCGTCCGGGCCTGGGGGTGAGGCAATCGCCATGGACTTCACGCCGGCAGTCAAAGCGGGAACAGCGTTCATCAGGACGGTCGACGGGTACGCGGCCAGACCACCGGGAACATACAGACCCACCCGCTGAACCGGCTGCCACCTGCTGGTGACGGTGCCGCCGTGAGCGAAAGTCTGGGTGTCATCCGCTGGAAGCTGGCCGGCCGACACACGCTCAAGCCGAGCCCGAGCTTCACGCAAAGCTGCTTCGACGTCTTCCGGGAGCTCGTCAAAGGCCTTCTTCAGTTCGGTCTCGGGAACACGCACGCGCTCCAACTCCACGCCGTCGAAACGGTGGGTGAGGTCAACAACTGCTTCGCGCCCGCGTTCGCGCACATCGGCGAGTACCCCGGCTGCCGCACCCGCTGCGTGGGAAAAGCCCGCGTGTGCTCGCGGCACAGCAGTGCGGAGCGTCCGGCGGTCCATGTCGGTGTTGCGCAGATCGATGCGGCGAAGAAGTTCAGTCACACCGTTAGTCTACGGATCCCAGCGGAGCAGATTGTGCTGCACCCGCCTCGTCAGCCTTTCAATCTGAGCCCGCGCCTGTCAGCCCTGCAGACAGCGAGGCCCCAAAAGAGCCTTGAGGTCGCCGAAAAGGCTCGGGCCGCTGGTCACACTGCAGGAACTGTCCAAACGCATAAGCGTGGTGCGTCCGGGTTCCTTGATGGCCAGGCGAACCTCCGTAGACCCACGGTTGGACCGCAGGATGTCACCCAGCTGATTGACAAGCTGTTCGCTCAACATCGAATGAGGAACCGTGAGCACGAGGGGGCGATCCTCGGGGTCAGTGACATCCGGAATCGTCATCGACTGGGCCATGAGCGACGTCGGCCGGTCATCCGACTGGCGTACCCGGCCGGTGATCGTCACGACCAGGTCGATAGCCAACAGCGATGCAACGGGTTCGTAGACATCCCCGAAGAACATGATCTCCAGGCTGGCTTCCAAGTCCTCGACAGTGACGATGGCGTAGGGCTTGCCCGAGTTCTTCGACACTTTGCGCTGAACCTGCGTGATGATGCCGCACACCGTCACGCTCGAACCGTCACGCACGTGGCTTTCAGGATCCAGCAGCTGCACAATCGACGTGTCGGCTTCGCTCGCCAGCACTCCCTCGAGTCCGTTGAGCGGGTGGTCCGACACGTACAGGCCGATCATTTCGCGCTCAAAAGCGAGCTTTTCCTTCTTGTCCCACTCCGGTCGATCCGGTACCGGAACCGAGAACTCAGCCCCCTCGCCTTCGTCCAAACCTGCAAACAGGTCGAACTGGCCGACCGCCTCCTGCCGTTTGACGCCGATGACGGAGTCCACGGCTTCCTCGTGGATCTCCACCAGTGCGCGCCGGGTTTCACCGAGAGAGTCAAAAGCTCCCGATTTGATGAGCGACTCCACCGTGCGCTTATTGCACACGTGGGAGGGCACTTTGTCCAGGAAATCGGAGAACGAGGTGAAATCGCCCTTCTCAGTACGGGCGTTGACGATTCCATCAACCACGTGGTCGCCCACATTGCGCACAGCACCCATGCCGAAGCGAATATCGTCACCAACCGGTGTGAAGTTCAGCTGCGATTCGTTGACGTCCGGCGGCAGGACCGTAATGTGCATCTTCCGGCACTCGTTGAGGTAGAGGGCCAGCTTGTCCTTGTTGTCAGCAACCGAGGTCAGCAGGGCCGCCATGTATTCAGCCGGATAGTGCGCCTTGAGGTAGGCCGTCCAGTAGGACACCACACCGTAGGCGGCCGAGTGGGCCTTGTTGAACGCATAGTCCGAGAAGGGCAGCAGAATGTCCCACAGCGCCTGCGAGGCTTCTTTCGAGTAGCCGCGTTCCTTCATACCGCCGAAGAAGCCCTCCTGCTGGGCGTCCAGTTCGGCCTTTTTCTTCTTGCCCATTGCACGACGAAGAATGTCCGCCTGGCCCAGGGAGTAACCGGCGACCTTCTGGGCGATCGCCATAACCTGCTCCTGGTAGATGATCAGGCCGTAGGTCGTGTCGAGGATCTCCGCCAGCGGTTCGGCGAGTTCCGGATGGATCGGAGTGATCGGCTGGAGACCGTTCTTGCGCTTGGCGTAGTTCGTGTGCGAGTCCGCACCCATGGGCCCGGGCCGGTACAGAGCCAGGGTTGCCGAAATGTCTTCGAAATTGTCCGGCTTCATCAGCCGCAGAAGCCCCTGCAGTCCCCCGCCGTCCAGCTGGAAGACACCGAGTGTGTCACCGCGGGCCAGAAGTTCGTAGGTCGCCGGGTCTTTCAGTTCGAGGGTTTCAAGATCAAGTTCGAAGTCTCGGTTGACCTTGATGTTCTCAATCGCGTCGGAGATGATCGTCAGGTTCCGCAGCCCCAGGAAGTCCATCTTGATCAGTCCGAGGCCCTCGGCCGTCGGATAGTCGAACTGCGTGATGACCTGGCCGTCCTGAATACGGCGCATGATCGGGATGACGTCGATAATCGGCGCTGAGGACATGATGACGCCGGCGGCGTGCACGCCCCACTGCCGCTTCAGGCCCTCCAGGCCGAGCGCTGTGTCGAAGACTTCGCGCGCTTCAGGATCGTTTTCGATGAGCGTGCGGAAGTCCCCGGCTTCCCCATAGCGAGGCGCCTTGGGGTTTTCGATATCGGCCAGGGGGATGTCCTTGGCCATGACCGCAGGCGGAAGCTCTTTTGTCAGCCTCTCCCCCAGCGAGAACGGCTTGCCGAGAACACGCGCGGAGTCCTTAAGCGCCTGTTTGGTTTTGATGGTGCCGAAGGTCACGATCATCGAAACGTATTCGGAGCCGTATTTACGGGTTACGTATTCGATGACCTCACCGCGTCGACGGTCGTCGAAGTCGACGTCGAAGTCGGGCATCGACACACGGTCGGGGTTGAGGAAGCGTTCGAAGATCAGCCCGTGTTCAAGCGGATTAAGGTCGGTGATGCGCAGGGCGTAGGCGACCATGGAGCCTGCACCCGAGCCGCGACCGGGACCGACGCGAATGCCGTTGTCCTTCGCCCAGTTGATGAAGTCGGCAACCACGAGGAAGTAGCCGGGGAATCCCATGTTCGAGATGATTCCGAGCTCATAGTCAGCCTGCTTGCGCACTTCGTCGGGAATTCCGTCGGGAAACCTGTAGTGCAGGCCTTTGTCGACCTCTTTGTACAGCCAAGACTCTTCGTCTTCGCCGTCTGGTGTGGGGAACTTCGGCATGAAGTTCGCATTCGTATCAAAGGACACGTCACACATTTCGGCAATGCGAAGCGTGTTGTCGCAGGCTTCCGGCATCTCTTTGAACAGGGCCCGCATTTCGGCCGCGGACTTCAGGTAGTAGCCGGTGCCGGAGAACGCAAAGCGCGAACCGCCCTGATCGTAGGTCGGTTCGATGAGCTTCGAACCGGATTGGATCGCCAAGAGCGCTTCGTGGGCTTTCGCATCCGATTCGTGGGTGTAGTGGAGGTCGTTCGTCGCCACGAGCGGCAGGTCCAGGCGCTTGGCAATCTCGAGGAGGTCTTTGGACACGCGCTTTTCAATGCTGAGCCCGTGATCCATGATTTCGCAGAAGAAGTTCTCTTTGCCGAAGATGTCCTGAAACTCCGCAGCAGCGGCGAGGGCCTCATCGAACTGACCAAGGCGCAGTCGCGTCTGCACCTCACCGGAGGGGCATCCGGTTGTTGCGATGATCCCCTCGGAGTGCTGCGAGAGAATTTCCCGGTCAAGGCGCGGCCACTTGCCGAAAACCGAGTCAAGAGAGGCCATGGAGGCGGCCTTGAACAGGTTCGACATTCCCCGGTTGTCGCGCGCCCACATGGTCATGTGGGTGTACGCACCACCACCGGAGACGTCGTCACCGCGCTGGGCTTCGTCAGTCCGCCATTTGACGCGGGTTTTGTCGTGCCGGGAGGTTCCCGGTGTCACATAGGCTTCCAGCCCGATGATCGGCTTGATTCCATTGGCAACAGCCTGCGAGTAGAAATCAAAAGCACCGAACAGGTAACCGTGGTCGGTGATTGCAATCGAATCCATTCCACTGGCTTTGACGGCCTGCATGAGGTCTCCGAGGCGGGCAGCCCCGTCGAGCATCGAGTATTCGGTGTGAACGTGCAGGTGCGAAAAGCTGTCAGCCACGGATTCTGCTCTCCTTACTCGCCGGCGGCAGCGCGCAGGTGGTCGAGCGCGTTCTGCAGATCAGCCGGGTACTGGGATTCGAATTCTACGTACTCCCCGGATTCGGGATGCACGAACCCCAGTCGCACAGCGTGCAGCCATTGCCGCTCAAGCCCCAGGCGCTGGGCAAGCACTGGGTCAGCTCCATACGGAAGGTCACCGCAGCACGGGTGTTTCGTGGCGGACATGTGCACGCGAATCTGGTGTGTGCGTCCGGTCTCCAGATCGACTTCGAGCAGACTCGCTGATCTGAATGCTTCCAGCAGTGTGTAGTGGGTGACGGCGTGCTTGCCTTCCGAACGGACGGCGTACAGGCCATCGCGGCGCGGATGACGCCCGATGGGTGCTTCAATAGTTCCCACCACGGGGTCTGGCAGGCCCTGAACGAGCGCGTGGTAGGTCTTGTCGATTTCCCTCTGCTTGAAGGCCCGTTTGAGGACGGAGTAGGCGTGTTCGCCTTTTGCGACGACCATGACTCCCGAGGTGCCGACATCAAGGCGGTGCACGATGCCCTGGCGTTCCGCGGCTCCGCTCGTGGCGATCTTGTGTCCGGCTGCTGCAAGTCCGCCGATGACCGTCGGTCCTGACCATCCGGCTGCCGCGTGGGCGGCCACGCCGATGGGCTTGTCTACGACGATGATGGCCGGGTCTTCGTAGAGAATCTTCATGCCGGGCACGGGGTCAGCGACGATGCTCAGCGGCTTTTCGGGTTCCGGCATCACGACGTCGACCCGGGCCCCGCCGGTCACGCGCGAAGACTTCTGTGCGAGAGCACCGTCAATATGCACTCCGCCCTCAGCTGCGATCTGGGCGGCCTTAGAGCGTGACAGGCCCAAGAGCCTCGACAGCGCAGCGTCAATGCGTTCACCGTCAAGACCTTCGGGAATGAGAAAAGAGCGCTCAGTCATGGTTCTCCTGCGGTTGAGCCTGCGCTTCGTCTAGCGGGGTGCCTTTCAATGCGGCCAGCATGAGAATGGCCGCAGCCCCGGTGATCGCGATGTCGGCGACATTGCACACGAAGAAATGCAGGTCGATGAAGTCGACAACCGCGCCGTGAAAGAAACCTGGTGGCCGGAACAGGCGGTCATAGAGGTTGCCCAGCAGGCCGCCTTGCAGAAGCCCGAGTCCAACTGCCCACAGCGGTGAGGTCAAACGGCGAGCCGCAATCACAATTGCAAAGAACACGGCAACGGCAATCGCGCTGAAAATCCAGGTGCTCGAGGCACCAAGGCCAAAGGCCGCGCCTGGGTTGCGCAAGAAGACGAAGCCCGCGAAGTCGCCGAGGACTGCGATACGCGGCTGACCTTCGAGTGCAGTGACCGCGATGGCTTTGGTCGCCTGATCGAGCGCAAAAGCCAGAGCTGCGATACCTGCCAACAGCAGGCGTGCTGAGCGTCGATTCACGGTTCTCCTGGGAAGCTTCGGCAAGGGAATCGGATACAAGCAGAGGCGGCCATCAGAAGATGGCCGCCTCTGTCATGTGAGAGATCAGAGTGAGTTCGAGTTGCCGCCCACCTTGCTGCCGGAAAGGGTTTCCGGTGCGAGGGTGCCCGAGCTCTCGAGGTCGCGGAGCTGGTCCGACAGGTAGCTCTTGAGGCGGGTGCGGTACTGACGTTCGAAGTTCTGCAGACCGTCGATTTCGCGTTCGAGCGAAGCCTTCTGGTTCTCCAGCTGGCTCAGCGTTTCGTCGCGCTTCTTTTCGGCGGCAGAAAGGATGTCAGCAGACTTCTTTTCGGCTTCGCCGATCAGCTTGTCGCGGGTGCGCTCACCTTCTGCAACGTGTTCGTCGTGGACGCGCTGGGCCAGAGCGATCAGACCGTGAGCGTCCTGGTCGCCGCCCTGTGCGGCGGGGGCAGCGGCCGAAGCGCCGACAGCGGCACCGGCAGCACCAGCGGTCGCGGCAGGAGCAACGGAAGCCTTGGGCGCTTCCTTTGCCGCAGGGGCTTCCTTGGATGCGGGAACTTCCTTAGCGGAAGCGTCTTCCTTCGGCTTGTCAGCCTTGTCAGCTTCAACTGGAGCGGATGCTTCAGCCTTGGCAGGGGCCAGCGGAGCCGCAGCGGGAGCGGCCTCAGCCTTCTTTTCGGCCTTGGGGGCTTCAGCCGGAGCAGGAGCGGAGGCCTTCGTCGACTGCAGTTCTTCAACCTTGGCTTCTGCGGCCGAGAGCTTCTGGCGAAGGTCATCGTTTTCGGTGTAAAGACGGCGCAGTTCAACTACGATCTCATCGAGGAAGTCGTCGACTTCGTCCTGGTCGTAACCTTCACGGAACTTAACGTGCTGGAACCGCTTGTTAACTACGTCTTCAGGCGTAAGCGCCATGAGCCCACCTTTTTTTGAGATTACAGTTGCTACATCGATGAACGATATTAATCAACACTTTAGACCACAGCGGGGCGTTTTGTCTTTTCGAACGCCAGATCAGGCCGTCAGAAATGTGAATTTTTGCCGACCTGCGGCACATAAAAGCCGCTGTCACACCATGGTGTATCCGAAGCGAATGAGTATTCCCGCAAGAACCTGCACGGCGATGAAGACAATGATGAAGCCGAGATCCAGCGCGATGCCGCCCATACGCAGCGGCGGAATCACCTTGCGCACCGCCTTCACCGGCGGATCGGTGAGCGTGTAGATGATTTCGGCGACTGCAAGCATGAAGCCCTGCGGTCGCCAATCGCGGCTGAAAACCTGAATCAGATCAAGGATTACACGCGCAATGAGCACGTAGACGTACAGGTTGAGCAGCATGCCCACGATGATGAATGGATATCCCACTCTGTGCCCTTTCGAACGAAGAAGGCGGCGGGGTCTACCCCGCCGCCCCTAGAGTACCCGGAGTACCCGACTGCTTCTCTCAGCTCTGGTTAAAGAAGCTCGCCTGCGAATCTTCGTCGCCGTCTGCTTCTGCAGTCACTTCGATGTTCTCGGGTGTCAGGAGGAACACCGAGTTCGTGACCTTTTCAATGGAACCGCGCAGACCGAAGATCAGACCAGCGGAAAAGTCCACGAGTCGCTTGGAGTTGGCTTCGTCCATCGCGGACAGGTTCATGATGACCGGAACGCCTTCACGGAAGGTGGTGCCGATGATCTTGGCGTCGTTGTACGAACGGGGGTGAATAGTCTGAATGCGAGACATAGTTGAAGGTGCCGCCGTTTCTACCGGGCGCACGGATGCGCGGATGGGAGTGACCTGCGCGGGTTCAGGAGCAGGTTCGCTCGGGACGATCGAGGTGGGCTCGGACGCCGTTTCAACCTGTTCGGGCTGTTCGGAGCGCACTTCCTCGTGCGCATAGGCGTCGTCGTACTCTTCTTCGCCGAAGCCGAAGTAGTTGCCGATCTTCTTCAGAGTAGACACGGGACCTCCTGGTGCCGTCCGGGGGGGAAACTCTCTCCAAGAAACTATCGCAGAGCAGGCCCAAAAAGACCGAACATCTAGGGCGTGTCGCGGCGTGATTCAAACCATGCGACGACCGCCATCCGGCCCGTGGTCTGCTCCCGGCGGTAAGAGAACAGCTCGGAAGCTTCGTATGTGCAGGTGCGCGAAAACCCTGCAATCTCAACGCCTGACTGCACCAGCTGGTGAGCTACTCCCCCGGCCACGTCGATTGCGGCTGTGCCCGCAGCGGAAACAGCTCCCGCAACCGGGCAGATCTTCATAGCCTCGGCGCGCATCTCGTCAGGAACCTCATAGCAGCGAGGGCAGATGGACGGTCCGATGTAGGCGACGATGCCCCGAGCACCTTCCTCGCGCATTCTGTCCACTGCTCGACCGACAACGCCGTCGAGCATGCCGCGGCGCCCAGCGTGCACAACTCCAATGTGCCCGGTATCAGGCGCTGCGAGTGCCACGGGAACACAGTCGGCTGTCAGGACAGCCAGTCCGACTCCCGGCAAAGACGTGATCTGCGCATCGGCCCGCGGCCCCAAGCTGATGTCGTCCTCAGTCTGCACGTGGTGGACATCGGCTCCGTGCACTTGGCTGACAAAGCTGATCTTATCCGCGGGCAGGGAAAGCGCCGCACCCAACGCGGAGCGGTTGGCGTCGACGAGGGTGTCATCGTCGCCAACCGACCGGCCCAGATTGAGCGAGCTGAAGCGACCAGAACTGTAACCGCCCCAACGGTCGGTGAAGGCCACGTGGGCCTTCCCTGCCGAACCGCTGACTACGTGCCTGGCCTGCAGCACTGCGTTACTTCAGGAAGGAGGGGATGTCGAGAGAGTCGCCGCCGAAGTCATCGCGCTCATCCGGCAGCTCCTGCGGGATGTCGTTCTTCGGTTCGGATTCAACGGCTTCCGGAACCGGGCTCTCTTCGCGCGCGGCCTGCGCAGTAGCTGCAGTCTGCGCGGAAGACACTGCCGGAGCGGCCTGCTGGCTTTCGCGCTCGCCCTTCGGGGCCGCGTCGAAGCCGGCGGCGATGACAGTCACGCGGACTTCATCACCCAGGGTCGAATCGATGACGTTGCCGAAGATGATGTTCGCTTCGGGGTGAGCCGCTTCCTGTACGAGGCGGGCGGCCTCGTTGACCTCGAACAGGCCAAGGTCTTCGCCACCCTGGACGAGCATGAGCACACCGTGTGCACCGTCGATGCTGGCCTCAAGCAGCGGCGAGGAGATGGCAGCTTCCGAGGCCTGAATCGCGCGGTCTTCGCCGACTGCCGAGCCGATGCCCATAAGCGCCGTGCCGGCGTCCTGCATGACCGACTTGACGTCAGCGAAGTCAAGGTTGATGTAGCCGGGAGTGGAGATGAGGTCCGTGATGCCCTGCACACCGGAGCGCAGGACTTCGTCTGCGGCGTTGAACGCTTCGACGATCGTGACGTTCTTGTCAGAGATCGACAGGAGGCGGTCATTCGGAATGACGATGAGCGTGTCGACTTCTTCGCGCAGAGCCGCGATACCGGCCTCAGCCTGCTCAGAACGACGGCGGCCCTCAAATGTGAAGGGGCGTGTGACAATGCCGATTGTCAGAGCGCCCAGGCTGCGCGCAATGCGCGCAACAACCGGAGCGGCACCCGTTCCGGTGCCGCCGCCTTCGCCAGCGGTGACGAAGACCATGTCGGCGCCTTCGAGCGCTTCCTTGATGGCATCTTCGGAGTCTTCGGCGGCGCGCTTGCCGATTTCGGGGTCAGCGCCCGCGCCGAGGCCGCGGGTGAGTTCGCGGCCAATTTCGATTTTGGTGTCTGCTTCGGACAGAACAAGGGCCTGGGCATCGGTGTTGATTGCGATGAACTCAGCTCCGCGCAGACCGGCGTCGATCATGCGCTGGACAGCGTTGACACCACCACCGCCGGTGCCGGCAACTTTGATCTCAGCTCCGGAATTGGGGTATTCAGCCAAGTCGATTCCTCTTTCAGCGGTCGATGCCGATAATGGTCTTCGTCAGAACGGTATTAAAGCCGCTATGCGTGTGCAACCACCCGCGCGGTGTGTCTTCGACGGTCAGTCTTGGGAGTCTGCTTC
Source organism: uncultured Brevibacterium sp. (assembly GCA_902489215.1). GTDB lineage: Bacteria > Actinomycetota > Actinomycetes > Actinomycetales > Brevibacteriaceae > Brevibacterium. Next base: position 18,017 of record CABTZE010000002.1, read on the forward strand.
CTGCGGCAGACGAGCCCACGCCGGCGCATCTTCTTTGGCGGCAGGCACTGCTGTGCTCTGCACGTCGATGACGGGTGGTTTGTCTTTCATGATTGTGCGGGCCACCCCGAGCTTGGCTTCGATGTCAGTCGGCTCACCGAGGATGACAACGACCGAATAGTCCTTGCTCGGCCGCATGATCACAGCCGTCCGCGTGAGGCTGTTCACGGCGACGGCTTCTGTCTGCTTGAGGTTCTCGCCCAAGCTGCTGACGACCGTGGACGCGGTTTCGATCGCCTCCCGGTCAGCAGTTCCGACGAACATGGGAACGTCTTTCGGTTTGCTGTCGGGCTTGCCCAACACAACTGCTTCGCGGTCGTAGATCTCCCAGGCCCCTCCGCGCTTGACCGCGAACGCCGGCTGCCTGTCGTGCACTTTCACGCGAAGCGAACGGGGGCCTGCAGGACTGATATCGAAGTCGCGCGCAAGCGGAAACTCTTCGGCGAGTTCATCTTTGAGCCGCTGGGATCGCAGCTGCGGCAGGGGTGTGCCGCCGTGTTTGTCGAGCACGAAAGAAGCCACTTCACCGCCGTCCACGAGCTTCTCCCCTTCGGCTTTGACGTCTGTGAGCGCAAGCAGCGGCGAAAACCACACGACCGCGCCCAGAGCCAGCACGGCGAGGGCCGCGACGACCCCGTACAGGATTCGCCGCAGCCGCAGAGACCGGTGTTCCCTGCGTCGCTCGTCGAGACTCGCCGTGTTCATCAGCCGCGCAGCGAATCCAGGATTTCCGGCCCGACAATAGTCACGTCGCCCGCTCCCGCGGTGATGACCACATCACCAGGGCGGCAGCGCCCGGCAACCAGGTCCGCCACCTCGGCAAAAGACGGAGCAAAAGTGACCCGATCCTCCGGGAGCGGCACCTCGTCGGCGACAATTGCCCCGGTCACACCCGGGATGGGATCCTCACGAGCCGGGTAGACATCCATAACGATGACGTCGTCTGCCAGGCCCAGCGCTTCGCCGAACTCCTTGCGGAAGTTCTGCGTGCGGCTGTACAGGTGCGGTTGGAACACGACGCGAACGCTGCGCTCAGGGTCAACAACCTGCTTGGCCGCGGTGAGCAGGTTGTGCAGCTCCGTGGGGTGGTGGGCGTAGTCGTCGAACACGCGCACGCCCCTCTCTGTGCCCTTGAGTTCGAAGCGTCGTTTGGTACCGCCGAATCTGCCCAGGCCTTCGGCCGCCGCATCAACATCGAGCCCGAGTTCAGATACGACCGTCAGTGCGGCAGCGGCGTTGCGCGCGTTGTACAGCCCGGGAAGACTCAGTTCGTAAGGGCCGAAACGCCCCTCCGCGGTCTCCAGCACGAAGCTCTGGGACTGGTGAGTGTGGTGGGCGTCGACGATCCGCACATCAGCGTCTTCCGAGGTGCCGTAGGTGATGACGCTGACTCCTCGGCTGTGTGCCAGGTCGGCTACCTCGCGGCTGCCGGCGTCATCAGCACAGACGATGAGCGCTCCCCCGTTCTCTTCGACGCGGTGAGCGAACTGTGCAAAAGCCTCGCGGACCTTCTCCCAGCTGCCGTAGTGGTCGAGGTGGTCAGCTTCGACGTTGGTCACGACGGCAATTTCGGGACTGTACAGGAGGAACGAGCCGTCTGACTCATCGGCTTCCGCAACGAAGACATCGCCTGTTCCGCTGTGGGCGTTCGTTCCCGCCGCCGTCAGCACTCCCCCGATGACGAATGACGGGTCGGCCCCGCATGCCTGCAGTGCCACCGTCGTCATCGACGTGGTGGTTGTCTTGCCGTGGGTTCCGGCAATCGCAACCGTGCGATAGCCCTCCATGAGCGAAGCCAGCGCTTCAGAACGGTGGATGACGGGAATCCCCTTGCTGCGCGCTGCGGCGAGTTCGGGGTTGCTTTCCCGGATCGCCGACGACACAACAACCGTGCCCACGCCGTCAACAGCCTCCGCAGTGTGGCCGATGTTGATGTGCGCTCCCTGCGCGCGCAGAGCCGTAACGACGGACGAGTCTTTTGCGTCCGAGCCGGTGACGGAGCATCCGCGCATAAGCATGACGCGGGCGATGCCGGACATACCGGCTCCGCCGATGCCGATGAAGTGGATGGGCTCGCTGAGGGCGGGTTTCATTCAGCTCTCCTTTGTGCCGCGCTCACGGCGGGTCTGGCGTGTGGGCGGGTATTCGCGGTTCGGGTGTGCACGACCCGCAGCGGCAAAGATCTTCTTCGTCATCGCCCTGTCGGCGTTGACGGGGAAGTCCAGTCTGCGGGCAGCTGCACTCATCTTTTCCAGCTGTTCGGGGTTTCGCAGCAGGGGGATGACGGTGCTGCGCACGCTGTCGGCGGTGAAGTCGGCGTTGTCGATCAGGATTGATGCGCCGGCCTCGACCGAATCAGCGGCATTGCGTTTCTGTTCGCCGTTGCCGATTGCCAGCGGCACAAACACGGCCGGGACTTCTGCCACGGTGACTTCGGCTACGGTGCCGGCACCCGAGCGACACACGATGAGGTCCGCGGCAGCATAGGCGTTTTCCATGCCGTCGACGTATTCCACAACGTGGTAGTCAGGGCAGTCCTTCGCAGCTTCGCGCAGCTCGTCGCCTTTGCCGGCACCGGTGATGTGCAGGACCTGGAGGCCGGTGAATTCTGCCGCCGTCTGAGCGAATGCTTCGTTGATCTTCTGCGCGCCCGAGGACCCTCCCGTGACGACGAGGGTCGTCAGATCCGCATTGATGCCGAGTCGTTCGGCCGCCTGCGCCCGCTGTTCTTTGTCGCTGCGGTCAACCTGGGCGATTTCAATGCGCATGGGCATGCCCACCTGCTCACCCGCCATCGGAGTCGAAGCGAAGGTGTAGCCGATGCTAGATGCATCGGCGTAGCGGGCGCCGAGCTTGTTGGCCATTCCGGGCACCGCGTTGGCTTCATGCAGAACAATAGGAATGCCGAGCGATTTGGCCGCCAAGTACGCGGGCGGGCATACGTAGCCGCCCACGCCGACGACAACATCGGTCCTCTGCTTCTTGAGCAGACGGCGCACCTGGCGAATGCTGGATGCGAACCGGAACGGAAAGCTGAGAATCTGAGGGCTCACTCCTCGTGGGAAAGGCACCTTCGGGATTGTCTGCAGACGGTATCCCGCCTGCGGTACAAGTCGCTTCTCCAGCCCTTCGTCAGTCCCCAACATCAGGATGTCAGAGTCCGGGTCCTGGAAGCGCAGATCGTCGGCAATCGACAGCATCGGCGCAACATGCCCCGTCGTGCCGCCGCCGGCAAAGAGAACGTTCACCACAATCAGCTCCTCCTCTTAAGGAACGACAGCGAGCCCCAGAAACGAGAACGCCGCTCACGCAGAGCATCGGCCACTCCCTCTTCCGATCGGGCAAAGGACAGCAGAAGACCCGCGGCGATGAGTGCCGCAAGCATGGAAGATCCCCCGTAGGACACAAAGGGAAGCGGCACGCCGATCACCGGGGCGATGCCCGCGACAACCGCGATGTTGACCGCGGCCTGGCCGATGAGCCAGGCGAAGACAGCGGCGGATGCCGTCTGCACAAAGACACTCGCGGACTGCACCATCAGCCGGTAGATCCCCAAGCCGAGCACCGCGAACAGGGCAATGACGGCGGCGGCACCCAGAAGACCGAGCTCTTCGCCGATGATCGCGAAGATGAAGTCATTGTGAGCTTCTGGCAGCCACGACCACTTTTCGCGACTGGCACCGAGTCCGACACCCAGCCACCCTCCAGAGGCCAGAGCGTAAAGACCATGGTCGGACTGCCAGTGGGCGCCCAGTGGATCGCCGGAATCACCGCCTCGTCCTGAAAGCATGGCCATCACGCGGGTCATGCGGTTCTCACTCGTCAGGACGAAGAAGGCGACGATCCCAACAGCGGCTGCGGCCAAGCCGAAAATCCAGCGTTTGGGAAGACCGCCGATCACCAGCGCCGTACCCAAGATCAGGAACAGGACCATGACCGTCCCCAAGTCCTGCCCCGCAATGACCAGTCCCACTGTGCCGCCGGCAAACAGCAGAAAGCCCGCCATGTTGCCGAGCGTGAACGGCCTGCGGACCATCAATGCCATGTAGCGGGCAGTGAACAGCGCCAGGGCGATCTTGACGAACTCCGCCGGCTGGATCTGCACGGGCCCCAGGCGAATCCAGTTGCGGTTGCCGTTGATCTCAACGCCCAGCGGTGTGAGCGGCAGAACCTGCAGAATCATGGCGCCGATCAGAACCACATAGGCCAGCCGAAAACTCGCCTTCACGGGTGTGAACGACACCGCGACCATAAGGGTCAAGCCGAAAACGGCATAAATCGCCTGGCGCAGGAAAACCGAAAAGGCCGAAGACACGCTGGCGTCCCCGGATGTGACTGACGAGGCCGACAGCACCATGAGCAGGCCGAAGCCGGTAAGCGCCGTGACGGGAACGAGAATGAGGTAAAACGTTGTCGTCTTCTTCGCAAGAAAACGCTGCCACCGGCCGGAAAGCTCGGTGATCTGTGCTCGGAAGCCCCGCCGGCGGGTGGGGGCGGATCCGGTCACGACAGAGCACCTCGCACAGCGTCGGCGAACAGATCCCCGCGCGTTGCGTAGTTGAGGAACTGATCCATGCTGGCTGAAGCGGGCGCCAGAAGAACGGTGTCGCCGGTCACGGCGTGCTGCTCGGCGGCGGCAACTGCCCGCCGCATGACGTCAGCGCCTCGGGTCCGGCTGTCCTCCACGATGTCGGGCCCTGAGGGCGGCACGACCGTGTAGTCGACGTCTGCAGCTTCAAGAGCCGAAATCAGTTCGGAGGAGTCGGTGCCGATGACGATTGCGGTGCGGATCCGGTCGGCGAAAGTCTGGACCAGATCCGTGAAATCCGCACCCTTGGCCAGTCCCCCGGCGATCCACACGATTGAATCGTGGGCGGCAAGCGATGCCGCCGTGGCGTGCGGATTGGTGGCCTTCGAGGCATCCACCCACTTCACACCGTCGGCTTCTGCCACAATCGCACTGCGGTGACCGCCCACCTGGTGATTGCGCAGCCCATCGCGGACGGCGGCGGGCTCAACACCGATGCTGCGGGCCAAAGCGGCGGCCGCCAAGGCGTTGAGAACCTGGTGGTCAGCTGGTTTCGCGCCCGGTGTGCCGGAGGCCTGCGCAACGTCGTCGAGCGAGCCGAGTTCCTGTGCCGATGTCTGGCGGCGCTCGGCAAAAGCGCGGTCGGCGAGGATGTCCCCGACAACGCCGAGCTCGCCCACACGGGGCGTGTCCAGACGGAATCCCACCGCGCGGGCTCCCTCGATCACTTCGGCTTCTTCAACGAGTTCACGCGTCGCGGGATCCTCGCAGCTGTAGACGCACGCCAGCTGGGCATTGGAGTAGACCTTGGCCTTATCGGCCACATAGCTGTCCCAACCTCCGTGCCAGTCGAGGTGATCATCGGCCAGGTTGAGAACGGCCGCCGAGTGGGCAGCCATGGAGAACTGCCAGTGTAGCTGGAAGCTCGACAATTCGATCGCCAGCACCTCGGCCCCCGGATCGAGCACAGCTTCCAGCAGCGGTGCGCCGATATTGCCGCAGGCACGCGACTGCAGACCCTGCGCCTTCAGGATCGAGTCAAGCATCGAGGTGGTGGTCGTCTTGCCGTTGGTTCCGGTGACGACAAGCCACGGGGCGCTGTTGGCACCCCGTACGCGCCAGGCGAGCTCCACCTCGCCGATGACCGGAATGTCGTTTTCGGCAGCCTCAACCAGGAGGGGCTGGTCGGGACGCCAGCCGGGCGAGGTGCACACAAGGTCGGGCAGACGGCCCGAGGCTGTGCGCGGGAGCTTCTCGACATGTTCGGGTCCGCGGCGAATATCGACGTCGAAGACCCGCAGAATTGTTTCGTGTTCCGATTCGTCACGCTGATCATCAGCGTCGACGACGATCACCTCGGCACCGCGCTCGGCCAGGTGCACCGCCATGGGATAGCCGGAAACGCCCAACCCTGTCACGCACACGACAATTCCGGCAAGCGACGATTCCGGACCGTGGATCGCCGCGGGAATCCGGTCTTTGTTCGGATAGTCGACAGGTTCTGCGCCCGGTGGGCTGATGGCGGGAATCAGCATCAGCGATTCGCCGGTTGAATCACCGGAGGGCGTGATTGCGTCATCAGCCAATGTGCGACACCCACTCCGCGTAGAACAGCGCAACGCCGATGACCGCGAAAATCAAAGCGATGATCCAGAAGCGGATCACGATCGTGACCTCGGCCCAGCCTTTGAGCTCGAAGTGGTGCTGCAGCGGGGCCATGCGGAAAATCCGCTTTCCCGTCAGTTTGAACGAACCCACCTGCAGAATCACCGACAGGGTGATGATGACGAACAGGCCGCCCAGGACGACAAGCAGGATTTCCGTGCGCGACAGGATCGCAAGACCACCGAAAGCACCGCCGATTGCCAGCGAACCGGTATCGCCCATGAAGATCTTCGCGGGCGAAGCGTTCCACCACAGGAAGCCTACGCACGCGGCAGCGATGGCGGCGGCGACGATGGCGAGGTCACGCGGGTCGCGCACCTCATAGCAGCCGGCGCGAGCGGACGACATGAGGTCACAGTTCTGGGTGGACTGCCACGACGTCATGAGGACATAGGCGGCGAACACAATCGCAGAGGCCCCCGCGGCCAGACCGTCGAGGCCATCAGTGAGGTTGACCGCGTTCGAAACCGCGGTGACGATGAGGTTCGCCCAGATGATGAACAGAATCAGGCCAACCGCAAAGCCGGCGAAAGCCAAGTCGAGGCGCGTATCGCGGAAAATCGAGATAGCGGTAGTCGCAGGAGTCTGCCCGTAGGCATTCGGGAAGAACAGTGCGGCAACGGCAAAGCTCACTCCGACGAAAGCCTGCCCAATCATCTTGGGCACCGGGCGCAGACCCAGGGAGCGCTTCTTGGAGATCTTGATGAAGTCATCCAAGAAGCCGACAACACCGAGCCCCGTCATGAGCCACAGGACCAGCAGACCCGACACCGTCGGCTTGGACCCGGTCAGCAGGTGCGCCAGGAAATAGGCGATGAGGGTCGCCAGAATGATGACGACGCCGCCCATTGTGGGGGTGCCCCGCTTTGTAGCGTGGGACGCAGGACCATCGTCGCGAACGAACTGTCCGTAGTTCTTCTTGACGAGGATCTTGATGTACTGCGGCGTGCCCAGCAGCGTCAGCAGCAGGGCGAAGCACGGGGCGAGGACAACAGCGATCATTGGGATACAGATACTCCTGCGAATTCGTCTCCCAGGTATCGCAGACCGGCGTCGCGGGAGGATTTGAACAGAACGATGTCACCGGGTTCAACTTCGGAGGACAAAAGTTCTCGTGCTTCCGTGACCGTGGGCACCCACGCCGCTTCGCTCCCCCAGGAGCCTTCGAGGTTGGCTGCCTGGTAGATGGGCAGCGCCCCCTGTCCGACAGCGATAGTGCGGGTGATGTTCAGCCGGACCACCAGGTGTCCGATCTCGTAGTGAGCCGCCGTGGATTCGTCTCCCAGTTCGAGCATCTCTCCGAGCACCGCGAACGTCCTGCGAGGCGGGTGGTCGGCGTCACCTGCGCCCATGGCAGCGAGAGTCTTCAGCGCAGCGCGCATCGAATCCGGGTTGGCGTTGTAGGCGTCGTTGAGGACCGTCACGCCGTCTGGCGAATCGATGAGCTCCATGCGCCACCGGCTGGCTGCACCCGAGGTGGCCAGGATCGTGGCGATGTCCTTCGGAGCAACCCCGCACAGGTGTGCGATGGCCGAGGCAGCCAGAGCGTTGGTCACGTGGTGTTCGCCCAGCAGCGCAAGTTCGATATGAAGGGGTTCGGGGTGGCCGGGCAGGTGGAGGTCGAACGCCGTGCGGCCCGAGGGCTGGATGTCGACGTCTGAAGCCCATACGCCTTCGTCAGGGTTCGAACCGAAGAACAGTGTGTCGACGCCTTCGGCGAGCACTGACTGCATTGAGCGCACCCGCGGGTCGTTGCCGTTGAGCACGGCTGTTCCGCCGGGCACGAGAGCTTCAATAAGCTCGGCCTTTGCACGTGCCGTGTTCTCAATCGAACCGAAGACCCCAGCGTGGGCTGAGCCGACGCCGAGTTCAACGCCGATGTCCGGACGGACAAGCGAGGTCAGGTAGGCGAGGTTGCCGATGTTGCGCGCACCCATTTCGAGTACGAGGTAGCGGGTGTCCGCGTCAGCGCGCAGAGCTGTGAGCGGCACACCGACTTCGTTGTTGTAGGAATTCGGCGGCCACACGGTTTCGCCCGCGGTTGACAGCAGGGCTGCCGCGAGGTCTTTGACTGTGGTCTTTCCGGCAGAACCGGTGATTGCCACGACCGTGAGCTCACCGGCGTCGCGAAGCGCTTCGACGCTCGCTCTGGCCAGCTGGCCGAGAGCAGCGGTTGCATCGTCAACAACACAGGAAGGCAGGTGCTCGCCGTCGACCGATGGGACGGCCTCGGCGATGACGAGGGCCGCACCGGCCTGTACCGCCGCGGCCGCGAACTCTAGGCCGTCGTGGTTTTCGCCGGTGCGCGCAACGTAGATGTCGCCCGGCCCCACTTCGCGGGAGTCAGTGACGACACCGGCGCTGAGAACCGCGTCCGGTGAGATTCCGTAGAGTTCGCCGCCTGTGGCCGCGGCGATTTCTTCAGCAGTGAATTCCTTCATATACCTTCAGACCTTACCGGGTGGCAGCGGAAGAACCGCGCTGTGAAACGGCGGTGCGTGTTATCTCACGATCGTCAAACGGCAGCTTGGTTCCGCCGTAGTCCTGGCCGGGTTCGTGGCCCTTGCCTGCAACCAGGAGTGTTCCCGTGCCGCCTGCGGCCGCAACGCCGGCTTCGATCGCCTCGCGCCTGCTGGCGTATTCGACGATCGCATCGGCGGATGCCCGGCTGGTGCCCTCGGCCACTGCCTCACGGGCTCCTGCGATCACCTCAGCGCGAATCGTCGCGGGGTCTTCGCTGCGCGGGTTGTCGTCTGTGATGATGACGACATCGGCGTTTTCTGCTGCGGCTCGCCCCATGAGAGGGCGTTTGCCGTGGTCGCGCTCTCCGCCTGCACCGCAGACCACGACCAGCGGCTGGCCCGAAAGCCCCGCCAGCGCCTTTTCTATTGCGTCGGGCGTGTGCGAATAGTCGACAATGGCCCGCGGCGCCTGTTCTGATACGACTTCCATGCGCCCCGGCACGTTGACGCTGAAGCCCTCGGCAGCTTCTGCGAGTTCGTCGGCTGGCACACCGGATTCGAGCACCATGGCAAGGGCAAGCGCAGTGTTGCTGATGTTGAAATCGCCCGGCAGCGGGCTCTTCGCCCGAAGGCTCACCGAGGGTCCTCGGAGGGTGAAGGAAAGACCGTCGATGTCTTCGATGCTGTAGTCCGCGGAGTCTTCGGAGCGTGCGGACACGGTGGCAACGGGAATCTGCGCGTCATGCACCAGCTGTCGTGCCCAGTCATCGGCCAGCACGATGACGCCGCGGGATGCGAACTGGGGCGTGAACAGCAGGGCTTTTGCCCGGTAGTACTCCTCCATGGTCCCGTGGAAGTCGAGGTGGTCCTGGGTCAGGTTGGTGAAGCCGGCCACCGTGAAGTGTGCGCCGTCTACCCGGTGCTGGCTCAGCGCGTGTGAGGACACTTCCATTGAGCATGCTTCGACGCCCCGGTCCCGCATGTCTTTGAACAGGCGGTGCAGGTCCGGAGCCTCCGGGGTGGTTCGCACGCTGGGCTGTTCCTGTCCGGCGATGACGGTCGCGACCGTTCCGATCAGGCCCGTGGTCTTGCCGAGCCTGCGCAGCAGGGCATCGAGGATGAATGTGCTCGTGGTTTTGCCGTTTGTTCCGGTGATGCCGAACAGGGCCGGCGCCTGTGGGTCTGTTCCGTAGACAGCCGCCGCGACCTCACCGAGAACCGAACGAGGTGCCGGATGGGTAAGGACGGGGATGTCGCCGGCGGCTGCCGGCAGGATGTCACGGCCGGCCGGGTCGGTGAGGATGGCCGCGGCACCGCGGTCGAGTGCCTGCTGGGCGAACTGGGCGCCGTGGGCATTCGCGCCGGGCAGGGCCGCGTAGAGGCCGCCGGGCGAGACGGTTCGGGAGTCCAGGCTCACGCCGGTCACGGTGGTGTTTCCATCACCGTGGACAGCTGCTCCGCCGGGGAGTTCGCTCAGCTTCATCATTTCCATTCTTTCGGAATCAGTTTCGGTTCTTCAGTTGATGGGGAAACACCCATCTGCTTCAGCGCGTAGCCGGTGACCTGCGAGAACACCGGCGCGGCAGCTGTACCACCGTAGTACCCCTTGGTGGGGCGCTGCAGGGTCACACTCACGGCGAGCTTCGGGTTCTCTGCCGGGGCGATTCCAGAGAAGTTTGCAGTGTAGCCGCCCTTCTGGTTCTTGCCCTCGGCGATCTGTGCCGTGCCGGTTTTGCCGGCGGCCCTGTACCCCTTGATCTGTGCAGACGTTCCCGTGCCCTCGGCGACAACGGCTTCGAGCATCGTGACAACGGAATCTGAAGTCTCTTCGCTGACGACGCGGGTGCCTTCCTTCGGGGGAATCTCTGACACCCGCCCGGAGTCGCTCACTGTGCCCTTGACCAGCTGCTGGGGTACGCGCACTCCCCCGTTGCCCAGAGTTGCGAACGCGGAAGCGCTCTGCAGCGTGGTAGCGGAAATCCCCTGACCGAACATGACGGTGTATTCGGTGCGCCCGTCCCACTCGTCATAGGGGCGGACGATTCCCTTTGCGGCACCGGGGAAGTCGATGTCGCTGGATTCGCCCAGGCCGAACTTCTTCAGGTAGTCGTAGCGCTGCTTCAGGCTGAGCTTCTGACCGGCCATGAGCGTGCCGGTGTTGGAGGACTGCTCGATGATTCCGGAGAACGTCAGCTTTTTGTCTTCGTGGTTGCTTGAGTCGCGGAATTCTTCGCCGTTGGGCGCTTTCCACTTGTCCGGCACCGTGAATTTGCTTTCGGGGGTGACCACGCCCTCTTCTATGAGCGCCGCCGCCGTGATGGCCTTGCCTGTCGAGCCGGGTTCTACAGGGTCGGTGAAAGCGCGGGAGCCGCGGTCAGCACCGTCAACGCCGCCGGGGTTGTTGGGGTCTACGGTGGGCGCTTGGGCGACGGCAAGCAGCCGGCCCGTGCCGACCTCTTCGACAACGACGGTGCCCCATTCAGCCTTGTGCTTCTTCACCGCTTCGGCGATGGAGCGCTGAGCGAACATCTGAATCTGCGGATCGATGGTCAACTCGAGCCCCGTGCCGTTGACCGCCGGCGTAGTGTCATGCTCACCCAGCGGGATGATGTCGCCCTTCAGGCCCTTTTCGAACTGTCGGCTGCCGTCTTTGCCCTGCAGCTGCTTTTGGTGCTGCAGCTCAAGTCCTGCCAGCGGAGCTCCGTCAGAGCCGACCCATCCGATGAGATTGCCTGCGACGGCGCCGGAGGGGTAGGAGCGCACGGTGTACTTCTCGGCGGTGATTCCGGGAATATCGAGATCCTGGATTTCGCGCCACACTTCGCTGGTGATGCCGGTGGCTACGGGGTTCCACCTTTTGTCTCCGCTGAGCTTCGGGAAGATCAGTCCGGCCTCGGTTCCCAGGATGGGAGCCATGGCCTTTGCAGCTCCCCACGCGCCGAGGGGGTTGTCGTCCTCGTCCTTGTACGCTGCGACGTTCACCTGGTCGACGACGATCTGGTAGCGGTCCGCATTGTCGGCAAGCACTGTTCCGTCGGCGCCGAGGATTACACCACGGTCCGCCGGAAGAGGTTGGGTGACCAGACGTCCGGCGAGAGCGCGCGAGGCAATCTGCGATGCGTCAAGCCCCTGTATCCACACGAGCCGGCCGAGAATGCCGAACAGGACAAGCACCGAGAAGAAGGCGATGAGCCGCGTGCGGATCGTGAAACCGCGCTGCCGCTTGGTCTTGCCAGGCCGACCAGTACGCGGATTCATACTCTTCCTTACTTGTCGGCTGGTTCTTTTGGCTCTTGGAGTTTCGGCGGGGTGAGCGTCCCGCTGCTGCCGCCGACGACCGGCAGTTTTTCGTCAGATTTCAGATTCGGCTTGATGTCGTCGCGGGCGTCTTTGCGGGGACCCGGAACTTGGGCTTCCGGTGCTTTGCCCTCGCCTTTCGGCGCATCGACTATTGTGCCATCTTCGCGGATGAACTTAACGGATTCCGCGGGCTTCATACCCTGAGCTTTCGCTGAGTCTTCAATGTTCTGCGGGCTCATCCGGTAGGAAAGGTCCTCGGCGAGTCGGTCACGGTCATCCGTCAGCCGGTCACGTTCGACAGTGAGCTCCTGCACCCGGTACGTGCTGTGGTTGATGAAGATGTTGGTCACCAGGATGAGTGCAAGCCCCAGGACGATCAGAGCCACGCACTTCAGGGGAAAAGAGGATCGAGCTTCAGCGATTTCCGGTACGACGAGGCGGAGCTTCGGCTTGCTCTGCTCTGTTTGTCTGTGCGGGCTGCTCTGGGGAGCGGCCGTTGTGACTGCATGGCTCATTGCGGCTTCTCCTTTGTTTTCTGCACTGCCCGCAACCGCACACTCGCGGCACGAGGATTGATGCCGATCTCTTGGGCATCGGCTTTTTCTGCTCCCCTGGTCAGGTCTTTCAGCCAGGGCTGCAGGTGTTCGGGCACAACGGGCAGCTCCGGCGGAGCAGAGCTGACGGTTCCTGCCCGGAAGATCTTTTTGACGATGGTGTCTTCGAGCGACTGGTAGGACTCGACGACCGCGGTGCCGCCCACGTGCAGGCCATCGAGGGCTTGCGGGAGTGCGGAGCGGAGAATGTCGAGCTCCGCGTTGACTTCGATGCGCAGCGCCTGGAAGGTGCGCTTAGCCGGGTGGGAGCGCTTGCGCTGGCCCTTGGGCTCGGGAATGACCCGCTGGAGCATTTCGGCCAGCTGATCGGTGGTTTCCCACGGCCGCGCCTGCCTGTCTTCCACGATGACGGAGGCGATTTTGGCCGCCCAGCGCTCTTCGCCGTACTCGGAGATGATGCGGGCCAGTTCCGCCTGTGAATAGGTGTTGAGAACGTCGGCCGCGGTCAGCGTGTCTTCTGCGTTCATCCGCATGTCGAGCGCGGTTGCCCGCGAGTAGCTGAAACCGCGGTCGTCATCGTCCAGCTGCAGTGAGCTCACGCCGAGATCGAAGAGGACGCCAGCCAGTCGCACTCCCTTCCGCTCGAGGATCTCGCCGAGTTCGTCGTCGCGCGCGTGCATCGCTGTGAAGCGCTCACCGAAACGCTCCAGCCTTCTGCTGGCAATGGCGATTGCCGCAGGGTCTCTGTCGATGCCCAAGACGCGCACGTCATCGCCGGATTCGAGAATGCCTTCCGAGTGCCCGCCCATGCCGAGCGTCATGTCCGCAACAACGGGGGTCTCCCCCGCATCACGGACGGCATCGATGCCGACTGTCAGCAGCTGAACGCACCTGTCCAGGAGGACGGGTACGTGCGGGTAGTCGCTCATGTCCTCCTCCTTCGTGTTCTTCGCCGCTGTTGGACCTAAGACCCCGTCCGACCGTGCCCTGGCACCGGGGAAGTGTGTCAGGACCCCGTGGCTTTGGAATCGGGGAAGTATTCCAAAACCCTTGTCTTCGGTCGGGCGGAGTCTTCGGACCAACAATCAGAAGACTCCGGGAATCACCTCGTCGGTGCGGTCGGCGAATCCCTGTTCGGTGTCTGCGAGGTATTCCTCCCACAGGGCCGAATCCCAGATCTCAGCACGGTTTCCCATGCCGATCACTGCGACATCGCGGTCAAGTGATGCGTACCGGCGCAGAATCTGCGGAATGGTGAACCGCCCCTGCTTATCCGGCTGCTCGGCCGAAGCTCCGGAGAGAAACACGCGGAGGTAGTCCCTGGCGTCCTTGCTCGTCATGGGAGCGGCGCGAAGCTGCTCGTGGACGGTTTCGAACTCCCGGGTCGAGAACAGGGTGAGACAGCGCTCTTGACCCCGGGTGATGACCAGGCCCCCAGCCAGTTCCTCACGAAACTTTGCGGGCAGGAGAAGACGACCTTTGTCATCGAGTCGCTGGAAATGCGTACCGAGGAACATGTCGTCTCACCCCTTTCGAAGCCACTCGACTCCGATGTGCCCCACTATACTCCACTTTCCCCCACTATGTCCCCTTCAAGAGGGAAATACCCGTCAACAATCTGCGTTTCCCCTGGTCACAGAGGTGGTAGAAAGTGGGGCGGCCAGACCAAAGAGGGCCGAAAAAGCCAACTCAACCGGCACCTCGGGAGAAGAAAACCCGCGAAAAACACGCCAAAACACCCCCGCGGAGGGCCTCGGGGAGGAAAGTGGTGGCGCGTGGGGAGGAAAGTGGAGTGACCCGATGGAGGGAAGTGGGGTGAAAAGTGGAGCGGCCTTCGGCTGTGGGGCAGAATGGAGCGCATGACGACACCAGCGCCCGAAGACATTCAGCACTACGGAGAAATCGCCTCGCGACTGACAACCGCGGTCAGTTCAGTCCTGGACGGCAAGGCCGACACTGTTCGCCTGGCCATCACATCGCTGTTCGCGGGCGGCCACCTGCTGCTGGAAGACGTTCCCGGCGTCGGCAAGACCCTGCTGGCCAAAGCGCTCAGCCGCTCGGTCGGCGGCAGCGTGCGCCGCATCCAGTTCACTCCGGACCTGCTGCCGTCGGATGTTTTGGGCGTCAACCTGTTCAATCAGGAGACCCGCCAGTTCGAATTCCGAGCCGGCCCGATCTTCTCGAACATCGTCATCGCCGATGAAATCAACCGCGCCTCCCCCAAAACCCAGTCAGCTCTGCTGGAGGCCATGGCCGAATCTCAGGCGACCATCGACGGGACCACGTACCTCATGCCCGACCCGTTCATGGTCGTGGCAACCCAGAACCCCATTGAAATGGAGGGCACCTACGCCCTGCCGGAAGCCCAGCGCGACCGTTTCCTCATGCGCACTTCGGTGGGCTACCCCTCGCTGGCGGACGAGGTCTCGATGCTCGGCTCACACGTGGGCCCCGATCCGCTCGACCAGCTTGCGGCCGTAACGACAACCGAGGAGCTCACGGCACTGCGCCAGGCGGTTGCGGCTCTCCCGGCGACCGATGAGCTGCGCACCTACATCGTGGGCCTGGTCAACGAAACGCGCAGCGACGCTTCCATCCGCATGGGCGTTTCTCCACGCGGTTCGGTGGCTCTGCTGCGTGCGGCACAGGCCAATGCGGTGCTTGAGGGCCGCGGCTATGTCACACCGCACGACGTGCAGACAATGGCCGTGCCGGTTCTCTCCCACCGCATCATCGCCCAGGACACCGACGCTCCCGATGTTGCCGAGCAGCTGATCGCCGACATCATCAGGAGGGTGCCGGTTTCGGCATGAGGATCAACACCTCCGGCTGGGTTTTCGTCATTCTCGGGGCGGCCCTCATCATCGCCGCCTACCGTTTCGGCTTCCCGGGGCTGCTTCCCGTGGGCATCGTGTTCATCGGGCTTGTCGTTTTCAGCCTGCTCGCAGCACTGCTCACCAGTTCGCAGCTGAGTGCGAAGCTCGTGGCTGATGCACCCGCCCTGGACGGCACCGCAATCACCAAGGTCGGCGATGAGCTGGTTGTCACGGTGCGCACCGCAAACCGCCTGCCCACTCCCCTGCTGCCCTTTGCTCTCACCCTGCACGCGAAGCCGGGCTTCGGCCCCGATCAGGATGCTCAGGTCGGAGCCCTGCCCGCGCGGGGATACGCGGATGTGCAGGCTGTTTTCGTTCCCACTCACCGTGGGATGACCGGGGTTGAGAAGCTGTCGGCCGCTGTCGCCGGACCGTTTGGTCTGGCCTCCTCAATGCGCACGGTGCCCGGTTCGCTGGATGTTGCCGCAGCCCCGGCCGAGGTGCCGGTCGGCTATCCGCAGTCTCTGTCGGCTCACCTGTCGCGCATCTCGAGTGACCGCGTGTCACGCGGGCGAGGGACCCGCGACTACTTCACGCGCGAATACTCTCCCGGCGACGATCTGCGCCATATTCACTGGAAGACCACGGCCCGCTTGGGCGAACTGGCGGTCCGCCAGGAAGCCGAAGAAGAGCACGCCACCGCGATTGTCGTCCTCGACGGCGGGCTGCCCGCACCGGCGGAGGGCTCGGCCGATGTCGCCGCCAACGCGCATTTCGAAACGCTGGCTGCTGGCGCGGCTGCAGCGGTGCGCGCCTACTTCGCCGCCGGCTATGACATCCGTCTGCTGTGCGGAGAAGAGGACATCCGGGTTGAAGCCCGTTCACTTGATCTTCCGCACGCGGAACTGGCGATTGCCAGGGCCGATGGTCGCAGCGTGCCCCCGGGTGTGCGTCTGCCGCAGAACGTCGAAACGGTCATCGTGTGTGCTGACCGGAGCCGGCTGAACGTGAACGTTCCAGCCCGCGCCCACGTCTGGGCCGCTGATTCGCTTGAGCTTCCCGGTTCTGGATCCGAACCCGCTGTCCCCAAACGGTGGACGCTGACGGCTGGGAGGGGACGCTGATGCAGATGATCCGCTCTCTCCTCCTGTTTGCCGCGCTGTCGCTGGCGGCCTATGCCACAACCGCCATGTTCTCGGGCCTCGAAATTCTCGTGCCGGTCATTTCGGTTATCGCCATCACTCTACTGGTCGGCTGGCTGTCCCGGATGGTTCGCAAGGTGGCCGAGTCTGGCCTTACGGTTCTCGTGCAGTTCCTCGCCGCGAGCTTTGCTGTTCTCTTCATCTGTGTGCCGGATTCGCTCATCGCGGGTGTCCTCCCGGGGCCTTCATCGATTTCTGCCCTCGTGTCATCCGTCAGCGCCGGCTTTGAGGATGTTGCAACCAAGCAGATTCCGCTGGAGGCCACCGGAGGCCTCATCACAATCTTCACTCTGGGCTTCGGCTTCCTGGCGCTCATCATCGACGGCCTGGTTTCAGACCTGCGCATATCGAAGGTCCCCGGTTTCCTGCTTCTGACGGTGTGGGCCTTTCCCGTGTACTTCGCCTCGGTGCACACGGAGCCGATCCACATGGCCGCCATCAGTGCGGCGTTCATCATCGTCCTCCTCACGGAGTACGCCAGCTCTGTCATCACTGCGCACACCGGTGTGGGCTCGACTGCCGGTCATGAGAAGCACACGGCCGCAAGCCGACCCGGTGCAGAAGCCCTGCGCCAGCGCGGCGCGGTGGTCGGCCGGGCGAAGAATGGCCTGCGCAGGTTCCCCGGAACCGCGCTGCTGGCGGGCGCCTTGGCGCTCTTGCTGGGCATTGGCCTGCCGACTGTGCTGCCGGCAATCACAGCGACCCCCCACTATTCCAGTGAGCGGGCTGAGGATCTCACGATCATCAACCCGTTCCTCACCATCCGCAACGACCTGCAGAACCCCTCCACTGACCCCGTCTTCACCTACACGACAACCGATCCGGGCGCGGGAGAGCCCATCCGCCTGACCTCGGTGAGCGAGTTCGACGGCGAAGTGTGGAAGCCCGCAGAGTTCCCCCTCAGCCGGTCGCGCACCGCTGACGGCGGTCTGTCCAATGCGCGCTCACAGGCCCCCGCGGGTGCCCAGCAGAGCACGGAGTTTTCGATCGGCGCACTTGACCAGGCGTATCTGCCGGCTCCCTTTGCTCCTACGCAGACCCATGATGCGGGCCCGCAGTGGCTGTACGACCCGAAGACCCTCACGATTGTGGGCAGCGGAGTGACATCGCGCGGGCTGAACTATTCGGTTGACTACCTGTCCGTGCAGCCGACGGCGAAAGAGCTCGACGACGCCGGAGAGAACGCGGGTCGTTCGGCTGACCAGAAGTACACCCAGCTGCCTGACGATGTCCCTGCGGTCATCACCGACACGGCACGCGAACTCACGGAGGACGCGGATTCGCAGTGGGCGAAGGCCGCTGCCATTCAGGCGTATTTCCGCGGCGGAGATTTCACCTATTCACTCGAAGCGCCGACTACGGCATCGAGTTCGGCGCTGGCGGACTTCATGCAGCAGAAGAAGGGCTACTGCGTGCAGTTCTCAGCTGCCATGGCGTCGATGACCCGCTCCCTGGGCATTCCCACGCGAATCGGTGTGGGCTTCACCGCAGGCTCTGAGATCGGCGACGGGGAATATCAGGTGACTCTAGCCGAAGCTCACGCGTGGCCGGAGCTGTTCTTCGATGGAATCGGCTGGGTTCGCTTCGAGCCGACCCCCGGCGGTCCGGTCGGCGATATTCCCGCCTGGACGACTGCTGGAGGGCAGTCAGAAGAACCTCAGGATGAGCCGACGGAAGAGCCGACTTCCGCGACCCCAGAACCGACTCCGGAAGAAACCGAGGACGCCGGCAGCGAAGAAGACGAAGAGTCCGCTGATCCCGAGGCTGGGTCCGCTGAGGCCGCTGCCCCGATCCCGGCATGGGTGTGGCTGCTCCTGGGAGCAGTGATCATCATTGCGCTGCTGCTTCTGCCGATGATCGTTCGTACCGTTCAGCGCCGTCGCCGCCTGCGGGCGGGCGCTGCCGGCCTGTGGGACGAAATCGCCGCGACCGCCGCCGATGCGGGGCTCGGCTTGCGCTCGTCAATGACGGCGCCGGCTGCTGCCGCCGCACTGGCGGAGTACGCGCCTGATAGCGCGGTTGAACTTGCGAGTGCTGCACGGGCGTCGGACGCGCAGCGCTACGGCAATGCGGATGTTCAGCTGAGCGCAGACGACAGCCGCGGCCTCGTGAGGGATGTTCACGACGAGCTGTTCGGCCGTCTGTCCGGTCTGCAGCGAGTGCTGAAGACGCTGCTGCCGGCAAGTGTGTTCACGCGGCGCCGATGAGCACGGCCAGGCCACAGCGGGCGCTCGGACCCGCAGGGTTCTTGACCTGCTGCCATGCAGATGGCGAGGCGTCCGAGCGGACAGGGATCACAGCCGAGCGCTGAACGTGTGAGGGGCGGTGGAAAACTCCACCGCCCCTCACACGTTTATGTTCGCGTCAGCCTTCTTGGCGCTTGTCCCAGCGCTCTTCCATACGCTCCATGAAGGACGAGCGGCGCTTGGGCGCACCCGAGCTTCGAGGTGCTGATCCTGTGCTGGAAGAAGTTACCACGGCATTTTCATCCGGGGTCACGGCGTAGTAGCCGCCGAAGACCATGGCAGCGAAGCCGACAACACCGCCGACGGCCGCCAGGGGCATGTCGAAGAAGAACAGTGAGGCGATTGCGGCTGCCAGACCCACAACGAGGATGACGATGCCCAAAACCAGGCGGCGCGGCGACAGCCGCAGTGCTGGAGCTTCCTCTGCTGGGCGCGAAATGTTCTGGGCGAAGCTGGGGTCTTCGCTCCGCAGCTGCTGTTCAAGCTGGTCGAGAAGCTGCTGTTCGTGATCTGAAAGAGCCATTGTGTGAACTTCCTGCCCAAAACTTCCTGAAGTCGGTACGACTAATGATAGTGCCACATGAGTCTTTGAATTCCATGGGCTTGAAAAAGTCCTCATTCCGGGCGAAGCAGCGAGGCGGCAGAGATTGCGCCCTTGCCGAACTTCTTGCGGATTTCGTCGACCGCGATGTCCGATTCGCGCGTTGACCGGCCACCGCCTTCCAGGGTCTCCTGTCTGCCGACAACCCCGACGGGCTGAAGGTTTGATGCTGCGACCCCCAGCAGTCTGGCGCCCGTGCGCTTAGCCGCGGCATCCTCTAGAGGCCCGAGAAGAGCCTCGTATACCTCGCCGGTGACATCGGTAGGAGCCGGCAGGGTGACCGACCGGGTGATGGTGGTGAAGTCGGGCGAGCGGAACTTCAGAGTGACGGTGCCGGCGGCCAGCCCTTCGGCCCGCACTCGGGCGGTCACCTTGTCAGCCAGGCGGAGAAGCTCGGTGCGCAGGCGCTCCAGCTGGTAGATGTCGTCGTCGAATGTGCTCTCCGCACTGATCGAATGGTCTTTTGCCCTGTCGTGCACTGTCCGGTGATCACGACCCTGGGCGTAGCCGACAAGCGCAGGCCCGGCCGAGCCGAGCGTCTTCGCTGCCCACGCCGGTGTCTGGCGGGCCAGATCGCCGATGGTGCGAATTCCGTAGCGGGACAGGGTTTCGTGCGTGGCGCGTCCAACCCCCGGCAGCGCTGTGACGGGCATCGACTCCATGAACTGAGCTTCTTTCCCCACCGGCACCACCAGCTGTCCGTTGGGCTTAGCCCGAGCTGACGCAATCTTCGACACGACCATCGCCCTAGACAAGCCTATGGAGGACGGCAGCCCCGTCTTCTCGGCAATCGTCTGCCGCAGCTGCAGCGCTATCTGCGCGGGACTGCCGAGTCTGCGCACCGCACCGGACACATCGATGTAGCCCTCATCGACGCTGACGCGGCTGAAATCGGGGGTCACGTCGCCGACGATGTCGAACACCCGCTGCGAATACTCGGAGTAGACGCCCTTCGTCGGCGCTACGACAGCCGCGTTCGGGCACAGTGTGAGGGCACGGCCGATCGGCATGGCCGAATGCACTCCGTACTCCCGTGCCTCATAGCTGGCAGAGGCCACCACTCCCCTCTCGCTGCGACCGCCGACGATGACGGGACGGCCGCCCAGCGAAGGATCGAGGAGGCGCTCAACAGACACGAAGAACGCATCCATGTCCAAGTGGAGAATCGTGCAGCCGGTGTCGTCATCACCCAGGCCCGTCAGATCACCGCCCGTGCGGTCCAGCTGCTTTCTGCTCATGTTCCCTCCTCGGCCCCATCGTACGCGGGGCCGAGGAGGGAGTGAGGATGCTTGCTGCCCGGCTACTGCAGCGGCGCCGCGTAGAAGGCCAGCATGGCCACAATGCAGCCGACGAGCGCGATCGCGCTGAAGATCACGTAGCGGCGAGTGACCGCAACCTTCCGCGGGTTCTGATCTTCCTCGGGCGCGACCATGAGGGCTTCGCGATAGCGGATTCCTGCAGCAGACGGCTGTGCCCCGATATTCGCTATCAGGATGGAGGCGACCGATACGGCGAAGCCGATGATCGTCGGGTTGAGCAGCGTGGGCAGTTCTACACCACCGAATTCGACCAGAGCCTGAGGCACCGTGACGCCTGCGAAGCCTCCGATCATGCCTGCGGCGGCAGCTCGAGTGGAAAGCCCTCCGGACCAGATCGACCAGAATGCGACCGGGCCCCACGCCGCGGCAAAGAGCGTCGCGGCAAAATAGCCGATCGCCAAAAGCGAGGGAGGGGCAATGAGCGTGATGCCCAGTACGACGATGCCCGCAATGAGCATCGTGGCACGAGCGGTCCACAGTGCGACTCCGTCGGAGGACTCGGCACTCTCCTGCTCCGTCCGCACAGAGGCTGCGTCCCGCCCTGCTTCTGCTTTGAGCTTCGCCGGATCAGAATCGCTTTCGCCGTATCGGCGACCGCGCAGATATGGGAGCACGTCATTTGACACCGAGAATCCGATGAGCGAGAGAAACGACGACGCCGAGGAAAGACCGGCGGCAACGATTCCCGTGACTGCGATAACCCCGAGAAGTGCGGGCAGGACGTTCTCTGCCGCCCAGATGAAGGCGATCTCAGACGGTTCGACGCTCTCATCGAAGAGGTTGATCGAAAACCCGCCGAAGGCCAAGAAGAGATAGATGATCGCCACGATCGTCATCGCGAAGATGCCCGATCGAATTGCGACGTGTTCGTCTTTGGCCATGAGGAACCGGCTCGACTGCCACGGGCTGACTGCAACCACGCAGGACCACACGACCCCGAAGGTCACCGCATAGACCAATGCGTCGATCGGCGCGCTGAACATGTAGTTTCCGTCGCCTGTAACGCCGTGCCAGGTCAGTGCGTCCGGCTTGGATGCGATTTCGCTCATCTTCTGCATTGCCTCCACCGGGCCGCCCGCTGAGCCGATCAGCCAGCCCATTCCCACAACGGCCGCAACGGTGAAGACCAGGAACATGATCGTGTCATTGATGAGGACGCCCTGAGACCCTGAGAGGAAAGTGAAGATCGTATAGCTTCCCCACACCGCCAGCAGGATCACCCACGACGGCAGGTCCACAAGCTGTCCGACGACAAGGGCAAGTCCCTGCGTCACAGCGATCAAGTACAGACCGATGCCGACGATGACGAGGAGGCCGGCAAGGGCCTGAAGACCTGCCGAGTTGAACCGCCGACCGAAGAACTCCGGGACGGTGAGAGCTTGAGATCGCCGAAGGAATCTGCCGAAGAAGACGACGCCGATGACATACCCGGAGACGGTGAAAGGCGTAAGAAGCAGCAGGACTACGGGGTATCCGTCATAGGAGAAGCCCATTTCCCCCATGAACGAGACTGTCGACAGATACGACGCAACCAGAGTCCCGACCACAAGCAGCACCGGAGCTGCACGGCCGGCGACGAAGTAGTCGGATGTATCCTTCACTTTTCTGCCGACGGCGGCGCCGATGACCAGATAGAGGACAAAAGAGCCGAAGATCGCACCGGCGAACATCATTCGCTGCTCCCCTCGGACTCGCCGGCATCGGCTTTTCGATAGTCGCGCCGAATGACGAACCAGCTGATCGTCAAAGCTGCCAAGGGCACCAGTCCGTAGAAGACTGACACGATCGCCTCAGCCATGATCTCTTCTCCTCTGAAATTGATCGGTTTCTGCTGCTGCCGCGTTCAGGCTGTTCCGAGCAGGCTTGGGACAGAGTGCGTCAGAAGGTCGTCGACCCGCTGTTCGTCAATCGCTCCGACGTTCAGCGCGACCTCTAAGCCGTCCAGTGCTGCCTGGATGGACAGCGCTGTGTCTTCGACGCCGGCGGTGAGAGTGAATTCGCCGGCCCGAACTCCTTCTTCGACGATCTCTCGAACCAAGTCCAGCCAGGCATGAAACACCTCTGCTGCGGGCCGTCTGCAGCAGTCGTCGCGGCTGCCTGCAGCTACGAGCTCCAGCCACAGCGCACTCCGGAACCGCAGATCGTCGATGTTCCGGTATGCCCGGCTCACCTGCAGAAGAGCTTCGCCGGAACCTGCGGAGTCTGACTAGGCGCGCTGAAGGCCGCGCACTGTCTCCCGAGAGAACTGCTCCAGGGCTTCGAGTGTCTTTCCTCAATCTCCTGAGCAGACAGCTGGGGTCGTCCCGAGCCAGCGGTCACAGGCTGTGCCCCTCCCCAATCATGGGCAGAAAGGCTCGGGTCATGGTGTCACTCCTCTTCGAACACTGTGGCGGCGATTACAGACGAAGAGTAAATATTATGAACATAATATTTATAGACGGAGCAAATCCTGACGGCTGTTCAGCGCTGTCAGCCCGGCCGTCTAGGCTAAGAGCATGACCCTCACAGCCCCGTCTGACGTCCGCCGTCACATCGATCGCGCCCTCAGCGACGGTCTGCGCCGCGCAGCAGAGCGATTCACATCGCTGTCGCCGACGGCCGAGCACCTCATGCGGCCGATCCTCGACTTCACGGCCTCCGGCAAGCGCATCCGCGCCCTCGCCGTGTGGTGGGGCTTTGAGATCGCCGGCGGAAGCGCAGAGGAGCACCCCGGCATCGCCTACGCCGCGGCAGCAGTCGAGCTGCTTCACGCGGCCGCGCTCATCCACGACGACGTCATCGACGACTCAGACACTCGGCGCGGAGCACCGGCTGTTCACCGCCGCTTCCAGACCCTCCACGACGAAGGCGGGTTCGCAGGAGACAGCGAGCACTTCGGCATCGGATCGGCGATCGTCGCCGGCGACCTGTGCCTGGCACTGTCCGAGGAGTTCTGGTCGTACACAGACCTCCCCCACTGCAGCAGTCCGGAAACTCTCGCTGCGCGCAATGATCTGCGCCGCGACGTCATGTTCGGGCAGTTCCTCGACGTCTACGTCCAGGATGCGCCCGTCCCACCGGCCGACGTCACCGACCGCGCGTGGGAAGTCCTCACGTACAAGACCGCGAAGTACTCCGTCGAGCAGCCCTTCGCCGTCGGCGCCGCAGCCGCAGGAGGCCGGCCGGAGGTCATCGAGGCTCTGCGCCGATTCGCTCTGCCGCTGGGCAGAGCCTTCCAGCTGCGCGACGACGAGCTCGGCGTCTTCGGCGACCCTGAGGTCACCGGCAAGCCCGCGGGCGACGACCTGCGTCAGGGCAAGAAGACGGTGCTCGTCGGCTACACGCTCGAAGCGCTGTCAGAAGACGACCGCACGTGGTTTGTCCGCACCCTCGCAGCAGATGAGAAATCCGCCGAAGACATTGCCCGCATGGCGGAGCTCATCCTCGCCTCCAACGCACTCCAGCGCATGGAGAAGCTCATCGACCGCGAAGTCGCGGCCTCGGAGAGCGCTGTCGCCGAATTGGCCGAGCTCGGCCTCGACGACGACGGGCAGGCTGTTCTGCGGGACTACGCCCGCACGCTCACCGTCCGCTCGAGCTGATCAGAGAGCCAGAGCCTGAGCGCGACGGCGGATTTCGGACTTCTCTCCCCTGCGGAGGAAGTCGATCGGCCGACCCGGCAGGGTGTCATCGTTCTGGTACAGCCATGCGATCGCCTCGTCGTCGGAGAAGCCGACGTCGTGCAGGAGGATGAGTGTCCCCTTCAGAGCTCGGACGGGTTCGCCGTCCTTGATGAAGAGGGAGGGGACGCGAAGAGTCGGCGGAGTGCCGAACTTCAGCCCCAGGAGAACTCGGTCTTCGACCTTCCGGTGAACCTTCGTCACGGGGATGTCGAGCAGCTCAGCGACCTCGGCGGCGGTCATCCATTCATCAACGATCTCTTCAGCTTTAATCACGCCTCCAGCCTAAAGCACGGACGCACACCGCGGGCCCGGGCCGCGCCCGGCGGCCGCAGACCGCCGGCACACCGCGATGGTCCGACACGCCGCCGCGCCTGGCGACGCTGTCGAAGAGGTCGACCTAACCTGGGTGCAGACAAATCTTCCCCACAGAAAGCGTCCCATGCAGCGAGACACCAGGCGCGACCGTACAGGTGCGCCCGCGCCGGGTTTCACCTCGGGAACCATCACTGAGGCCGTACCCGTCACCCACGGCGGCCGAACCTACCGTGTGCGCACAGGCGACACAGTCATCAGTGTGGCCAAAAAACACGGCGTTTCGGCTCCCGCACTCATCGAACTGAACGAACTGCGCGGACGCACCTCACTGACACCGGGCCAGATCCTCTCCCTGCCCGAAAAGAACGTTCCACCGCCGCCTGCCGGCCACACCGTCAAGCCGGGCGACACCCTCGAATCGATCGCCCGCCAGCACGGCACCTCGACCGCGGCTCTGCAGCGTGCCAACGCTATGGGCAATTCCGTTCTCATCACCGTTGGAGAAGTCCTCGCACTGTCCGGTTCCGGCGCTACGAGCGCCCGTGTCAAACCCGCCCTCCCGGAGAAGCTGCCGAACATCCCCCACTCCGTCGACGGCCGAGAGTACCCAGAGGACGTGCTGATGGCAGCCCGGCTGAACAAGGCGCAGCTCATGGGCCGGCCAGCGCCGTCACGCACCTGGGTGCGCAAAACAATCCTCCGTCTGGCCGGTGAAATCGGCGTTGACGGGCCGCTCGCACTGGCCGTGGCAACTCAGGAATCCGGGCTGAACCATCGGCTGGTCTCCCCCGTCAACGGCATCGGCATCATGCAGCTGACACCCAGGGCGGGCCAATGGGCCTCTTCGCTCATCGGCCGCCGTCTGGACATCCTCGATCCCGAAAACAACATCGTCGCAGGGCTTGCGATCCTGCGCAGGCTCCTGGCGACAACCGACAACCGATCAGCGGCCGTCGCCGCCTACTACCAGGGTGCGGCCAGCATCGAACAGACGGGAATGGCGCCGGATACGCGTTCTTTCGTGCGCACCGTCGATATCCTTACGGAGCGCTACCGCCAGACCTCGGAGGTGCCGCATGGCACAGATCCGTGATCAGCTGATCGGCGTCGTCCTCGACGGCCGCTACCGCATCGAATCCGTTGTCGCTCGCGGCGGCATGGCCATGGTGTACCGCGGAACCGACCTGCGGCTTGACCGTGAGATCGCGGTCAAGGTCATGCACGCCCACCTGGCGAGCGACCCCTCGTTTGTTGAGCGCTTCGAACGCGAGGCGATGAATGCCGCCCGGCTGTCCCACCCCAACCTCATCGCGGTCAACGACCAGTCCCGCGACGGGGACGTCGTGTACCTAGTCATGGAGTACCTGGAATCGGTCACCCTGCGCAAGGAACTGAAGTTCCGCGGACGCTTCACGCCCCGGCAGGCAATCAGCGTCGTCGACGCGATCCTCGCCGCACTCGAAGCGGTTCACGAAGCCGGGATGATCCACCGAGACCTCAAACCCGATAATGTGCTTCTGGGCACCGACGGGCAGATCAAACTCGCTGACTTCGGACTTGCACGCGCAGTGACGAGCGAAACCACGACGAAAACGCTCATCGGCACTGTCGGCTACGTCGCGCCGGAACTCGTCACGCGCAGCGGCGCTGACGAACGCACCGACCTCTACACGCTGGGCATCATGTTCTACGAGATGCTCACCGGATCCCAGCCGTACACGGACGACGTCCCGATTCAGGTGGCCTACCGTCACGTGCACGACCGTGTGACAGCTCCGTCGAAGGCAGTTCCCGGACTCAGTCCCCAACTGGATGCCCTTGTTCTGTGGGCGACCAGCCCCAAGCCAGACGACCGCCCTGAAAGCGCCACCGCAATGCGCCAGGCACTCGGCGAGGCACGGTTGGCGATGACGGATGAGCAGCTTGACTTCGGCGGCACATCGGATGCGGCTGATCCCACCGAACCGGCGCTGACCGCAACCGCAGACATCGACGAGCAGATCGGACTCGAGGCGCCGGAACCGGTTCCCGGCACTGGCGAAATCCCCAAGCTGTCCACCGACGAAACACCTGCCGAAGTCGACTCCACAAGCGAGATCCCCGGCACGCTGACTGCCGCCGCGGGATCGGCAGACGGCACTCCCCCGGTTGACCTTCCGCCGCTGCAGGACGAGCCTCCGACCGCTGAGGAACTCGAAACTGACGATGAGCCGCGCGACTCCCGCCGGCGCAGGCCTGTATTCGTTGGGTTGGTTGCGGCTGTCGCCGTCCTTGGCCTGGCGGGCACGTTCGGCATTGCGAAAGCCTCCGGTGTGATCGGAGGCGAAACCGAACAGGAAGTCGTCATGGCTGCGGTTCCCCAGATTGAGGCCGGAACTTCTGAGGCTGATGCTCGTAAGCTACTGGAGCAGGCCGGGTTCGCAGTCAGCACCGAGGGGCGCAATCACCCCGACATCGCCAAGGGTGCCGTCATTGAGACTCGTCCCGCCGCGGGAGAGCAGCTGCAAGAGGGATCGTCGGTCACCCTTGTCACCTCCGACGGACCCGAAATGGTCGCAGTTCCCACACTCGTCGGCAAGACAGAGGACGAAGCTGCGAAGGCCCTGGGAGACGCCGGTCTGAAGAAGGGCAAGGTCTCCACCGTTGAGGGGCAGGGCAAGAAAGGCCGCGTTGTTTCCCAAAGCACCAAGGCCGAAGCCCAAGCTGAAAAGGGCAGCGCGGTCGACATCACGGTCTCCAGCGGCCCGAAGACGATCGCCATCCCTGACCTGCGAGGACAGGACTACGAAGCCTCGTATAAGCGTCTGCTGGGCATGGGCTTCCGGGTTGCGCGCGATGACGTCTACAGCGAACACACGCCCAAGGGCAAAGTCGTGGCCATGTACCCCGGCGCCGGCAAGAAGAGGACTGCGGACACCCTGGTGATCCTCAAAGTCTCCAAGGGCAAGGAGCCTCCGAAGGACAACAAGCCGAAGGACGAAAAGAAGAAAGACGACAAGCCGAAGGACTGACTTTCAGCTAGCGGCCTGAAGCATAAGCGAAGCCGCCGGGAGAATCCTCCCGGCGGCTTCTTCGCTTTTCTATGTCAGGTTCGTCAGTCCGTGCCCTCTGTCAGGTATTCGGCTACCTGAAATGCCATTTCGAGTGACTGGTCGTGGTTCAGCCGCGGGTCGACGAGAGTCTCGTAGCGGCGCTGCAGACCCTCTTCATCGATGTTGGCTCCGCCGCCCATGACTTCGGTGACGTCATTGCCGGTGAGTTCAACGTGGATACCCCCGGGAACCGTGCCGACCTCCTGGTGGGCACGGAAGAATCCGGTGACTTCGCCCATGACGTCTTCAAAGCGGCGAGTCTTGTAGCCGTTGGAGGCCGTAATGGTGTTGCCGTGCATCGGGTCGCACATCCAGGTGACCTGCGGGAGGTCGTCCTTGACGGCTGCGAGCAGCTTGGGAAGCGCCTCGCCGATTGTCTGTGCACCCATGCGGGTGATGAACGTCAGGCGTCCGGGTTCGCCTTCCGGGTCGAGTTTTTCGGCCAGGCGCAGAGCGTCGTCTGCCGTTGCGTTGGGGCCGAGCTTCACGCCGATGGGGTTCTTCACTCGCGACAGGAAATCGACGTGCGCACCGTCGATATCGCGGGTGCGCTCACCAATCCACAGGAAGTGGCCGGAAACGTCGTAGGGGTCACCCGTGCGCGAATCAATGCGCGTGAGCGCCTGTTCGTACTCCAGGAGCAGAGCTTCGTGGGCCGAGTAGAACTCGACGGTCCGCATGGCGTCGAAGTCGACGCCGCAGGCTTCCATGAAGCGCAGTGCGCGGTCGATGTCGCCGGCCATCTTTTCGTAGCGGAGGTAGTTTTCGTTCGCTCCGAGGAAGCCGCGGTTCCACTGGTGGACCTGCCGTAGGTCGGCGAAGCCGCCCTTGGTGAAGGCCCGCATGAGGTTCAGGGTCGATGCGGAGGCGTGGTAGGCATCGAGCAGACGAGCCGGATCGGGGCGGCGAGCCTCTTCTGTGAATTCGTGGGAGTTGACGATATCCCCGCGGTAGCTGGGCAGGGTCACGCCATCACGCGTTTCAACATCGGATGAACGCGGCTTAGCGTACTGGCCGGCCATGCGACCCATTTTGACGACGGGAACGGCGGCACCGTAGGTGAGCACCGCGGCCATCTGGAGGATCGTCTGAATGCGACGGCGAATGCTGTCGGCGGTGGAGTCCTCGAAGGATTCGGCGCAGTCTCCGCCGGCAAGCAGGAATGCTTCACCGCGGGAGGCAGCCGCAATCTGGGCTTTCAGCTGGTCGGCTTCGCCGGCGAACACCAGCGGAGGAACCCTGCGCAGCTTTTCGAGTGCGCCTTCTAGTTCTTCAGCGTCGGTGTACTTCGGCTGCTGTTTCGGGGCGAGATCGCGCCAGGCGTCGAGACCTTTGAGGGTTTCCTCGGTAGCACGGGCATCGCCGGCCAGCTCGAACATCGGGTTAACGCTTTTCACAATCATCCACTCTCTGCTGTCAGCATGGGCGATCTGCACTCCGGTCCGCTAAGGCCCTGAGCTTTCGGAATTCTTCAGTATAGGCGGGTCAGGAATCGCCTTCGAAGTCTTCGGGTGACACGTGGTCAAGGAACTCGCGGAACTGGGCGACTTCTTCTTCGTCGGGCTCCGGACCTTCGATTCCGGCCTGCCCCATCAGCTCCGCGGTGGTATAGACGGGACATCCTGCCACGAGTGCCATGGCAACGGCGTCCGAGGGGCGCGCTGACACCGCGTGTCCCCCGCTGGTGCGAAGTTCCGCATAGTAGGTGTGGGAGTCAGCTTCCGTGATGTGCACGGACTCGAGAGTGTCGCCGTACTCCTCGATGAGGTTGACCATGAGGTTGTGTGACAGCGGCCGAGGCGGAGTCACCCCGCGCAGTGCGATGCCGATGGCATTGGCTTCCGAAGATCCGATCCAGATGGGCAGGAAGCGCGCCTGGGCTGCTTCCTTCAGAAGCAGGATCGGCTGATTCGCCGGCAGTTCGATGCGAACTCCGACGACTTCGAGCTGAATGTCAGTCACGCAGTCCTCGGGCGCTGCTGGAAAATCATGCGGAACTTGCCGATCTGCACGTCGGCGCCGTTCTGCAGTTCCACTTCGTCAATGAGCTCACGGCCCACGTAGGTGCCGTTGAGCGATCCGGTGTCGCGCAGGGTGAAGCCCGAGGGCGTGCGGACGAATTCGGCGTGCTTGCGCGAAACCGTCACATCGTCCAGGAATATGTCCGCGTTGGGGCTGCGGCCGACAGTGACGACGTCGGTGTCAAGCAGGATCTGGGCACCCGCGTCAGGTCCGGAAACAACGACGAGCAGTGCGTCGGTTTCCTGCAGGTGGCCGACGTCGGGAACGGGGCGGATTTCGCCGGTGCGCGGGTCAAGAATGCCGCTGATGGGCGCCGGCTGAGCCGCCTGTGTCTGGTGTGCCGTGGTTTCCGGCTGCTGCTCGCCGTTTCCTTCCGGGTTTCCGGGCTGGGGCTGCTGAGTCATCAAGCACCTTCACTTTCGACGTGCGCACTGTATGCATCGGCGTCAAGCAGCGCTTCGACTTCCGAGGGGTCGGCAAGGGCCACTTCCAGCATCCATCCATCACCGTAGGGGTCGCTGTTGATGATTTCGGGTTCGTCCTCGAGTACGTCGTTGACGCGCAGGACTTCGCCGGAGACGGGAGCCTTGAGGTCGGAGACGCTCTTCGTCGATTCAACCTCGCCGAAGTCTTCTCCTGCCTCCAGGGTGTCGCCGACTTCGGGCAGGTCCACGAAGACGACGTCGCCGAGCTGGTCCTGAGCAAAGTCGGTGATGCCGATGCGCACGGCGGCAGCATCAGCGGTGGCGTCGACCCATTCGTGGTCCCGCGAGTATTTGAGATTCTGCGGTGCTGCAGCGTCAGACATGTCTTCTCCTTGCTCAGGCTTACTCAAACCTACCTTTTCAGCTCCGAAGATAACATCTGCGCAACAGCAGACGCCGTATATTGCGAAGCTGAAATGATACGGCCTGTTCATCGTATCAACTTTGAGTCCTGCGTCTCACATACGGCCCGTAATAATTGCCCGATCAGCGGTTCCGGCACCTCCGCCTCGTCCCCTGTGCGCAACTGACCGTGCCGACCGAAACATGAGCACACATCCCGTTTTGCCTTCCATGAAACAACTCGCTACTATTTACAAGGCTCAACGCCACGGGCTATGGCGCAGCTTGGTAGCGCGCTTGACTGGGGGTCAAGAGGTCGTGGGTTCAAATCCCGCTAGCCCGACGGAAAAGCCCAGGTCAGACACTGTTTCTGACCTGGGCTTCGTCATGTCCGGAGTCGTTCGCGACTACCCCCGGCGCCTCCCGCTCCTCCGGCCGGAATGGGCCTCCGGCCAGAGCCGGGCTCCCAGCCAGCAAGAACCCTGCCAGGCACTTTCTTTTGCGAAGCATTAGTGCTCCTTCTGAAGTGTGTTTCGCACCGGAATGTCCGGTGATAGGAGCATAGGTGCCTCGCAAGACCGCTCTCACCCCTCATTCGAGGTATATGGAGCCCGGCCGGCTTCACCTATGCCGAGATATCGATTGCCCTCAGATGTCACAGGACACGGATACCGGGGTGGGCCTGCGAACATGACGGACACTTCTCGCGATTACCCTATGCCCTCGGTTGAGACCGCCCTTGAGGTGCTTCCATGCCTCTTAGGCCGAGTAGAAGCGGTGCTGAAGGGCGCGGACGATGAGTTGAGCCAGATTCTCCGCCTGAAGTTTTTCTCGCAGATGCTTCGCCTGTGTCTTCGCCGTCCAAACGGAGATGCCCTGGGTCTCGGCTATCTCCTCGTATCCGCGCCCCTCGCAGATCAGAGTGAGCACTTCATGCTCGCGTTCGGTAATTTGAGGGCTCACTGCAGGGGCGTCAGGTAGGGCGTCGCCGGCGATGACGATGTCTCGCGCGAGGAACTTCAACATGCTGGGGTCGTCTCCGCGTGCAGCAGCGCGGACCGTTTCGCGCAGAGTTGATTCGGAGCAAGTCTTATTCACCGCAGCGGCCGCACCCGCCTCGAGAGCACGTGCGAGCCCTGGCCCCGGGGAGACGGTGCTGAGGATGATCACTGTCGCGTCTGGGTCGAGCTTACGAATGCGAAGGGTCGCATCCACGCCGCTGATCCCGTCGGGCATATTGACGTCCATGAGGACCACATCTGGACGGTGCTGCCGATTTCCAATACCGAAGTCGCCTCGCCCGGATAAAGGCTGAATCAAGTCTGATGATCACATTCCAGAGACGTGGAGCAACGGCGTTGGGAAGGGAGGGGGGGGGGGGGAGGGAGAGCACGGGCCGCCCCCCCCCCCCCCCCCGCCGCGCGCCGGAGCCGGCCGCGACAGCA
>CABTZE010000003.1 GCA_902489215.1 uncultured Brevibacterium sp.
AAGCCCCACCGACGACATCCGCCACCGCCGCCGCGTCAGGGTGATCGCCACCGTACTGTTCTTCGCAGTGGTCGGAGGGTCGTTCGCCTACAGCGTCTACATCACCGCACACAACCCCACCAGCGCCTACTTCTACACGCTGTCACGCGTGTGGGAACTGGGAGTCGGCGGCCTCCTCGCGGTGTACCTGGGCGATCCCGTGCGCTTCCCCCGCACGCGCAAATGGCTGGCTCTGGTCGGCACACTCACCATCATCACGTGTGCCTTCGTGTACTCCGGTGACATCCCATTCCCCGGCCTGACTGCACTCGTCCCGGTCGCTGCAACCGCCGCCGTCATCACCGCCGGCCACACCACCGGCTGGGGATCCCCACAGCGGATCTTCGAACTGTGGCCCGTACAGAGAATCGGCGACTGGTCGTACTCCATGTACCTGTGGCACTTCCCGATCATCGTGTTCTTCGAAGCGCTCGCCGGACGCAAAGCCACCGTGCTCGAAGCCATCATCATCGTGCTGGCCTCCATCCTCATTGCAGGATTCAGCTTCTACCTGTTCGAAAAGCCGATCCTGCACTCACCGACCATGCGCCGCTCATCACCCCTGACCCTGTCCGGGGCGCTCATCGCAGTCACCGCCGCAGTCGGTATCGGCACCGTGCCGCACGCGCTGGTGAAAATGGACGAGGCGAAAGCAGCCGCCGCTGAAGCTCAGGTATTTGCCCCACCAGAACTCAACACGGCTGGGGAATTCGGGCCTGGCTTCCGGTCCCTGCGGACCACCATGTACGAACCGCGCTACCAAAACCAGCCCCTCAAACCGGGCCTGGGCTCGATCAGCGAAAACTATCCCACGTTCGCAGGGTGCGGTGACGTACCTGCCCTTGGCACCTCGTCAGATACCCCGCCGTGTGTCACAGGGGATAAGAACGGGACCAAAACCCTCGTCGTGGCTGGGGACTCCCATGCTGCGCAGTGGGTGCCGGCATTCGAAGAAGCGTTGGGCCGCGACGGGTGGAAGATCGTCGTCATCGCACGCGAAAACTGCCCGCTCAACCCCGAACCGCGTGCTTTCGAAGAGAGACGGAACGGCTTCGTGTGCTCGCAGGCTGTGCCTGACATGCTCACCAGCATTGAACAGCAGAAACCCGATGCGGTTGTCATCACCAACCGCCGCTACGATGACTTCGCCGGCGGGCAGTCAGCCGCCAAGCGCGGTTACGACGCGGTTTTCAAACAGCTGAAAGACAAACTGGACGGCGCGAAGATCATCGCACTCGGTGATTCACCTGAAGTCCCAGACGAAGAGAACATGGCTGACTGCGTGGCTGCCGCAGGTGATGACACCAGCACATGCGACTTCCCAAGGCCTGGACTGGCAGAAGAGAAATCCAATAAGCCGTTGCGGGCAGCAGCAGAGGCCGTAGGGGACGGGGTTGACTATGCCGACACCCTTGATGCTTTCTGCACTGAACGCACCTGTCCGGCCGTTATCGGATCACGCGCCGTCTACCGCGACTCCAACCACATCACCGTCGAATACTCGAAAACACTCGGTACCTACATCACCCGGGACATCGTCCCGTTGATCACACCTGACGAATAATCGCGTTTTTGGACAGCTGCCCTCACAGTGGGCGGCTACCATTGCAGTGCATACAGTCCCGTCGAACCTGTGAAGCTGAGAGTGCAAGAGAACCCCCCCTTCGGCTCGCGCCGCATTGCCGCCATCGTCCCCTGCCACAACGAAGAACTGACCGTCGGCAAGGTCGTCTCTGACCTGCGTACCGCCCTGCCTGGCGCCGAGGTCTACGTCTACGCCAACAACTGCTCCGACAACACAGCCGAAGTCGCACGGGAAGCAGGCGCAATCGTGCGCTTTGAAAACCGCCCGGGCAAGGGCAACGTCATCCGGCGGGCTTTCGCGGACGTCGACGCGGACATCTACCTGATCATCGACGGTGACGACACCTACGAAGCCGCCGACGCCCCCGGCATGGTGCAGACCATGATCGACGGCAACTACGACCACGTGCTCGGCGTGCGCACTCCCGCTGACTCATCGGCGTACCGGCCAGGCCACGAAAGCGGCAACCGTGCATTCAACGTGCTGACCAGCTGGATGTTCCGCGACAACGTCACCGACATGCTGTCCGGATTCCGCGTGTTCTCACGCAGATTCGTCAAATCCTTCCCCGCGGTCAGCCGCCACTTTGAAATCGAAACCGAACTCACGGTGCACACCATGTCGCTGCGGCTGCCCAACACTGAATACCCCGTGGGCTTCCGCGACCGCCCCGAAGGCAGCTTCTCAAAACTGTCCACCTTCAAAGACGGCTTCAGGATCCTGTGGCTCATCACCCAGCTGACAGCCCACGAAAGGCCGCGCCTGTTCTACGGCGGACTGACAGCGCTGTTCGCACTCATTTCGCTGCTCCTGGGAATCCCCGTGGTGTGGGAGTTCTTCCAAACTGGCTACGTACCCCGCCTGCCCACCGCGCTGCTGTCAGCCGGCTGCATGATCCTTGCGTTCCTCATGGGCTCCGTGGGAATCATCATGGACGGCGTGCGTCGCGCTCGCCGCGAAACCTCACGCCTGCACTACTTGGCTCTGCCGGCACCTGGAAATGAGTGAGAGCCGGCGCAGCTCGCTGATAAAAGAGGCGCTGCAGTTCCTGACCGTCGGCGGTGTCAGCTACATCGTCGACGTTGGGCTGTCCAACCTTCTGGTGTACGGCCTGTGGGTGGTGCCCGCACTGCTGCACGACGGCCCGATCAAAGCGAAGATCATTTCGACCATCGCATCGGTCATCGTCGCCTGGATGGGCAACAAACTGTGGACCTACGGTGATCGGGAAACTGGTTCGAACCTGCGCGGTTTTGTGCTGTTCGTCCTGGTCAATGGAGCAGGCATGATCATCACCGTGCTGCCCCTCGCCTTTACCTGGTACGTGCTCGGCCTGCGCGGGCCAATCGCCTACAACATCTCAACGAACATCGTCGGCATCGCCCTGGCCATGGCGTTCCGCTTCTACGCCTACCGGACCTGGGTTTTTCGCGACACCCGTGAGGTTGTCGACGAGTCTGCGTCCTGACCGGTACACGCTGACCACCTGCTTGGGAGCGTGCGCTCGCAGCTCTGCACGCAGGGTCGGCCACGACTGAATTGAATCGCGGGTCTTCCGGCCGTCGAGTTCGTAGTTCTCCGACCGGCGAGCCAGGCATGCCAGCTGCTGGGCGAGTTCGTCACTGGGTTTCTGGAAGTAGTTCTCTTCAAGCCATTCGGGGTCAGGGTGACGGAACCTGCCCGCAGCAAGATCATCGAAGCTGCCGATGAGGTTCGAACCGACGAAAACCTCGTTGAGCAGGTCCCGGCTGACACCGAAGTCGCCGATGATGAAAGTGCGCAGGCCCCGATCGAGGGATTCCAGGGCTGCGGTTGAGGACACCGTGACGAGTGCTGCGCCGTCTGTGAGGAAATCGGCCATGGGTCCGACCTCAACCTGCAGGTCATCCGGTCCAACAGCGCCTTCGGCAATGAGCTCCGACAGGATCTCAATGTAGGTGTGCTGTTCGTGGTGGGTTTCGTGTTCACCGGGACGGCTGCGGACCTTGATGATGACGGGAACATCGAGCTGCTTACCGGCACGCGCAAGCTCCAGCAGAAGAGAGCGGCGCTGACTGCGCTCTTCGGGAACCTTCGCCTGCGGGGCAAACACAATACGGTTCGGCGGAGTGCTGTCAGCAAACTGCGGCTGCGGAGCACCCACGGACTTCAACATGGGCAGGCGTCCCACCCACACATCGACCGGCAGGCCCAAACGCCGGTTGACCTCGCGGTACAGGCGGCGCTCGTGTTCAGAATGGGCGATAAAAGCATCCCCGCGTCGGCGGTAGCGCTGTCCCTTGACGGTCGCCGGCAGACCCACACCGGGAAGGCCGGACACCAAACCGGGCCGGCGCGGCAGGCGAGCGGCAGTCGAATACACCGTCTGGACGACGGGGCCCGTGGCAGCCGCCAGCACCACGTCCGGGCTGACAGCCGACAGTTCACCCTCCAGACGAGACACGGGAATCACGGGAACTTCGGCCTCTGCCCTCGAGGTTCCGGCAACAGCGTTGGCAATCTGCTCACCCGTGGGCTGAATGGGGGATTCGACAATCCACAGGTCCGTCTCAAAACTGTCATCGAAGCCGTCGAGCATCGCGGCCGCCCACTTAAGGTACGACTCGCTGTCGCAGACAGCGACAAGCCGGTGGCGCCTCGTGCGCTGAGAATCAAGCATGCGACCAGGTGAGAGAGCAGACTGTGCGTTGAGTTCACGGCGCAGGGAGTCCGGGGCAGACGTTTCCCACCAGGCGCGCGGAATTTCCGTGATGTGGATTTCGGGAGAGTCCATGACCAGAGGCAGAGTCTGCACAGCCGTTGACGGCAGCGAATACACCGGGGTGTTCGCAGGGAACGGCGCCAAGCGCAATTCGAGCGGCGTGCCGGATTCCACCACTGTGATGCCGGGCAGGGAATCGAGAACAGCGAGTTCGTCAGCCGTCTGACGACGGTGGGCAAAGAACAGGGCAGGCTGCTGTGCGCCGATTTCGGCGGCCCAGTCAATGAGCGCCTGCTGGTTGATAAGCCCATCTGCGGCAAGAGCGGTACCCACAATGACCGCGCGGTCTGTGGGAGTGTCAGGCGCCGTGGCCTCCAAACACGTGCGCACCTGCTCGAAGGAATGGCGGATGAGCTTCCCGCCGGCTGCCGTAAAGCGCTGCGGCAGGGATTTATCGGGAGTGAGCGCGCTGAACCACGAAAGCCGCCCCAACTTGAGCGCGCTGCGCAGCACTGCGGCAGCGGCATGGCCGAGAGCTGTGCGCCGGACTGTCGGCTTGACGCGGGCGCGAACGAGCGCCTGACGGGTGGGGCTGAGAATCAGGCGAATAGCGCGCACCGTGGCAAAGCCGTCATCGAGAATCGTGATGTGGGGAAGCGCCCCCGGGCGAACTGCGCATTCGGCCAACAGTCGCTGGATCCTGCCCGACAGCGGGTCGCCCACAAGCAGGTGGTCAGCCTGTGCGGTCTGCCCGGGAGAGGGGAAACCCGACTGCAGAAGGCAGTCATCCGGCAGCAGTCCCTCCGGCAGGTTGCCGGCGAAAGCCGCCAGCGAGGGGCTGTCTTCGCGTATGCAGACCACCACGTCATTTCTGTGCTGAACAGCGTGCAGAGCCTCTAACCCTGACAACAGCTGCAGAGGTGATTCAGCCAGAATGTACGTACCTGCCACGCAGTATCCTCCTAGGTGTGCGGCCCGGCGCAGACTGTGAGAGCACCGGGAAGCGCTGTGAGATTATGGGCCCAGCGTGAATCAAACAGATGACCGGAAGGTAAACACATGGCAGTGATGGTGACCGGCGGTGCCGGCTACATCGGTTCGCACGTAGTACGCCTGCTGCAGCAGCGCGGCGATGACGTGGTCATCATCGACGACATGTCCAACGGTGTGCGCTCGCGTGTCGAAGGGCTCCCGATTGTCGAAGTTGACCTTGCATCCTCGCAGGCGCCCGAGGTGCTGCGCGGAGTTTTTGCCGAGTACCGCGTTGACTCCGTCATCCACTTTGCTGCGAAGAAGCAAGTGGGTGAATCCGTTGAGCGCCCACTGTGGTACTACCAGCAGAACGTGGGAGGACTCACCAACCTTCTGCAGGCCATGGAAGACGCCCGCATTGAAACGCTCGTTTTTTCGTCATCGGCCGCTGTCTACGGCATGCCCGATGTCGACATGGTGCGCGAAACAACCGACTGCCACCCCATCAATCCTTACGGCCACACGAAGCTGATCGGCGAATGGCTCATTGATGCCCAAATGGCTGCCGGTCGCCTGTCTGCCGTGAAGCTGCGCTACTTCAATGTGGCCGGCGCCGGATGGCCCGACCTTGCCGACACCGCGGTCATGAACCTCATCCCGATTGTGCTCAACCGCTTTGACCAGGGGCAGCAGCCGGTTGTCTTCGGTGATGACTACAGCACCCCCGACGGCACGTGCATCCGCGACTACATTCACGTGGCCGACCTTGCGGAAGCTCATATCTCCGCGCTCGATTACCTTAAGGGCGGCAACATCCGCGGAACCTCGTTCAATGTGGGAACGGGGACGGGTGCTTCTGTCCTCGAAGTCATCGACGCTGTCGGCAAGGCACTCGGAGAAGAGCTTGAACCCATCATGGCCGACCGTCGTGCCGGCGACCCGCCACAGCTTATTGCCGACCCGGCGGCCATCAACGCCGACCTGGCGTGGAAAGCGCAGTTCACCCTGGATGACATTGCCCGCAGCGCGGTGGAAAGCCGCGGTCGTTGATCCCTGTCCGGCCCGACTCCACAGTCGAAGCGCCCCTCAACCGGCGACATCGTCTGATCCTGGCCGCATCTGCGGTCATCGGCGCACTGCTGGCGTGGCTGCTGTATGCGGCCATGGCTCCCGGAGGTTTCACCAAGGACACAGTTTTTCAGCTGGAGCAGGCCCAGCGGGTTCTTCCGCTCAACGACTGGCACCCCATCGCCATGACCTGGACGTGGCAGTGGCTCATAGACCTGACCGGAACCATCAACTCGATGCTCTTCCTGCAGGTGTGTGCTGCCTGGGTCTGTGCGGTGCTGACCTCCTACTACCTGCTGAAAGTCGCGCGGCGCGGATGGAGTGCCCTGGCCGGTCTGTTCATCCTCTTTCTGCCCAACACCGTTAACCTCGTCGGAGTTGTGTGGAAAGACACCCACCTGGGTTTGGCGCTGTACTTCGCGGTCATCCTCATGCTGCTTATACCGGTGGTGCCGAGGCTTCGCTGGGTATTCGCGGTGCTGGCTTTCGGAGCCTTGGTCTACGCCGGGCTGGTGCGGAAGAATTCCGCGGTTGCCGTCCTGCCGATCATTGCGGTCATGGCGGGGTGGCTATTGGTGCGTATGAAGAGCAAGAAGCCCGAGGGAGAAAAGCGCGTGCCGTCCAAGCGGCGCAAGCTGGCAACTGCGGTCGTGGCCGTTGTGGGCTTCGGCGTGGTGCTCACGGGCGTCGACACCGGTTTGAAAGCGGTGCTTAGGCCAACCGAGAACTCGCAGTACACACAGGTGATGCTCGACGACCTCATCTTTGCCGTGCCACAGGCGGCCATTGACGACGCAGACGCCCCCGCGGCAGAAAAAACACGACTGGCACAGGCCAAAATCACGTGCGGCGACAAGAACAGCAAACGCCGCGAGGCCGGTCAACCGGAGATCATCTGGGACGGATACTGGGCCTGCTACGGCCAGGGAGCGGAAGGCGCCTACACAGAAATCGAAGACCCGGAAGCCGTCACCAGCATTTGGAAGCAGACGGTGCCGCAACACCTGAGCAACTACGCCGCATACCGGGTGCAGACCACCACGAAATTCCTCTTCACATCGAAACTCGAGTTCGTCCGCGACCGCAACTTCGACTACCCCGCACAGTCGCAGGAACTGCGCTCATCCCTGCGCACCTACGTTGTGGACTTCGGCGTGGCAACCCTCCCGTGGCTCTACTTGGGTGCAACGGCGCTCGGCCTATGCGCGGTGGGAATCGCTGTGGGTGCGAAGAAGAAACGCCGTTCGCTCGGCGCGCTGGCCATCTTCAGTTCTGCCGTTCTGTACCTCATGACCTACGTGCCCACCGCACCGGCGAATGACTACCGGTACGTTTTCTGGCCGTGGCTGGCCGCAATACTCGGCTGGCTCGTTCTGTGGGCTGAACACCAAAGGCGCCGCAGGATGTGATGAGACAGCTCTCACACTAGCGGGCAACCGGGAATTCACTGGTTTTGGAGGAACAGCCCGTACAGTTCTCCTGTGCCCAAAACCTCTGCCGAACTTCACGCTGCCCCTTTGCCCGCCGTGTCTGAACGTGCTCCTCTGAGCGCGGAGCACCGTCGGGTGATGGGCGTGCTCGCAGCCATCGGTACGGTGCTTGCAGGCCTCATTATCTTTGCCATGTACCCCGGCGGCATCAGCCCCGACGGGGTTTTCCAGGTGCGGCAGATCCGCGGTGAAGTCCCGTACAACGACTGGCAGCCGGTCTCCATGACCTGGACGTGGCATCAGCTGACCAACGTCTTCGGCACCATCACGGCACTGTTGTGGGCGCAGGTGTTCTTCGGCTGGGTGTGCGCACTGCTCACCAGCTACGTGTTGCTGAAGATTTCGCGGCGCACCTGGGTCGCAGCCCTCGGCCTGTTCATGCTGTTCATGCCGAACATGGTCAACATCCTGGGTGTGTTCTACAAAGATGTACAGCTGGCGCTCGCCCTGTACCTGGCCGTTCTCATGATGTTCCTGGTGTTGCTCCAGCCGAAAGGCCGCTGGGTGTGGGCCGCAGTGGCGTTCGGCAGTTTGGTGTATGCGGCACTCGTGCGCAAAAACTCCGCCGTTGCGGTGCTGCCCATCGTTGAGGTGTTCGTCCTGTGGTTCCTGCGGGCCCGCGGCAGCCGCGTCCGTGGCGAACTTGTCAAGGTCGGCGTCATTTCGATCATCGCCACCGGCGTTGTCGGCGGAACCGTGCTCGCGGCGGACAAAGCCCTCGCCTCTGCAACCGGCGCCACGCAGAACTCGCAGTTCACCCAGGTGTTCATCGACGACATCGTCTTCGGCATGCCCGAAGAGGCGATCCTTGCCGCCGATGCTCCGCAGGCAGAAAAAGACCGCATCATGTTCGCCCGCGAAACCTGCAAAAAGCGCGAAGAACAAGAAGGCCGCGAAATCATCTGGGATGCCTACTGGAACTGTTACGGCCTGGGCGTCAACGGGGCGTACACAGAAGTTGAGGACCCCGACGCGGTGGTCGCCCTGTGGAAGGCAACCGTTCCACACCACCTGGGTGACTACGCCGAATACCGAGCCAAAACAACGTGGCGGTTCCTGACCAGCACCTCGTCCGTGGCATCCTCGGCCGTCCGGGGAGACCAGGTGGACCTGCCGCCCACCCACCCGAAAGCCCGGGACATCCACTCCGGCTACGTCTACGCTGCAGCCTACGGCTACATGCCGTTCATGTTCTTAGGGATAACAGCGTTCACCGCCAGCATTGCCGGTGTCGTCGTCAGCCTGCGCACCCGCACCCGG
This sequence comes from uncultured Brevibacterium sp., assembly GCA_902489215.1. Lineage (GTDB taxonomy): Bacteria > Actinomycetota > Actinomycetes > Actinomycetales > Brevibacteriaceae > Brevibacterium. The sequence goes on from CABTZE010000003.1 coordinate 9,116, forward strand.
TCCCTGGGAGCGTGCGCCGTGTTCACCTCGATCATTCTGTACGTCTTGACCTATTTCCCCACCGCGCCGGCCGACCTATACCGCTACAGCTACTGGCCGTTTGCCGGAGCGATGTTCGGCTGGCTGCTGATCACCGCATCCCGCAGACACACGCGCAGGCTCCGCGCCGAAAAGAAGAGCCGCGTCGCCAAGCAAAGCCACAATGAAAAGGACATCCAGCCAGCCGCGCGCGATTCCGCCGACAGTTCTCATTAGTCTTAGAGTGCGAACCACACAGACAGCCAATTGACCGCCCACAGGCCGCCAAACGAACGAGGAGCCCATGCACCGTAGGTTTCGACCGGAAATCCAGATGCTGCGCGCACTGGCCGTCGTCACCGTGGTCGTCTACCACATCAACCCGGATTTCCTGCCGGGCGGATTCGTGGGCGTTGATGTTTTCTTCGTCATCTCCGGGTTCCTCATCACGGCGCACATGCTGCGCGAAGCCGAACGCACCCAAACGGTCAACCTGCTGACGTTCTGGGCTACCCGTGCCCGCCGCATCCTTCCGGCCGCGACCGTCGCCATTGTGGTCACCGCCCTGGCATCCCTGTACTTCCTGCCGCGCAGCTCACTGTCCCAAGCGGCAATCGAGGGACTGTCTTCGGCGTTCTACGTGCAGAACTGGGCGCTGGCCATCAACTCTGTTGACTATCTGGGCGCGCAGAATTCGCCGTCACCGTTCCAGCACTTCTGGTCGCTCTCAATTGAAGAGCAGTTCTACATCATGTGGCCGCTGGTGGTGATTCTCGCCGTATGGATTGCGGGCCGGGCTGTTGCCCGCCACTCCCGAGGCGCCGTCCCCGGTGTCATGCGCAAGATCGGCACCGCGGGTGCTCACCACGTGTCACCCGAACAGCAGTTCCACAGGACGTTCCGGGTGGTTGTGGGCGTGCTCTTTGCCATCATCATCCTGGTGTCGTTCGTGTGGTCGGCAGTGCTGGTGGGATCGGGGGACCCCACGGCGTACTTCGTCACACAGTCCCGCATTTGGGAGCTCGGCGCCGGTGGTCTGCTGGCCGTTGTCATGGTGGACACGGATCGCTTCCCACGCCTGCGCACGGCGATGGCCCTGGTCGGTATTGCCGCAATTCTTGTGGCCTGCATTTTCTATACCGGCACGACACCTGCATTCCCAGGTGTCTCTGCGCTTCTGCCTGTTCTGGGCACGATGGCTGTCATTGCTGCCGGACGCACCCAGGGCCTGGGATCGCTCACCCCGATTGTCGACCTGCGGGCAGTGCAGAAGATCGGCAACTGGTCGTACTCGCTGTACCTGTGGCACTTCCCGCTGGTGGTGTTCTTCACCGCGCAGTTCGAACGTCACGCCAACACGATCGAAGGCACGGGTCTGCTGGTCTTCGCACTGGCGCTGGCCTACCTGAGCTTCAACTTTGTGGAAGAGCCGCTGCGCCGTAACGAAATGTTCAAGAAGCGCAGGTGGCTGACGGTCGAAGCAGCGGCAGTGTCCATGGTGGTTGCCGCAGCGGTGGCGCTTGTTCCGCAGTGGGCGGTCAACCGTGAATACGAACGGGTGCCCGAAGCACAGGAAAAGTACGACACTGTTGCAGACGATCAGGCCACGCAGGAACCTGAAGACGGTGAACCGCTGTTCGGGGCTCGGGCAATCAGCGATCCGCTGGAGGCGCTCGACCTGCCCATGCACGCGGAAGGACAGAAGGACTACTTCCCGAAAGCGGTCGACCTGATTGAGGACCGTCCGAAGTTCCCCGATGAATGCGACCCGTATCCGAACAAAAGGGAATCTGACACCATTCGCGGCTGCACTGTGCTCAACCCGGAGGGATCAAAGGAACTGGCTGTCGTGGGGGACTCCCACGCGGCCCAGTGGGTGCCGGGACTGGAAAAAGCGCTCGAGGGAACAGACTGGAAGCTGCAGGTGTATGCGAAAAACGCCTGCGGGCTGAACACCACCCCGCGCAATTACAAGAACGAAGGGCTCAACTGCGTCGAACCGGTGAAGAAGCTCGTCAAACACCTTGTGGACGAAAAACCTGACAAGGTGCTCATTGCCAACCTGGACGTTGACGACTATGACGTTGAAGCCGCGGAAGAAGAAGGCCTGGCTGAGTCCGACGTTGTCGGCTATGACGGGTACATCGAAACGCTCAAACCGCTGAAGGACGCTGGAATCGATATTGTCGCATTCGGGGACACACCCGTTCCTCCGTTCAACATGGCCGACTGCATGGGCCTGAATGAAGCCGATCCTGCAGAGTGCAACTTCAAGCGCGAAGACCCCAAGCCCAACGGTGCTGATCTCGCACTGAAAAAGGCTGCGGAGGACCTTGACATCCGCCGTTGGGATCCCACGCCCTATTTCTGCGGACAGTCCACAACCTGTCCCGCCGTAGTCGGTTCGGTGGTTGTGTACCGCGACCAAGACCACATTTCGGCGTCCTATTCAGAAACCTTGGCTGACTATGTGGCCAAGGCCCTGACGATCGATAAGGACAAGAAGTGAACGCACGATCCCGGTGGAGTCTGCTGCTCGTCATACTGACAGTGCTCTGCGCCGGGACCACTATCATCGGCTTCGGCACGGGGCGGGCTGAATTCGACATCATTGAACAGTTTCGGCAAGTTACCGGTCAGAAGCAGATGAGTGACTGGCACCCGCCGATCATTGCCGTTGTGTGGAAAGGCCTTTACGGGGCCACCGGTTGGATCGGTTCGCTGTTCGCGTTCTCGGTGATTCTGTATTTCTGCGGGGTGCTGCTGATTGCCCAGTACGTTCACCGTCGGCTGGGCAGCAGAGTGGGATCGCTGGCAGTTGTTGCTGTCTCTGTCAGCCCGTGGGCATATAGCCAAATCAACACCCCGTGGAAGGACACGATTCTCACCGGAGCGCTGCTCGTCGCGTGTGGCTGTGCAATGCTCATACGCCGCGGGGACCGGTCAAAGCGAACTGTGGTGCTTGCTCTTCTGACACTCGTTGTGCTCATCTTTGCGACACTGGTGCGCAAAAACGCGATTGTTGCCGTAGTCCCGATCTGCTTCTACTTGGCCTGGCAGCTGTGGCCGATTGCAGAAGGTGCGATGCGCAAGGTGTGGGCGCGCCGTGGGCGTGGATCCGGTCTGCGCCGGAGTCGGTTCGCTGCGTGGATTGCGGGTTCCTTCGTACTGCTATTCACGGTTGGCGGAGGGGCAGTTGTCATCGATGCCGGAATCGCAAAAGCATGGCACGTCAAAGAAACCCATCAGGAGTACCAGGTGATGCTCGATGACGTCATGTTTTCGGTTCCCGAAGACGAACTCAACAAGGCTGATGTTTCACAGCAGCTGAAAGACCGTCTGAATACCGCACGTGAGCAGTGTTATGACAATGGCGAATACTACGACGCGTACTGGAACTGCTTTGGCAAAGGCATCGGCGGTGACTACGAACCGATTGCCATAGCCCATAGAAACGGGCTGAAAAAGCTGTGGCGAGAGAACGTCATCACACACCCCGGACGCTATATTTCCTACCGGTGGTCGGTGTATCGCTACTACTTGACGACCTCAATGCTGGTGTACCTTCAAAAGCCGGTGAGCATTGCACGGGAAACAGGTTTCGCTCTTGGGCACGAGCCATTTGAACGCGCCGCAAAAACATATGTGAAGGATTTCAGCCTGACGAAGTTTGAATTCACGTTCAAACCCTGGTTTTGGCTGGTCGGGTCAGTTCTCGTGATGGCTTCTGCGTGGGTGTGCAGGCGCGGTCGCGCTGCCGTGTTCATGCTTGCGTCGTCAGCTTTTCTCTATATAGCGGCGTACTTTCCGGTGATACCGGAGGCCCACTTCCGATACACGCACTGGCCTGCGGTTGCTGTCCTCATCGGTTTGACAGTTGCCCTGTCTGGATTATTCGGCGGCAAACGCAGGCGGCCCGCCGATTGAACCGACGGGCCGCCTGCGGGTCAGGAATCAGCGTTTCAGCTGCCCGACCTGGTTCTTCACACGACGCCTGAATTTGCGGTAGGGCGCTCGCAACGGCTGAGGTAGTCGCCTCTCGATCTTGCCCGGCCGAATAGGCACTGCAGGCAGCGCGCCCGGCAACCGCAGTTTGGTGAGCCGACGCCTGCGAAAATACCCCAGGTCGCTGGTGTACCGGGCCGCCGCCAGGAATTCTTCGGCTGCGGGCCTAAGGTGGGGGACCACCATGGGCCGGGCAGCATAGGCGATTGCTGAAATCAGCCCCTGAAGACGTTCAATCTGCTGTTCACTGAGTTCGTCGGTGTTGCCGTCCATGAGGATGTCGCACAGCACCAGCGGCACGCGATTCGAGTTTTCGAATGGAACGACCTGTTCCATAACCCCCTTTGCTCCTACTGCGACTGCCGGAATTCCGTAGGCAGCGCGAGCGACAGCGAGAGCTGTGGAAAAGCAGCCGATCACCATGTCGGGCTGAAGGTATTCGATAACTGCCTCGGCGATGACCGGACGGTCGAAGAGCACGAATTTCATTCCATGCCGTTCAGCATGCTTGCGCAACGGCGTGACTGCAGCGGCAGGAGCAGAGGGGTGCGGCTTGAAGACAACCGCTTCCGCGCCGCGCTTGGCCGCCTCATCAATCATTTCCAGGTGGAGGGCCTGCTCTTCTTCTTCAGTGAGAATGTTCAGCGCGGCCAGATACTGGCCCGTCACGAGTGCAGTTTTGGATTCGCGAAGGTCGCTGAGGTCTGCTTCGAGCTCGGAAGTGATAACTTCAGCCGTTTCAGCTACAACCGCGCGGAACGACTCCCATGCCAACGGTACGGGGACAACCCCGGCCTCGCTCAACAGCACGGGATCAATCTCAACGTACGGCAGGTAGTGCAGCGAGGTCATGCGCTGTGCGTTTGTCAGCGCGAGCTGGTTGCGAGTGGGGCCAAAGGACATCAAGCCATCAGCGTGAACTCGCTGATGCGCTGTGTGGAAGATTCTGCCTACAGCAGCGGCCGGATTCACCTGAGGCGATTCGACGATCAGTTCGAGCTCAGAATCCCCAAGATCCCACTGTGTGCGCAGCAGACGTTCCCACGCGGGAAGGTCGGTGTCCGACGGGTTCCACGTGCTGGGAGATTTGGGGGTGATCGTCGCGTTCAGATCGATGACCCGATCGAAGCGCTTCAGCGCGGGCTGGGCTTCATCGAGACTCCACAGAGGGTAGGCGGTCTCTGGAGAGTAGGCATTGTTGGAGACGATGAGGATCCGCTCTGCCACCTGCGGATAGTCGTTTCGCCGGCGGTCAGTGTCATTGTTGCTGAGGTCGCCGTACTGTGCGCCCAGCGGCAGCGCTGCAAGCTGTGGAAGCCAACCAGTGTCATAGGCTCCTTCGTCGATGCCGGCGGCTAAGGTGATGACCTGCGTGAGGGTCGAAGCAAAGAACAACTGTTTCATAGGGTGGCCTTCTTCAGGATCGTGGCAGGCATGTACGTGCTGATAGCCAACTTGCGGGCCCGGCTGCTGAGGTCGAACTGTTCCAGCAGAATGTCCTCGGGAATTCGCTTAGAAAGCTCTCTTCCGCGCTGTGTGAGGTCGCTGACAACCTTGCGGTCGATCTTTGGGGCTTCGGGATCCTCGGCCATTGCCTCGCGCGCTTTGGCGAAGCGATCTGCATGATGATGCAGCATCGCCAACCACGTTCGCACAGCTTTGGGGAAGAAGGTCTCTCCCTCAGGGTCTTCTTTGAGCATGTCGAAAACCTGTGCGTAGGCTTCTGTGAACTGCAGCTGACGCTCATCAAAGATCTGCGTCAGCGACGTCGACACACCCCGGCGGTAGCAGTGGCCCGCAGAATCAACAACTGCGAACGATTGCGCGTTGAGGTAGTGGTTCCACGTCCAAACCCTGTCTTCCGCGGTGATGAGGTTTTCGGGAAAATGCAGGATCCCTGCATCGATCATCCTTCGGCTGTAGATGCCGGCCGCGGCCAGAGGATAGTCGACCATGGTCGTCGTCGAAGTCGGCAGGATTCCAGCTCTCGGGTTCAGAGGCATATTGCGCAGCGACATGGGCGCGCGGCGAAACGTCCGTTTGGAGCCTTCGACCATGATGGTGTCGGTGCGAACGAAATCGACGTCCAGGTGGCGAATCGCATCAAACAGGGTGCGCATCATATTCGGCGACAGCCAGTCATCTGCGTCGATGAACTCAATGTACTCGCCATTGGCCGCATCGATGCCCAGATTGCGTCCCCGCGATGGGCCCGTGGGCTCCTGGTTGGTGATGACCTGGAAATGCTCAAACTGCTGAGAAATCTCATTGAGCACCGCTGGGGTGTCGTCAGTGCTGCCGTCATCGATGACGATGATTTCGAGGTCACGACGATCCATCGGCTCCGGCTGGAGCGGGTGCTGCTTAGTCTGCAGAAGGACGGAGCTGAACAGGTGCGGCAAAAACGGGGCGGCGTCTTTGCCGGGGATGATGAGCGAGAGTTTGACCATTGATGTCTTTCTCAGTGAGAGGTCGAAGCCTGGCTGGGTGGGTCACGAGGGCAAATCGGCTGGGCCCCCTGAATCGCAGGGGACCCAGCCGACCAGCGTGACTCAGCTGTGGACGCGCAGCGAAGCGATCTTGGGTTCTTCGCCCGGCATGACGCGCTTGTTGCCGTCACCCAGAGCGGTTTCGATTTCGCGGATCTGACGGCCCAGCGAAATGAACTCAGCAGGTTCCATGGAGGCTGACTGGTCCGAACCCCACATGGTCGAATCCAGCGTGATGTGACGTTCAACGGTCACAGCACCCAGGGCCACTGCAGCGGTGGTGATGGTGGTGCCCAGTTCGTGGCCGGAGTACCCGACCGGAACGCCGTAGCGTTCGCGCAGCGCCGGGATGGCCAGCAGGTTCACTTCTTCGGCCGGCAGCGGGTAGGTCGAGGTGGCGTGCATGAGCACCAGGTTGTCGGTGCCGAGGATCTCCACGGCGCGGTCAATCTGCTCGAGAGTCGACATGCCGGTGGACATGATGAGCGGCTTGCCGGTGTCGCGCAGAGCCTCAAGCAGCTTGACGTCGGTGATGGAAGCCGAAGCAACCTTGTGGGTGACAGCGTCGAACTTTTCGAGGAAGTTCACCGAGTCAACGTCCCACGGGCTGGCAAACCACTGCAGGCCCAGTTCCTTGGCGTAGCGGTCGATTTCGGTGTACTGCTCGTCTTCGAACTCAACGCGGTACTTGTATTCCAGGTAGGTCATTTCGCCCCACGGGGTGGAGCGCGGCTTCGACTTCTGGTGTTCCGGAACAGCAACTTCCGGGTTGCGCTTCTGGAACTTCACAGCCTGTGCGCCGGCAACCTTGGAAACATCCATGAGCTGCTTGGCCAGTTCGACGTCACCGTTGTGGTTGATGCCGATTTCGCCGATCAGGTAGGTGGGGTTGCCCGGTCCGACCTTGTGTTCGCCGATTGCAACGGGAGTGATGGTCTTGCCTGCACTGGTGGTGGAGTAGGGGACAGCAGTCATGTCAATCCTTTCGGGTGGGAGGTTTTTGGCTCAGTGGGTGGTGGATGGCTGGGGTTCCTGGACACCTGCCGAATGGCGGGTGGGCACGTGGACGAGGTCGCAGACCTCGCGGACGGCACCTCGGCCGCCTTCTGATGCCAGCACGTGACGTGCGGCGGCAAGGACAGCCGGGTGAGCGTCGGCAACCGCAATCGGCCAGCCGACCTCGCTGAAGGCTTCAAGGTCGTTGATGTCATTGCCGACGTAGGCAACCCGGGCCGGGTCCAGGCCGTGTGAGGCCATCCAGCCGGCAATCACGTGGGCTTTGTTGTCGATGCCCTGGGCGACTTCAACCCGCAGCTTCTCTGCGCGGCGGGTGACCACCGGGTTGCGTTCCTTCGACAGAATGAGGAACGGCACACCGGCCTTGACCAGGCGAGACACACCCATACCGTCGCCGCGGTGAACGGGCACCGACTCCGTGCCGTCTTCGGCCACGAACACGCGGTCATCCGTGTGCACACCGTCGAAGTCCGTGACAACAGCGTCAATGTCGAGTTCGCTCAGCTGTGATGTGTCCTGCTGACGCTGGTCAGCCAGCGCGCGAAGCAGCGTGAGGTCAGACAGTGAATCGATTTCGCGGGCATCGTCTTCCGGGACTTCCTGGATGCCGATCGAACCGAAGAAACGGTGCCCGGATTCCTGGAAGCCCGCGGTGCGCATGACGTAGAACGCGCCGGTTTCGGAGTAGTGCGGTTCGCGGTCCTGGCGACGTGGACGGAATTCAGCGCTGTGGCCAACGGCTTCGGCGGTGCTGTCGGTGCCGAGCTTCCACAGGAAGGAATGATCAACAGCGGCGGAGAACACGACGTCGTGACGTCCAGCTGCAACGGCTGCCGTGGCTTCGTCGAGGTCCTGCGGGTTGATGAAAGGCGAGGTGCACTGAATGAACACCGTGATGTCAAAAGGACGGTGAGTGCGGCTGAGCTGCGCGAGCGTGTACAGCAGAGCGGATTCGCTCGAAGCGGTGTCGCCGCTGATGTCGTCGGGACGCATAACAACTTCGGCCCCGTGAGCGCGTGCTTCTTCTGCAATGCCCTGGTGGTCGGTGGAGACGACAACGGTGTCGATTTCTGTGCTTCGCTGAGCTGCTTCGATGGCTCGCGCCAACAGGGAGCGCCCACCGATCTTCTGCAGGTTCTTCAGCGGGATGCCCTTGGAACCACCACGGGCCGGAATGATTGCCACCGCCGATGCGGATTTTTCGCTGGCTGCGTTGTCTGCGGCGGGGGACGGGGGAGTGTTGGCTGAAATGGTCATAGGGGGCCATTATCAGTAGCCCCTTGCGAACGGAATCTTAAATCGAAGCTACGCGATAGATAGATTCCGGTTAACCTTCCTCCGAAAGTGGAGGGGGTGCCCGGATGGCAGGTTGTTCAGGTGCCGAGGTGAGGCTCAGCTGCGGAGCTGTGCTGGTGTTGGGTGTGCGGTTCGGTCAGATCCAGGTGGGGTTGAGCATGCGCATGCGCCACGAATCGTAGGGGATCGTGGTGCCCGTCCAGATGGGGTAGTAGAAGGCGAACACGAGGACCGCTGCTGCGAGGATCGCAGCGACTGCCAGGCGGCGGGCCTGCAATGACCGTGCTGATGCGCTGCCGGCGGCTGTTCCCCACGCAATGCCAAGCGCGTAGACGAGTGCAAGAACAATGAACGGCACCATGACGATCGTGTAGAAGGTGAAGATGGTGCGGTGCTGGTAGTTGAACCACGGCAGCCACACTGCGGCAAGCCCGGCGAGGATCGCTCCTGCCCGCCAATCGCGGCGCAGCACCCAGGCCAGCAAAACAACGACGAGAGCCACGGTTCCCAGGCCCCACACCACGGGGTTGCCCACGGAGAGAATCGCAGCCGAGCACTTCTCGACCGTGCAGCCGTGTTCACCAAGACCGTAGGAACGGTAGTAGAAGCTGGTAGGCCGCCACTGCACAGACCATCCCCACGGGTTGGACATGTAGGTGTGAGGTTTGTCGAGACCAACGTGAAAGTTGTAGGCCGTGTAGTGGTAGTGCGCAAGACTGACCAGCCAGTCAGGCAGGAAATCCCACCAGCCGCTGTTCCCAGCTGCCCAGCCGCGGTCCCAACCCTTGGGGCTGAGAATCCAACCCGTCCAGCACAGCAGGTACACAATGCCGGCCACCGGAACGAGGGACATGAACGCCGGCACGGAGTCTTTGCCGAGTGCCGCAAGCCACGGTCGGCGGATGCCTGCTGCACGACGGTTGGCGACATCCCACAGCACAATCATGATGCCGAAAACAGCCAGTGCGTACAGGCCGTTCCATTTGACGCCGCAGGCAAGACCTAAGGCAATGCCGCCGGCCAGCCGCCACGGACGAAGACCCAGGGAAGGGCCGAAAGAAGCCGGCATGAACCACGGTTTGGATCCCGTGTGCTGCTTGTCGACACTAGGACCTGTGCGCTGCAGGATTTTCCGACGTGCGTCATCGCGGTCAATGAGCAGCAGCCAGAACGCGATGAGCACAAAGAACATGACGAAGATGTCGAGCAGGCCCGTGCGCGAGTGGACGAAATGCTGCCCGTCAGCCGCCAACAGCAGGGCAGCCGCGGCACCCAGCCACACTGACCCGAACATGCGGATGGCAATGCGGGCGATGATCACAATGCTGATGGTGCCGATGAGCGCTGCCGCAAAGCGCCAGCCAAAAGGATTGGCGCCGTCGCCGAAAAGCAGTTGACCGGCCCCGAGAATCCATTTGCCCAGCGGCGGATGAACAACATACGAAGGGTCATCGGTCAGCGCCGAGAAATCGCCGGCGGCGAACTTGCCGTTGGCGTCCTCAGCCCATTTGAGTTCGACCCCGTGATGGGCAATCGAGTGGGCGTCCTTGACGTAATAGGTTTCGTCAAAAATGAGTTCGCGCGGATGGTCCAAGCGCAGCATGCGCAGAAATCCGCCGACAGCGGCGATCAGCAGCGGCCACACCCAGCCCCACACGGACGTGAGCGCAGGGTTCTGCGGCACGCAAGCGCGCAGCCCGGTTGCCCGGACGCGCTGTGCTCCGGCGCTGCTGCGCGTACCCGATGCCAATGAACTCACGGCGCCAGTCTAGATGGAGGCACTGACTTAGACGGAGTGACTGACACGGCTGAACTGACAGCACCGGTACGGGCGGGGCTACACTGGGCGCGTACGCACCCCGATCTTCGAGGAGCCGCAGTGTCCAGCTCGTATATTCCCCAGCCGCCTGAGGAACAGCCGCAGGGCAGTCTTCAGCCGTATTCACAGCCTGACAACAGCGGCTACCAAGGCCAGGCATACGGTCAGCAGGCCTACGGCTACCAGGATCAGTCCTACGCGCAGCCCTATGGCCAGCAGTACGGGCAGGCGTACGGCCAGCCCTACGGACAGCCGACTGGGTACTACCAGCCACCGGGCACCAACGGCATGGCGATCGGATCGCTGGTCAGCTCCCTTGTCGGATTTTTGTTGGGATGGGCTTTCAGCCCGCTGTTCTTGGGTCTGCTAGTCGGCATCGTGCTGGGTCACATTTCGCTTTCCCAGATCAAGAAGACGGGCGAACAGGGTCGAGGCCTGGCCATCGGCGGACTGATCTGCGGCTACGTAGGCACCGGAATCGTTCTGCTGCTCATGCTGGGCTTCCTCGCGCTCTTCGGCGTTCTAATCGGCTTTGGAGCCTTTGCCGGTTCCTGACCCCAGCTTTCGGAACCTGACCCGCACCGACCCGTGCCTGGACCGCTGACCGGCGGGCACCTCGGCGCCTCCCCAACACCTCGGCACCTCCAGAACAAAAGGACACGACCGTGACTGACAGCTCAGACCGCGCCGCCCTCGTGCTCGTGGGGACGCCGCTGGGCAACCTCGGGGACGCATCGCCGCGTATGCGCGAAGAAATCGCCGCCGCCGACCTCATTGCGGCTGAAGACACCCGCCGATTCCTCGATTTAGCCGAACGCCTCGAAGTCCAGCACACGGCCAAGATCATGAGCCTGTTCGACCACAACGAACAGTCCCGCGCTGAAAGAATCGCCGATGCCGTCGATTCCGGAATGCGCGTCGTGCTGCTCACCGATGCCGGCATGCCCGGTGTTTCCGACCCCGGCTACCACGTGGTGAAGGCCGTATCCGACCGCGGACTGCCCGTGACCAGCGCACCCGGCCCCACCGCTGTGACAACCGCGCTGGCGCTGTCGGGCCTGCCCACCGACCGCTTCACCTTCGAAGGCTTCCTGCCGCGCAAATCCGGCAAGCGCCGCGCCCTGCTGCAGTCGCTGGCACGCGAAGAGCGCACCATGGTCTTCTACGAAGCCCCGCACAGAATCGTCCAGTCGGTCGAAGCGATCGTCGAGGTGTTCGGCCACGACCGCCGAATCGCACTGTGCCGGGAACTCACCAAACTGCACGAAGAGGTCATCCGCGGCCGCGCCGCAGATGTGCTGCTCGACATTGCCGACGGCGTACGAGGTGAAATCGCCCTGGTCGTGTCCGGCACCGATGGTCCGGGTGTAGAGCCGGAGGACGTGCTGGAGAGGGTATCCGAACTCGTCACCCAGGGCATGCGCGGCAAAGACGCAGCCGCACAGGTTGCCAAAACCGCGGGCCTGAAGACCCGAGAAGTCTACGAAGCGTACCTGCACAGGGAGTGATCCGGGGCCGGAGCCTGACCCCGGTGAAAGTCGGGTGCCGGTTCGGATGGTGGGCGGCACCTCGTCATGTCAGTGCCCGGCCGTAGACTGTGCCACATGAGCTTCTACATGACCACGGCGATCGCCTACCCCAACGGCCAGCCGCACATCGGCCACGCCTACGAATACATCGCAGCGGACACGATCGCGCGGTTCAAACGTCTGGACGGCGAAAACACGTTCTTCATGACCGGCACTGATGAACACGGTCTGAAGATGCAGCAGACAGCTCAGAAAGAGGGCATCAGCACCAAAGAACTCGCTGACCTCAACGCTGCGAAGTTCAAGAAGCTCCACGACGATCTCAACAGCAGCTACGACCGCTTCATCCGCACCACGGACGAAGACCACATCAAGGCCAGCCAGTTCATCTGGCAGAAAATGGTCGATGCCGGCGACATCTACCTGGACAAGTACGCCGGCTGGTACTCCGTGCGGGACGAGGCCTACTACGCAGACGACGAAACCACGCTGCGCGAAGACGGCACACGCGTTTCAGTGGGCACGGGCACGGAAGTCGAATGGACAGAAGAAGAATCCTACTTCTTCCGCCTGTCGGCCTATCAGGACAAACTGCTCAAGCTCTACGAAGAGCACCCTGAATATGTCGGCCCGGACACACGCCGCAACGAAGTCATCGGGTTCGTATCGCAGGGGCTGCAGGACCTCTCGATTTCGCGCACCACGTTTGACTGGGGCGTGCCGGTTCCCGGGGACAGCAAGCACGTCATGTACGTGTGGGTCGACGCGCTGACCAACTACCTGACCGGTGTGGGATACCCGGATGTCGAATCTGAATCGTTCCGCGAATTCTGGCCGGCTGACGTGCACATCATCGGCAAGGACATTCTGCGCTTCCACTCCGTTTACTGGCCGGCATTCCTTATGAGCGCAGGTGTTGAACTGCCCAAGCGCGTCCACGCGCACGGCTTCCTGTTCAACAAGGGCGAAAAGATGTCCAAGTCGATCGGCAACGTGGTCGACCCCTACGACCTCATCGACAGCTTCGGCCTGGACACTCTGCGCTACTTCGTGCTGCGGGAAATCTCCTACGGTCAGGACGGTTCGTACTCTGCCGAAGGCATCATTTCGCGCAAGAACGCAGACCTCGCCAACGAGTTCGGCAACCTTGCACAGCGCTCGCTGTCCATGGTCGCGAAGAACCTCGGCGGTATTGTTCCGGACGTTTCGGATGACGAATTCACTGACGACGACCGTGAACTCCTGGACGCCGCCGCTGCTCTGCTCGACAAGGCGCGTTCGGAAGTTCAGCTGCAGGAACTGCACCGCTACGTGGGTGCCCTGTGGCGGGTGCTTGAAGCCACCAACCGCTACTTCTCGGCACAGGAACCGTGGAAGCTGCGCAAAACCGACGAACGCCGCATGGCGGTTGTGCTCTACACAACCCTTGAAGTTCTGCGCCGCGTCACCATCCTGGTTCAGCCGATCATGCCCGAATCCGCATCCAAGGTTCTTGACCTTCTGGGTGTGGAAGCAGGCACGGCAGAAGCGGGTGCGCACAACATCAAAGCCGGCGACCCGCGCAGCTTCGCTGCTCTGGATGAACGCCTGGCAGGCGGCACTGAGCTTCCCAAACCCGAACCCGTGTTCCCCAAATACGTCGAACCGGAGGACTGATAAGCGTGGCCTCACGCGCAGCGGGGGAGTACCCGGACGTACCCGAACGATTGGCCGCACCCGGTATCGACTCCCACACCCACCTGGACATCTGCACGGGCGTGCGCCTGCCTCTTAAGGCCGGCGAAGTTATCGCAGAAGACGTCGTGCCCGGCGAAGACGAACAGTTCCCGCCGCTGTCGTTCTTCTACGAATCAGCCATGGCGGCCGGCATCGAACGAGTAGTCCAGATCGGCTGCAACCTGCCGGCCGCCCGCTGGACGGCCGACCTCGTGGCCTCCGAAGCCGAAGACGGAAGGCCCTGGCTGCTCGGTGGAGTCGCGCTGCACCCCAACGAAGCTCCCACGCTTGCCCGCGCAGGGCAGCTGGACGAAGCCCTGGCGGAAATCGACGAACTCGCCGGCCGCGAACGCGTGCGGGTCGTTGGTGAAACCGGACTCGACTACTTCCGCACCGACGCATCCGACAGCGCCGACATGGACGCGCAGAAGGAATCCTTCCGAGCACACATCGAAATCGCCAAGCGCCGCGGCCTTGCATTGCAGATCCACGACCGCGAAGCACACCAGGATGTCCTCGACATCCTTGCCGAGGTCGGAGCACCAGACGTCACGATCTTCCACTGCTTCTCTGGGGATGTTGCAATGGCCGAAGAATGCGCTCGCCGCGGATACTTCATGTCCTTTGCAGGCAACATCACGTTCAAAAACGCTGCCGGGCTGCGCGAAGCCGCGGCAGTTGTTCCGGACGAACTCCTGCTCACTGAAACCGACGCACCGTTCCTCACACCCCACCCACACCGCGGCAAGCCCGGCGGGCCGTACCTCGCTGCGCTCAACGCGCGCAAGCTGGCCGAAGTGCGGGGAGTCTCCGAAGAGCACATCGCGAACATCACCACCGCCAACGCGCTGCGGGCAATAGGGGAGTGGTCCTGAACTGACGAACATCCGCTGTCTTACAAGGAGTGACCACCAGGCAGCCAGATGTGCTTGGTTAGCACTCCGCTTGACCGAGTGCCAAGCGCGGACTACAGTCTGAATTAGCACCTGAGTGGTGCGAGTGCTAATCGCTGAACAATGAGCTGAGCGCAGGGCTCAGCCGAAAACCTCAGCACACCGCACTCGTCAAGGACCGTTCCAGCCGGCACCCGCGACGACGGCAGGAAACAGACCAAAGCAGGCGGCGCCTCGTCAGAAGACAGCGCCCCAGCTGTCCCCTCCGCTCAAGTTGAACACAGCAACCTTCATACAACTGATCGAAGGAGTTTCCTCCATGTCGGTGAACATCAAGCCGCTTGAAGACCGGATCGTCGTCCGTCAGGTCGAAGCCGAACAGACCACTGCCTCCGGCCTCGTCATCCCGGACACCGCAAAGGAAAAGCCGCAGGAAGGCGAAGTCGTCGCAGTCGGACCCGGCCGCGTTGCCGAAAACGGCACCCGCGTGCCCGTTGACGTCGAAGTCGGCGACAAGGTCATCTACTCCAAGTACGGCGGCACCGAAGTCAAGTACGCAGGCGCAGAGTACCTGGTGCTCTCGGCTCGCGATGTCCTCGCAGTCATCGCCTGATCACTTCCGCAACCACAGCAACCGCCGCCTGACAGGCGGCGCTTGCCGTACAGGCAACGGCTTACAGAAAGAGAAGTGAACCATGGCTAAGACCCTTCTGTTCGACGACGAAGCCCGCAAGGCACTCGAAAAGGGCGTCAACGTTCTGGCCGACACCGTCAAGGTGACGCTGGGACCCAAGGGCCGCAACGTCGTCCTCGACAAGGCGTGGGGCGCACCCACCATCACCAACGACGGTGTGACCATCGCCCGCGAAGTCGAACTCAACGACTCCTACGAAAACCTCGGCGCACAGCTGGCCAAGGAAGTCGCCACCAAGACCAACGACGTCGCAGGTGACGGCACCACCACCGCAACCGTTCTCGCACAGGCACTCGTGTCCGAAGGCCTGCGCAACGTTGCCGCCGGTGCAGCCCCCGGCCAGCTCAAGGCCGGCATCGAAGCAGCGGTCGCAGCTGTTGAAGCTCGTCTGCTCGAAATTGCTCGCGACGTTTCCGGTTCCAAGGAAATCGCACACGTCGCAGCACTGTCGGCACAGTCCGAAGAAATCGGCGAACTCATCGCCGACGCATTCGACAAGGTCGGCAAGGACGGCGTCATCACCATTGACGAATCGCAGGCCTCCGCGGTTGAACTCGAATTCACCGAGGGTATGCAGTTCGACAAGGGCTACCTGTCGCCGTACTTCATCACCGATGCAGACCGTCAGGAAGCAGTGCTTGAGGACCCCTACATCCTCATCAACCAGGGCAAGATCTCGAACATCCAGGACCTCCTGCCGGTGCTCGAAAAGGTTCAGCAGGCATCCAAGCCGCTGCTGATCATCGCCGAAGACGTCGAAGGCGAAGCCCTGTCAACGCTGGTGGTCAACAAGATGCGCGGCATCCTCAACGTTGCTGCCGTCAAGGCTCCTGGCTTCGGTGACCGCCGCAAGGCAATCCTGGAAGACCTCGCAGTCCTCACCGGCGGCGAAGTCATCACCCCGGACATGGGTATGAAGCTCGAACAGGTCACCCTGGAGCAGCTCGGCACCGCTCGCACCGTCACCGTGACCAAGGACAACACCACGGTCGTCAACGGCGGCGGAGCAGACGAAGCTGTTGCCGGTCGCGTCGCCCAGATTCGCGCTGAGGTCGAAAAGACCGACTCCGAATGGGACCGCGAAAAGCTGCAGGAGCGCCTGGCTAAGCTGGCCGGCGGCGTTGCCGTCATCAAGGTCGGCGCAGCCACCGAAGTTGAGCTCAAGGAACGCAAGCACCGCGTCGAAGATGCAGTCGCTGCTACCCGTGCAGCCATCGAAGAAGGCATCGTCGCCGGTGGCGGTACCGCACTCGTGCACGCATCCGCTGCGGCCGAAGACCTCGGCCTCGAAGGCGATGCAGCCACCGGTGCGGACATCGTCCGCCGCGCTGTGCGCCAGCCGCTTCGCTGGATCGCTGAAAACGCCGGACAGGACGGCTTCGTCGTTATATCCAAGGTCGAAGAACTCGAACTCGGCCAGGGCTACAACGCTGCCACCGGCGAATACGGAGACCTCATCGGCAAGGGCGTCATCGACCCGGTCAAGGTCACCCGTTCGGCACTGCGCAACGCAGCATCGATCGCAGCACTGGTTCTCACCACCGAATCGCTGGTTGTCGAGAAGCAGGAAGAAGACGAAGAAGACTGATCGTCTAGCTGAGGCTTGAACTTCGGTTCGAGCTCAGTGAACGAAGGGCGGATGGATATTCTCCATCCGCCCTTCGTCGTTTTTGCACTCCGGCCGTCCCCCGCAATCCCGTTCTCTGCGCGATAGCCAGCTGAAGTTATCCCTCATTGCAACCGTGCGTTCACTTTGCAGAAACTTTAAGCCGAGAGAGTGGACAAATTGGCTTTCAGCCATAACGAGAACCGAACATGCCCGCGCATGTTGTAGACGTCGAGTAGAGATGAAAGTTCGGTGCAGTGAGTTCCACGGTGCGTGTGTCTCCGAAACTGGGCATCCCCGAACGCAGATTCCGCCCCGAGCTGCACGGCGTGCGGGGTCTTGCCCTGTTGGGTGTTGTGCTCTTCCACCTGTTCGGCCACGGGCGAATCTCCGGCGGCATCGACATCTTTCTAACCGTCACCGGTTTCCTCTTTGTCGGCATGCTCCTGCGGGAGCTCGACAGCACCGGCAAGGTCAATCTGACGAAGTACTTCGGCCGACTATTCCGGCGAATATTCGTGCCTGCGGTCCTCGTTATAGGTGTGACGGCTGTTGCCTCGTATTTCATTCTGCCGAAGACTGATCATCGGCAAGCTTTCACCGAGGCCCGTGCGTCGCTTCTGTACTTCGAAAACTTTGAGCTCATCCGCTCACAGCTTGCCTATGGTGCTGCCGGGCCCCAGACCTCGCTATACCAGCATTTTTGGTCCCTTTCTGTTCAGGGACAGTTCTATCTAGCGCTGCCTCTTTTCCTGATGGCCGTGGCGATCATTGCCGGCACAGTTAGGGGATTGCGTTTTGTCAGGGCTACTGCGGTTGCCCTTTCCAGTGTTCTTGTTGTCTCGCTGCTGTGGGCTGTCATCCAGGGTTCGTACGCTCAGGACGAGGCGTATCTGTCCACGTGGACCCGTTTGTGGGAGTTTGCCTTCGGCGGGCTTGTCGCCCTTGTGCTTGACCGCATTCACCTGAGCGATGGTTTGCGGTTCGCCGCCGGGTGGATTGGTCTTGCCATGATCGCGGCCACCGGCTTTGTCTTCGATGGCGGACAGGTATTCCCTGGCCCGTTGGCGCTGTGGCCGCTGGTGGGGTGGCTGCTCGTTATGGTGGCGGGAGACCTCAGCAGTACGCCGGTGGAACGTTTCTCGTCGTCACGATTCCTGAAGTCATGGCCGGTGAGGTGGTTTGCAGATCGGTCCTATGGCATCTATCTGTGGCACTGGCCGGTGCTCATCTTCTACCTGAACATCAGAGACCGATCCGCCGTCGGCATTAAAGGCGCGACGGTAGTCTTCTTCATCGCAGTTGTTTTGGCGTCAGTGACTTACCAGGTAGTCGAGCAGCGTTTGGCGCCGAAGTCGACATCCCGCGTCGGCGGCATCTTCAAGCGCAATAAGGTCATGATTCCGGTAGGCGTTGCGGCCATGCTGGTTGGGGTACTCGCCATTACCCCCTTTACTGTGCCCAACGGCGAAGTCAACACCGCGTACGAAGACCTCGACGCGGATACGTACCCCGGCGCAAACATCGCTTTTTGGGATGAGGACCGCAAGCTCCCCGAAGCGGATGTCTTTCCAGCGCCAGAAGAGGCGCCTGAATTCAGAGCACCGTACGTTCATCGCGGTTGCCATCAACAGCCTGGAAACAAACCGGGGACAGATACCGTCAAAGTATGTGAAGACGAGGACCCTCCCGGGCATCCAACGGCGAAGATCGTCTTGGCGGGTGCTTCGTTCGGAGGCCACTGGGAATCCGCTTTCAAAACTCTGGCCAAAAAGTACAGTTGGGAAGTCATCGTGCTGGACAAGGGGTCCTGCCCGCTTGGCTCTGAGGAAAGCATGGATACGGCTTGCGGTCGGTACAACAAGAACCTTGTCGAATGGATTAGTGAACACGATGTCGATCTGGTCGTAGCTCCCGGATCCCGCATCGACCAGACGAAGGACGAAGAGTTCGTCCTGGACCGAGCTCCGTACTGGTGGGAGAAGATCACCGATACCGGAACCAAGCTGATGCTTATGCGAGCCACACCGAAGGACAACACCCTCGAGGTTCCGCGGTGTTTATCCGAAGGTGGTACGTCTCAGGAATGCGGCTTGCCTAAGAAATGGTTGGAAGAAGATCCTCAGACAGGCCTGCCTGACGGCGCATATTCGCTGGACATGAAGGAATACGTCTGCCCGGCTGTTGAAGATCCGAAGAGTAAGAACTGTGATGCGGTTGTGGGCAACATCTTGACGACCTACGACAATGGTCACTTCACCGCACCGTTCTCTCAGTCCTTGGCGCGTGGGCTTGAAAAGGAGATGCAGAAGGACTTTGACTGGCTGCTGAAGTAATGCTGCTGCGAGGGTGGACGGCGCGCAAGGTACCCCAGGCGGCAACTGCGAGTTCACTTGTCTGCAACTCGCAGCCGGCAGAGTAATGGAATTGGTGTTCAGCCTTTACCAAAATCGAGTAAGCCGAGGCCTGCCGTAGACGTCGAGTAGAGATGAAAGTTCGCTGCTGTGAATACGCCGGTGCGAGTATCGTCAATGCTGAGTGTCCCCGAACGCAGGTTCCGTCCTGAACTTCACGGTGTCCGCGGACTTGCGCTGCTCGGCGTTGTGCTTTTCCACCTGTTTGGCCAGGGGCGAATCTCCGGCGGCATCGACATATTTTTAGCAGTCACCGGCTTTCTCTTTGTGGGCATGCTGCTGCGGGAACTCGACAGCACCGGCCGGATCAACCTGACAAAATACTTCGGTCGCCTGTTCAGACGAATCTTCGCACCTGCCGCTCTGGTCATCGGCGTAACGGCTGTCACTGCCTTCTTCATCGTGCCGAAAACCGACCACCGGCAGATATTCGCAGAGGCGCGGGCATCGCTTCTATACGTTGAGAACTTTGAGCTCATCCGCTCACAGCTGGCGTACGGTGCAGCCGGCCCGCAGACGTCCCTGTACCAACACTTCTGGTCCCTGTCGGTGCAAGGCCAGTTCTATGTTGGACTCCCAATCTTCTTTGCTGCAGCAGCAATCATTGCAGGCACCACTCGGCGCATGCGCTTCGTGAAGACAATCGCCCTAGCACTCACCGGCGTACTGGTCACCTCACTGCTGTGGGCTGTCATTCAGGGTCACTACGCACAAGAGGAAGCGTATCTTTCGACGTGGACCCGTGTGTGGGAGTTCGCCTTCGGCGGGCTCGCGGCTCTCGTTCTCGACCGCATCAACCTGAGTGCCAATGGGCGACTCGCAGCTGGGTGGATTGGTCTTGCCATGATCACAGCCACTGGATTTGTCTTCGATGGCGGTCAGGTGTTCCCCGGCCCGTTGGCTTTATGGCCGTTGGTGGGATGGCTGCTCGTGATGATCGCGGGTGACCTCAGTGGCACCTCGGTAGAAAGGTTCTCGTCCTCGAGGTTCCTCACATCAGCCCCCGTGCGGTGGTTCGCCGACCGGTCCTATGGCATCTACCTGTGGCACTGGCCGGTGCTCATCTTCTATCTGAACATCAAAGATCAGCCTGCCGTCGGCATCAGGGGAGCCGCGGTTGTCTTCGGCATCGCAGTCGTGCTGGCCGGGCTGACCTACCGGGTTGTTGAACAGCGTTTGGCGCCACAATCGTCGTCTCGCATCGGCAGTGTTCTTAAACGCAACAAGGTGATGATCTCCGCGGGTGCAGCGGCGATGCTGGTGGGGGCGCTCGTCATCACCCCGCTGACCCAAGCGAACACGAGCGTCGAAGCCCACGCAGCATACGACGACCTCGATTCGGACACCTATCCCGGAGCTGACATTGCGTTCTGGGATGACAACCGGGAACTCCCCGACGCAGATGTCTTCCCTGCTCCCGAAGATGCCGGAGAATTCACAGCGCCCTACTTCCAGCAGGGCTGCGAACAGCGGTGGGGTGATGACCCGGGCACTGACGAAGTTCTGGTCTGTGAGGATGACGATGCGCCGGCACAGCCGACAGCAACGATTGTTCTGGCCGGTGGGTCCTTCGCAGGGCATTGGGAGACGACATTCAAGAGCCTCGCCACGAAGTATGGCTGGGAAGTGCTCGTACTGGACAAGGGCGGCTGCCCCCTGGGCGGTGAACCATCCCCAGATTCAATGTGCGGACAGTACAACGAAAACCTCGTCGAATGGCTCGACGACAACGACGTCGACCTCGTAGTCACATCTGGTTCCCGCACCGATGAGCAGCAGGACGAAGAGTACATTCTCGACCGCGCTCCAGATTGGTGGGACAAGATCACCGATACCGGCGCAAAGCTGATGCTCATGCGGGCGGCGCCGAAAGACGACAATCTGAACATTCCTCGGTGCATATCCGGCGGCGGAACCTCACAGGAATGCGGCATCGAGAAGAAATGGCTCGACGAAGACCCACAGACAGACCTCCCCGAGGGTGCGTATTCGCTGGACATGAAGGAATACATCTGCCCAGCCGTCAAGGATCCCAACGCAAAGAACTGCGATGCGGTCGTCGGCAACATCCTGACCAGCTACGACAACGGCCACTTCACCGTGCCATTCGCTCAGTCCCTGGCAAACGGGTTGGAAAAGGAAATGCGGGAAGACTTCGATTGGCTGCTGCAGCCAATCGACTAGCCCAGCTTCGGCTCGGGTCAGACGGTCGCTCAGACCAGGTGAATCCGGCCTTCGCCGTCAACACGGGCGGCAATTCCGGTGCGCAGCCATTCGCCGTCATGCGAATCGGCGGTTGCAATCGGATTGCGCCAGAAGTTCTTCAGCAGGCCTGGGCCGCGCAGCTGCAGTTCACCGCGCGCACCCTCGCCATCACCTGAACCAGCATCAGCCGAACCAGCCGAATCCTGTCCCGGCACCTCGTCAGGAGATACCCCGCCCATGGCGGTGCCGGTGCCTTCGACAACTCGGACATCAATGCCGGTGCCCTGCTCAGGTGAACCCACAGATCCGGGAGCCTTCACAATGTCCTGCGCTGTGACCAGCAGGCCAACACCCGCGGCCGCACCGGGGGAGTACAGGCCAAAGAAGTGCTTAGCCCGGTAGGCGCGCGCAATCTCAGCACCCACCCGCGGCGACGACACAGTGCCGAGCACAAAAATCCGCTCAATGTCACCCGGAGCAAAACCGGCAGACGTCGCACCGGGAAGTGAAGCAAGAAGTGCTGCTTCGGTGCCGGTGACAACCGTCGAGCCAGCCTTCTGCACAAGCGAAGCCGCAGAGCCAGGCTGCGGATCAGCCGACAGCACAACCGCAGCCCCCAAGGACAGCGGCGTCAGAATCGACGTGTGCAGAACAGCGGGGTTCCACAGGGGCGAGGCGGTCTGCACAACGTCATATCCGTCAATTCCCATGGCCTTCGCAACAGCGGGCTGCGCCTCAGCCAAACCAGCGTGGGTGAAAACAGCGCCCCGCGGAATCCCATCAACAAGATCGATGTACTGAATGAGAGCGGTCGCAGCGTCTTCGTATTCAGCTTCCGTGTACGGGTCGACAGCATCAATTGTCGTTTCAAACACCGAGCCACCACGGCTAGTCCCACCGCGACTCTGACCACCGCCAGCACGCCCGGCGTCGGACACAATCCACTCAATGCCCAGGTCAACACGTTTGGCGGCCTTCCACAGTTCTGCGGAAACAAGAGCAACCTCGATGCCCGCGTGGCTGATAACCGCTTCAAGGTCATCCGAATCCATCTTCGGATCCAAAGGAACGGGGATTGCGCCCAAGTACCACGCGCCGAACAGCGTGTAGACAGCCGAAGCGCTGTTGAGCGTCATCACGCCAATGCGGTCGCCGGGAAACACCTGATGAGCGGCAAGCATCGCAGCCGCCCGCCGTGCCCTATCGTCCAGCTGCGCGTAAGTCACACGCTCTGACGGAGTGACCAGCGCGATGCGGTCCCCGTGGTCGGAAACAACGTTCTGCAGCATGGTGGTGAGCTTCACAGCTTCTCCTGTCGATAAAATCCCGGCCGGGTCGACTTTATCGCGAATGCGCCGACTTCGCGCCCCCTTTTCTCATATCCGCCCGGTAAGGGTATGAATGGGGGAGGTGCCCACCGCCAAACCTGCCCCGAGACCCCCAGGAGGCTGCGATGCGAAGTCCTCTTCCACCTCGTGAGGGGATCAGCGCAACCCGCCTGCGCGCTCCCGGTGGGAAGCAGACCTCGGCAAAAGCCCACCTG
This sequence comes from uncultured Brevibacterium sp., assembly GCA_902489215.1. GTDB lineage: Bacteria > Actinomycetota > Actinomycetes > Actinomycetales > Brevibacteriaceae > Brevibacterium. Next base: position 32,360 of record CABTZE010000003.1, read on the forward strand.
CCAGTCCCAGAGACAATCGAGGCCTGGCTGGCCCACGAGTTCCCCGACCATTCGCCGGGGGACCGCACCTGGCTGACCGAACACCCGGACGGCGGCTGCCTGACCGACGAGACCGGCCGTCCCGCAGGCCCGGACGCCCCCGTCATCCCCGGTGGCTTCTATTTCTTCCACCGCCCGGTCCCGCACGAAGACCCCGTCCCGTTCGACCTCACCGTCCTCTATGAAGACCGCGACATCGTGGTGGTCGACAAACCGCACTTCCTCGCCTCGACACCCAACGGCCGCTTTGTGCGCCAGTCCGCGGTGACCCGCCTGCGCATTGAACTGAACGAACCCGACCTTGTGGCCGTCCACCGGCTGGATCGCGTGACCGCCGGCCTGCTGCTGTTCTCGCGCAGGCCCGAAACCCGAGGCGCCTACCAGGTCCTGTTCCAAAATCGCCGCGTACACAAAACCTACCGAGCGCTCGCCTGGCTGCCGCCGGGCTTTGACTCCGATGCTCTGCCGGCCGTCCGCCGCACCCGCCTGCACAAAACCAAGGGCGACCGCCAAGTGGTCGAAATACCCGGTGCGCCCAACACAGAAACCCGGCTGCGGTTCGAGGGGGTTCGCGGCCGGGCTGCCCGCCGGCTCCCGCCGGAATCGGCCCCGGTCGTGGGTCCGGAAGTCGCCCTCCCAAATCATGAGGCGGAGCTCACCTCAATCGGTGAGTTCGCCTTAGAACCGGTCACCGGGAAAACCCATCAGCTGCGCGTCCATCTGAATGGACTGGGTGTGCCGATGGTGGGTGATCCCGTTTACCCGGCCGACTGGGCGCCCGACCCGTATGACTTTTCCGATCCGCTGCAACTTGTGGCAGACGGGCTTCGGTTCACGGACCCGCTCAGTGGGAAAGAAAGGGAGTTCCAGTCGAGCTTCCCGCTCAGCGTGCCCACGGGGCCAGCCCGGTGAGTGCGATGGCGTGGTGAGCGGCTCCTCGGCAAGGCGGCCGCGCCTCGTCAGCCGCACGCTCACGCGACCATCGAGGACACCATTCCGGTCAGGTAGGGCACCAACCAGATGGCCCACACGGTCACAGAGAACTTGTGGAAGATCGCCTTCGCCCTCTCCGTGCCCTTGATCATCACAATGAGCGCCCAGAAGAAGTGCACCGCCATGAGGATCAGCGCAATGAGGCCGGTGATTGCCATGGTGACCGACAGGATCTGGGCGAGCGAACCATCGGGAGCATTCGACATTGTCGAATTGCCGGCCGCGGCAATGCGGCGCATCACCTCGCTACCGGATGCATCGAACAGCAGACCCATTCCGAACAGGGCCACGTGAGGCCAGGTCAGTGTCTTCTTCAGCCGCTCAGCCCAAACGCCGATCGTGTAGAAGACCAGTGCCAGTGAAATGAGGACAATCGCAAGAATCAGCATGCCTTCAGCCTCGCGCGTTCCTGCTTCCTGCACATCGCGCAGAAAGCTGAATTCGGGGTCATACTTTCGGCTGATTCTGCCCACGACAGGCACCAAAACCACCGCCCACCTGACCATCTAACCCCCGCCGCTCACGCGGGCGCGAAGCCCTTAGAATGGACACACAAAAAAGCCGCGGATGACAGACGCAAGTCAGACGCGCATCAGGCGGTAGCGGTTTATTCGGAGGAAAGGTTCTCGTGCCCGAGGTTCACCAGCATTTCAAAGACGCAGAAGATCCGTTTTCACTTACCGGCCTGACCTATGACGACGTTCTGCTTCTGCCGGGCGACACCGATGTCATCCCGTCGGAAGCTTCGACAAAAACTCGTCTGACGCGTGAACTCGAGATTTCGGTTCCGCTGGTGTCAGCCGCAATGGACACCGTGACAGAATCCCGCATGGCCATCGCCATGGCCCGCTTCGGCGGTCTGGGCATCATCCACCGCAACCTGTCGAAAGAAGACCAGGCTGCCCAGGTCGACTACGTCAAGCGCTCCGAATCCGGAATGATCACCGACCCGGTGACGATCACCGCCGAAAAGTCGCTCGAAGAGCTCGACTACATGTGTGGCCAGTACCGCATTTCCGGCCTGCCGGTGGTTGATGACGACAACACGCTGGTCGGCATCATCACCAACCGCGACCTCCGCTTTGTGCCGCGCGCTGACTTCGCCACCACCACGGTCGGCGAAATCATGACCAAGACGCCGCTCATCACCGCCCCGCACGACGTCTCGGCTGAAAAGGCCTACGAGCTTCTGGCAGAGCACAAGATCGAAAAGCTCCCGCTGGTCGACGAAAACAACAAGATCCAGGGCCTCATCACGGTCAAGGACTTCATCAGGCGCGATGAGTACCCCGACGCTTCGAAGGACGGCGAAGGCCGCCTGCTCGTAGGTGCGGCCGTCGGCTTCTACGGCGATGCTTTTGAGCGCGCGGGCCTGCTGGCAGAAGCCGGTGTCGACGTACTCGTGGTCGACACCGCC
>CABTZE010000004.1 GCA_902489215.1 uncultured Brevibacterium sp.
CGTTAGCCGCACGCAAACACCCGATAGCCGGAATCTGCGCGAAAACAGCCACTGCTAAAGCGTGGATCCGTTGCTAAAGCGTGGGCGACCGCCTAAAAAACAGAGGCCCCGAGTGGAGTTCCACTCGGGGGCCTCAACTTTGGCTTTGTCTCAGCCCGTTGACACTTTGTTCAACCAGCCAACTGTCTTAGTTCAGTCCTAATGGGCGCAGCCGCTCAGACTGCAAAGCCTCAGTCTTCGAACTTGTAGCCTAGACCGCGCAGCGTTGTCAGCAGCTTGGGTTCGGAGGGGTTGACCTCGATCTTGGCGCGCAGACGCTTGATGTGGACGTCAAGAGTCTTGGTGTCGCCCACGTAGTCGGAGCCCCACACCCGGTCGATCAGCTGGCCGCGGGTCATAACGCGACCGGCATTGCGAACCAGCATTTCCAGAAGCTCGAATTCCTTCAGCGGCAGCTGCATTTCCTCACCGCGCACCGTGACCACGTGACGGTCAACATCCACGCGCACACCGCCGGCTTCGAGGACATCGTCGAAGTCGTCGTCAGCGGAACCTGCCCCGCGGCGAAGAACAGCACGAATGCGCGCCAGAAGTTCGCGCGAGGAATACGGCTTCGTCACGTAATCATCAGCGCCGAGCTCCAGGCCCACCACCTTGTCGATTTCGGCGTCCTTTGCGGTGAGCATGATGATCGGCACGTTCGATTTGCTGCGGATGGTGCGGCAGACTTCCGTGCCGGGCAGGCCCGGCAGCATGAGGGCCAAGAGCACGAGGTCTGCCCCGCCGGTCTCGAATTCTTCGACCGCCTTCTTGCCGTCAGCAGCCACAACTACGTCGTAGCCTTCGCGACCCAGCAGGTAGGACAGCGGGTCCGACAGCGACTCTTCGTCTTCGACGAGCAGAATCTTGGTCAACTCATGCCTTTCTCTCACGACCTTCGACAGACGTTCCGTCAGAGGTCTTGTTTTCCGGCGGCTTCAGAAGCCGAACATTATCAGCCGGCGCCGCCGGCAGGATGATGGTGAAGGTAGAACCTTCACCGGGACGACTCCACACGTCGATGCGGCCGCCGTGGGTAGCCACAATGTGCTTGACGATCGACAGACCCAGGCCGGTGCCGCCCGTATTGCGCGAACGCGCTGGGTCAACCCGGTAGAAGCGCTCAAAGATTCGCTCAGAGTCTTCAGCGGAAATGCCGATCCCGTGGTCGGTCACGGTGATCGAAGCGTCACCGTCAGCGAATTCCACACTGATGCCCACGGACGTGCCGGAGTTCGAATAGTTGACCGCGTTGTCAATCAGATTGCGCACCGCATTGACCAGCAGGTCAAAGGAACCCTGCACAGCGGTCCCGGGACTGCCGGAGACTGACAGTTCGATGCTCTTCGCTTCGGCGTTCGTCCGTGCCCGGTCAACAGCTTCCTGCACGACATCGTCGAGCTCGACCCGAGCGGTCGACTCCAGCTGCTCGTTATCCTGCACGCGGGAGAGGTTGATGATCTCCTGGACGAGCTGTGCCAAACGTGCGGCTTCCTTCTGCAGTTTGCCGCCGAAGCGCTGCACGGCTTCCGGGTCGTCCGAAAAGTCGGTAACAGCTTCCGCCATGAGGGAAATCGCACCGATGGGTGTTTTGAGTTCGTGCGAAACATTCGCCACGAAGTCACGGCGAACAGCGTTGATGCGGTGGGATTCCGTCTGGTCGTCGCACAGCACAAGAACATAGGCTTCTGCCAGCGGGGCCACGCGAGCGTGCAGATAGCGGCGGCTCTTTTCATCGGAACCGCGCTGAGTTTCAAAGTCGATCTCTTCGATGAGACCGCGCACCCGCACGCGGGCAACGGCTTCGCGCAGCTGCGGGGCGGCCAGGACATGACCGCGCACAAGGCCGAATGTGTAGGCAGCAGGCGATGCCTTCGTGACATCGTCACCGGCATCGATGACAATCGCCGCACTGGGCAGAACTGCAAGGACTTCGGCAATGCCGTCGGGAAGTTCATCATCCGAGTGCAGCGCCGCGGACGACCACGAGTTTTCGGACATGCGGAACGCGAGAATCCCGGCGATGCCCAAAATGAGCCCAACTCCGCCGGTGATGAGCGAAATGATCAGCACGTCCACACTGACAGCCTAAACGGATGGTGACGCGGGTTCTATCTGAAAGCGACAAAGTTGACGATATTTCCCGTGGTATTCATATTAGAGACAGGCTCGTTTAACTCCCGCTTGAAAACGTTAACTTGATTCGTGTGGGTGTACAGTGCCTCACGTACTACTTCAAGGAAAGGACCTCGAGTGCGCGAAGCCTTCCGCAATGAACTCGAATCCATCGCCGACGGACTCGTTGAAATGGCCGAAAAGGCCACCGTGGCTATGGAAAGCTCAGTTCAGGCTCTCTTGGAAAACAACCTCGAACTCGCTCAGCAGGTGATCGCCGCTGACGATTCGATCGACGGCATGCAGGCTTCCCTGGACCGCCGTTCAGCAGAAGTGTTGGCCCTCCAGGCCCCCGTTGCCGCTGATCTGCGCGCCGTCATCGCGGCGCTGAAGATGTCGGTTGCCATCGAGCGCATGGGCGACCTCGCTCGCCACATCGGCTCGCTCGTGCGCATCCGCCACCCCGAACCGGCTCTGCCTGAGCAGTTCCGCGACGTCTTCACCCACATGGGCACGACCGCGGTCCGCATCGGCAACGCTCTGGTTCAGCTGCTCAGCGAACCCGGCACGGCAGCCGTGCCGATGATCGCTGCCATCGACGAAGAACTCGATGCCCTCCACCTGCGTGTCTTCACCATCATCGGCGAACTGTCCCAGAACGAAATCTCGCCCAGCCAGATTGCCGACGTCACGCTGATCTCCCGCTACTTCGAACGCTTCGGCGACCAGGCCGTCAACGTGGCGCACCGCGTTGAATACCTGCTGACCGGTTCTTTCGAACCGACGCTGACAAGCCTTCACGACTCCGAACCGGCCCGCCGTGAAGCTGAACTTGCCGATATCCGCGCTGATCAGAACGAAGACTGAGCAGTAAGGCTGAACAGCAGACTGCTGAACGCATAAGGCCCGGTGTCCTCACGGACACCGGGCCTTTGCCTTTCGCGCTCAGTCAACGCACAGACACTGAACTCAGCGCGTCGAAGCTCAGCTCTCAGTTCACTTCTTGCCCTGGGCTGCGACCGCGGCAGCGGCTTCTTCTGCTGCTTCCGGGTCGAGGTAGCGACCACCGGGCTTCACCGGCTTGAAGTCTTCGTCGAGTTCGTAGTGCAGCGGAATGCCGGTGGGAATGTTGAGGCCGACAATCTCTTCGTCGCTGATGCCGTCGAGGTGCTTGACGAGCGCACGCAGCGAATTGCCGTGCGCGGTGACCAGAACGGTGCGGCCCAGCTGGAGGTCCGGAACGATCGAGTCGTACCAGTACGGCAGCAGGCGCTTGATGACGTCTTTGAGGCATTCGGTGCGCGGAATGGCCGAACCCAGGTTTGCGTAGCGGGCCTCTCCTGCCTGCGACCATTCCGAGGCGTCGTCGAGTTCCGGCGGCGGAGTGTCGAACGAACGACGCCACGTCATGAACTGCTCTTCGCCGAATTCGTCGCGCACTTCGGCTTTGTTCTTGCCCTGCAGAGCACCGTAGTGGCGTTCGTTCAGGCGCCAGGAGCGCTTGACGTCGATCCAGGATCGGTCAGCGGTTTCCAGCGCAAGGTTCGATGTGATGATGGCGCGCTTCAGGCGCGAGGTGTGCAGGACATCGGGAGCGAGCCCCGCTTCTGTCAGCAGCTCACCGGCCCGGGCAGCTTCGGTGCGGCCCTTTTCAGTGAGGGTTACATCAACCCAGCCGGTGAAGAGGTTCTTCTTGTTCCATTCGCTTTCGCCGTGGCGCAGCAGCACGAGGTTGTAAGTCATGCCTCTATTCTTCCATGCGCGGGTCTCGCGCGGCGGGATCATCCGCCAAGCATGAGGGCCTGTCTCAGACAGCGTCAGCCTTGCTGGCTGTTTTCGTCACCTGTTTCGGTGAACGTGCCGATGAATTCGTTGTCATCGGTATCCAGCAGGTGTTTGAACGCTTCGAGGTTGCGAGTGGATTCGCCGCGGGCGGTCCTCCACGCCCATTCGCGCTTCATCGACGTGAGGAAGCCGTGCACCAGGAGGTCGTTGAAGCTGCCGTCGGAGACCGTGAGGATTTCGCCCATCACCTGGTCGATGATCTCAGGCGTCCACGCGGAGGCCGGGATCGACGCACGCAGGTAGACATCCCCGTGCGGGTCGAGGAAAAACGACACCAGGTGGAGGATCTGGTTGCGTCGCAACATCCACCTGTAGAACGCGGCATGGTTTTCGTCAGGCCTTCGCATGAGGAACGCCTGCAGGTCGACTCGGCTGGGCGTGAAGCGAACCGACACGGTGGTTTTGAGCTTCTTTTCGCCCGGCAGTGTGACGACCAGGTGGCCGACATCGACCACATCGAATTCAACCTCAGCGTCCTTGGCCCACGCGACCAGGGCAGATGCTGTTTCTTCGACCGACGTCATTCGTTCCTCCCCGCGGGCTTGACACCCGCTTCGACAGCAGTGAGTGCTGTCATTACCTTCTCAGCACAGGCCCGCCACGTAAACCTCTGCGCGTGCTCGTGTGCCGCCCTCCCAAGCCGATCGCGAAACTCAGCATCATCGAGCAGCCGAGCGAGCTCTTCGGCCCACAGTCGGTGGTCCCGCTGCCCCAGCAGTACGCCTGTTGTTCCGCTGTCAACGATCACCTCGAGCCCGCCCACGCGCGAGGCGAGCACAGCACGGCCGGCAGCTGACGCCTCGGCGGCGACAAAGCCGAAGGACTCCGAGCGCGACGGCACGATCACCACGTCAGCCGCCCGGTACCAGTCGGCGAGTTCCTCAGCCGGCACGGGTTCGCGGATCTCAAAGGTCTCGGCCACCCCGAGCCTTTCGGCGAGTTCCGCGTACACACTGTCGTGGGCGTCTCCGGATGCCGCGCCCAGTTGGACCATGCGCGTGCGGCCGGCAAGGTCGGGCCGCAGCGCACGCAGCGATGCGAGGGTTTCAATCGCCAGATCGGTTCCCTTGACGCGCTGCATGCGGCCAACGCCCAGCACCAGCAGGTCGGCGTCCACGCCCACCTGGCTGCGTGCTTGAGCCCGGTCACCGGGGGCGAAGATGTCTGCGCGCACACCTGGCGGCGCCGTGAGCACTCTGTCAGCGCTCGCGCCCAGGAGTTCCTGCGCGTCTTCGGCTTCCGCCGGTGTGTTGGCCACGATGATGTCGGCGGTCTGGGCAATGCGCCGCTCGGCTTCCAGCCGCTGAGCTGGTTCGCTGTGCCCCGGGAAGTCGCGCTCCTTAACCGCTGCCATGGTGTGGAACGACACCGCGGTCGGCTTGCTCGGCTGGGCGCGCAGAGCGGCCTCGGCTGAAATCCAGTAGTGCGCCCACACGTAATCGGCGGCACGGTAGTCAGGATGCTCGCTCAGCTGCCGCGCCAGGCTGTCGATGTCGGAGGCGAGTTCGTCTTTTGTCCCGGCTCGCGTCTCCAGCAGGTGTGCACGGATTCCGGGACCCAGTTCACGAGGTGCCTGCTGGCTGCCGTTCTGCAGCTGCGGGTCCGCTGTGAAGATGTCGACGGTGTGGCCGGCGGCAGCGAGTTCACGTGCGACGTTGAGGGCGTACACGTTGAGGCCTCCGGCGTCACCGGCTCCGGGCTGCGCGGCCGGGGACGTGTGCAGGGATATGAGTGCCAAGCGGCGGGCGGACGGTTGAATCATGGTGAGGCTCAGCTGCCGAAGAACTCACCCAGAATGCGGCGCACATCCTGGCGGCCGCGCCACAGAATAGAGCCGCGTGGCAGCACTTCGAGACGGGCCTGCGGGAAGGCTGCGGCGTATCTCTGCGCGACTTCAACCGGGTGGCTGTTGTCATCGTCGTGGGTCAGCACAAGAACTTCGCCTGCAAATTCTGCTGCGCCAGCCGGATTTTCGACGGCGGTCTGGCGTGCCAGGCCGATGCCGTCTTTGAGATCGGTTGTCATGATCGCCCGGGCTCGCCCGCGGGCAAACTGCTGGGCTTCCGGCATCTGCCGAACCTCGGGCGCTTCGCGTTCTACAAGGGCCTGGGCGAGGCCGTCTTCGTCACCGGATTCGACATAGCCGCGCAGCATCGTCGTGTACGCCTCAAAGTTCTCCATGAGGTGTTCGGGCGGCGCGGTCCATGAAGCGGGTAGGACAAACGCGACCTTTTTCAGACTGCGTGCGGCGGGGTGTCCGTCAGTGATCAGCCTGGCGAGAGCCCCAGCGCTCATGGAGACCCCGAGTGCGCGCTCAGCGTTCGTACGCTCAAGAACACCCGCGAGCGCGTGTGCCAGCATCGGGTAGTCCCAACCGGGTCCCGGCGATGGGTTGCCTCCGTGACCGGGCATGTGAGGGAAGACTTTTGTGCCGCGAATACCCGTTGCGAAGGGCCTGGTGTCGCGAATGCTGCCGCCGAAGCCGTGCGCGAAGACGGTTGTGGGCTCGCCCGAGCCGATGATGGCCGTGTAGTGCTCTTCCGCGCCGGGCAGTACTGCGCGCGTCATCGTCGGTCACGTCGGGGCTGAACGGCGCGCAGCTTCTTGGCCATGTCGCCCAGGTAGATGCCTGCAGCCACGATGCTGGCAATGCCGAGCAGCCCAAGACCACCCGTGCCGCCGGTGATCGGCAAGTTGACGAACGCCAAAGCCGCGGCCACACCCAGGATGATGCACCACAGCGCCTTGGAGTGGCGGTCAATGGCTTTGTAGGCCTCGTCAGAAAATCGCAGCGAGTCAATGAACGCGATCGTCGTCAAAGCGAAGACGCCCACCTGAATGAGCATCATGATTCCCGTTTGGATGTTCCCGAGCACCTGCATGCCGCCATTCTAGACGGGGGCCAGCGGCACCTCGTCAGCCTTGTGGTTCCACGAGGTGCCGGAAGCTTCCCGGGCAACTCCCCCGGGCACCTGGCTCACTGGGGCCCGGGACTCAGGTGCCGGTCAGTTCTCGCCGAGTTCCGGCAGACCCGGAAGGACGTCATCAGCTGCGGCCTCGGTCAGACCGGCTGCGCACATGAGGTCGTGGGCCAGCGGGCGCAGCATGAGAATGATCGTTTCGTCCAGACGGTCCTCGACAAAGGGCGCCTTGACGTCCAGGCGTGCCGCCACCGACGACAGGTACTCCTCGGCCGGAATGCGGGACGTACCGCGGCGAAGCGCGATGCCGAGCATCGCACTGCCCTCGGCGAGGGCGTCGATGAGACCCGAGATCTCCGGCCTGGCCTCGCCCGTCTGCGTCAGCGTGATCGACCGGCGCGCCACAATCCGCACCATGCGCATGGAGCGGTCCACGTATTCGGCAGCGCGGGCAAGTCGGTTGACCTCGGCTGCGTAGCGGCGTGACCGCGCGTTGATGCGAGTGGCTTCCTTCGACACGTTGACCGAACTGCGCCACTGGTCGACAAAGCTCTGCGTATCGCGCGCCCGCTCCAGCGCACGCTGCGCAGCCCCAGTATCAGCCGTGCGGATGCTGCGCGAAACGGCTTGCAGAATCTCAGAGATCTCATCGAGCAGGGACGCCGCTCGGTCCCGCGGGGCCTTGCGCGCATCGTGCGGCACGATGAGGCTCATGAGGATCGCAACCGAAGCACCGACAGCAGCGTCGACGGTTCGATCAAAGGGGTAGGCGTTCAGCGCCGGAGGAACAGTGACCACGTAGATGGACTGCACGCCGATCTGCGTGATGAACAGCGGGCCGGAATTGATGAGCGCGCCCACGAGGATGCCGCAGAACATGACGAGAGCCATCTGCCAGATGCCCGTGCCGAACAGCGACAGCACCACCTCGCCGGCCAGCACGCCGAAAATCGCTCCGATGCCGAACTCCGTGGCCCGCCGCAGACGACGGTCTGTGACAACACCCGTTCCCACGGTTGCGGCGACGGCCGCCAAGAACGGGTACTGGTGACCAAGCACCAGCAGACAGAAGGAATACGCCACAACAGCGCCGATGACCACCTGCAGATACTGGCTGAAGTTCGCCTTGATGCGGCGCAGACCCAGCCGAGCGCGCAGCCCCACATACGAACCCACGCGTCTGGCCCGTGACGGCTGCTTGACTGTACTCACTGACGCACCTCCTCCAGAAGTCTATATATCCACCTTCAGCGAAATATGAAAAGCTGTTCGGCGGAGGACCAATGACATCAAATCTCACTCGCAAAGAAGCACAAGAACGGGCGCGTCTGCTCACCCTCGACACCTACCGCGTCAGCCTCGACGTTTCCGGGGCACCCAACCGTGACATCCCCACCTATGACTCCGTGACCACCGTGACGTTCACCGCGGCGGAAGACGCCACGACGTTCATCGACATCATCGCCGAATCGGTGTACGCCGTCAGCATCAACGGACAGGACCTCAACCCCGCTGAAGCGTTCGACGGCTTCCGCGTGACCTTCCCCGTCACCGCCGGACGCAACGAACTGACCGTCGGAGCGAAAGCGCTGTACTCGCGTTCCGGTGAGGGCATGCACCGTTTCTTCGACCCGGCAGACGACAAGGTCTACCTGTACACGCAGTACGAACCGACCGACGCTCGCCGCGTTTTCGCCAACTTCGACCAGCCGGACCTCAAGGCTGTCTTCGAATTCGAAGTGACCGCCCCGTCTGATTTCACGGTGCTGTCCGGCGGAGCAGTTCAGCACTCCGAAGAGGTCGCTAAGGACATCACTCGGCACAGCTTCGCGCCCACCCTGCGCCAGTCGAGCTACATCACGTGCGTGTGCGCCGGCCACTACGTTGAACTCACCGACTCCTACACCCGTGCCGGCGCCGGTGAAAACGGCGCAGACCTCACCATCCCACTGGGCCTGTACGCCCGGGCCAGCCTCGCCGACCACATGGACCCCGAATCCATCTTCACGGTCACGAAGCAGGGCCTGGACTTCTTCATGGACTTCTTCGACTACCCCTACCCGTGGGGCAAGTACGACCAGATCTTCGTGCCCGAATACAACCTCGGCGCCATGGAGAACCCCGGTCTGGTGACCTTCACCGACGATTACCTGTTCCGGGACGCCGTCACTCGCCGCCAGCTGGAAGGCCGCGCCAACGTCATCCTGCACGAAATGGCGCACATGTGGTTCGGAGATCTGGCAACCATGACCTGGTGGGACGACCTGTGGCTCAAAGAGTCCTTCGCCGACTACATGGGCGGACTCGCCCTGGCCGAAGCCACCGAATTCGACGACGGCTGGGTGTCCTTCGCACTGTCGCGCAAAGACTGGGCGTACCGCCAAGACCAGTACCCCACAACCCACCCGATCGTCGCCGACATTCCCGACGTCGAAGCCGCAAAGCTCAACTTCGACGGCATCACCTACGCCAAGGGCGCATCCGTTCTCAAACAGCTGGTCGCCTACGTGGGCATCGACGCCTTCCGCGAAGGCTCCCGCCAGTACTTCCGCGACCACGCCTACGGCAGCACCACGCTGGAGGATTTCCTGGCCGCGCTCGATGCGGCAGCTCCGGATCGGGATGTACGAGGCTGGGCTCAGGCTTGGCTGCAGACCACCGGCATGAGCGAAATCGGCATCGACCTGGACGTCGACGCAGACGGCACCATCACTGGAGCCAAGGCCTACCAGCGCAACTGCGACGGGTCCGACGTGCTGCGCCCGCACACTATGCGGGTGGGCATATTCACCAAAAACGGTGCGTCCCTTGACCTCACGGACATGTTCACGCTGGACTTCGACACGGCAACAGCCGACGTCCCCCAGCTGATCGGCAGGCCCGCCCCCGACCTCCTGCTGGTCAACCACGGCGACGACGACTTCGTCAAAATCCGCCTGGACGAACGTTCCACTGCCACGGCGCTGCGCCACGTCAGCCGCCTGGCAGACCCCATGGACCGGGCGCTGGTCTGGTCGGCACTCACCAACGCCGCTCGCGACGGGCTGCTGCCCGTGACAGACCTCATTGTGGCCCACGCACGTTCCCTCGGCCGTGAAGACCACGCCGGCATCGCCGGCGGGATGCGCCAGACAGTGCTCGGTGCACTCGACCGGTGGACGGCCGACGCCGAACACCCAGAAGCGCTGCGATCACTGCTCGGCTCAGCCCTCGACGCCCTCGCGACGGCCCCATCTGGATCGGATGTGCAGCTCGACCTGGCCGAACTGACACTGCTGCTGGTACAGCGCTCCGCAGTGCTCACCCAACCGCACCCCGTGGATACGGCTGGCCGTCAATTTGCATCGGCAGTGCTCGACGCAGAGCTCGGCAGCACCCTGACCGACGGGGCGGACAACCTGAAAATCGACCACTCACTGCGCTGGCTGGCACTGACCGCGCTCGTCACACAGGGCTGGGCCGACCACGAAGACATCGATGCGGAAGCAGCACTCGACAACACCGGTGCGGGAGCGCTGCGGGCGCGCACAGCACGGGCGACCATGCCTCTGGCACTGGCCAAACAGCGTGCGTTCACCGCAGCCGTCGACGACCACACACTGTCCAACGACGCGCTGAGTGCCACCATCCAGGGCTTCACAGCACCGAGCGCCCTGCCGCTGTGCGAACCGTTCGTCGAACAGTACTTTGAGCGACTCGAATCGTTCTGGGCCGACCACTCAATCGAAATCGCACGCCGTCTGGTGCTGGGCCTCTACCCCACGTGGGGCAAGGACCTGAAGCGCGTGCTCGACCTGACGAACACGTGGTTGGACGAACACCCGCAGGCACCCGCAGCACAGCGACGCCTGCTGGTCGAACTCGCCGACAACCAGGCCCGCGCCATCCGCCTGCGGCAAGCTGGCGAAGGCGCGGACCAGGCCGGCGGCGCCTCGGGAGCCTAAGAGCCCCGGAAGACTAAAGGATCAGAAGAGCTCTTCGGCCAGCAGCTCGAGAGTCCGCTCCCTGGCGACCGAAGTGCCCAGATCCTCATCCGGGTAACCGCCGGCAACCGCCTGCATCATCACTTCGTCGACGCCGCCCTCGGCTGCCAGTTCGCGCAGCTGACGGGCAGCGTCCTTCGGTGTGCCGATGATGTAGCTCTGCGCGAGCTTGTCTGCCACGGCGCGGTGGCCTGCGGACATGACCTCGTCGGTTTCCCGCCCGACCGTCGGCATGGAGCGCATGGGAGCACCCACCCGCAGGTTCGCCATCTGGTACAGGAACGGCTGCGCGAGGTTCCAGGCCTCTTCCTCGGTTTCAGCGACAACGACGTTCGCCGTCATAAAGCTGCGCGGCTGGCTTCCGAACTGGCCTGCTTCGAACTGGTCGCGGTACGTCTGCATGGCCTGCTGTGCGCCGCGGCCGGCAAAGTGGTTGGCGAACACATAGGGCAGGCCGAGAGCCGCGGCCAGCTGGCTTGAGTAGTTGCTCGAACCCAGAAGCCACACTTGGGCTGTCGGATTGACCTCAAGCTTCGGAGTGGCGCGCAGCGTGTGCTTGCGATCGCCGAACAGCTCCACGTCCAGGCCTTCCGGGCTCAGCAGGCGCAGGATGTCCATGACGTGCTGCGGGAAGTACTCCACCGGGTCGATCGGCTGGCCTTCGCGATTGACCACCTGGCCATCCCCCAGGTGACCCCACATGGCCATGCGCGTAAACGGATCCGTGCCGGGAGCACGCCCAATGCCCAGATCAATTCGGTCGCCGTAGACGGCAGCCAGCAGGGAGAACTGTTCGGCAACGGAGTACGGAGCGTGGTTGGGCAGCATGACACCACCGGAGCCCAAGCGGATCTGCTTGGTGTTCTGGCCTAAGTGCATGAGCTCGACCGCCGGGTGGCTCGAGGCAATGGCCGGCATGTTGTGGTGTTCGGCCACCCAGTAGCGGGTGTAGCCCAGCTCATCGGCTTTTTCCACAAACGACTTCGAGGCCCGCAGGGCATCGCTGGTTGTCTGCTCACCGCGGACGGGCACAAGGTCAAGGATCGAGAGCTTCAACGGTGTTTCAGTCATACACCCGGAACACCCTTGGGCCGGGAGTAATTCCCCAGGACCGCCGAGGTGGAGCTGGGGTGGACTGCCGAGGTGTGGCTCGGGACCCGCGGTTCTCTTGCCATGTGAGATTTCACTGGGCTGAGAGCGAATCGGCGCGTAGATTACCCGCTATGGCACCCGGGAACACGAACTCACCCAGCAATGACAGCGGTCGCGGGAGCGGCGCCTCGTCAGCGGAAGGCACACGCAGAACAGCCGGCGACCAGCAGACCCGCAGCGCGCGGCTGGCAGTGACGGCGTTCCCCGTACTCGTGGTGCTCGGCGGGCTGCTGGGAATCGCAGCATCCGACACACTTGTGGCGATGAGCCCCGCGATCCCGTGGGCACTGGGCGTGGTCATGTTCCTCATGGGGCTGACGCTCACGATGCCGGACTTCGCCCGCATCGCCAAGCGCCCCTGGGCAGTGCTGATCGGTGTTGCTCTGCAGTTCACCATCATGCCGCTGGCCGGACTGGCAATCGTCCGCCTGCTGGGCCTGGACCCCATGCTTGCCGTCGGCGTCATCCTCGTGGGCTGTGCGCCCGGCGGCACAGCGTCGAACGTCGTCACCTACCTGTCGCGCGGCGATGTTGCGCTGTCGGTGACCGTGACGACGGTGTCAACGCTGCTGGCTCCCCTGCTCACGCCCTTGCTCACGCTGTGGCTGGCAGGCTCCTACCTCGAGGTGTCGGCCGGGGCGATGATGCTCTCAATCGTCAAAACCGTGTTCGTGCCGGTTGTCCTGGGGGTCATTGTGCGGCTGTTTGCGTCACGTGCCGTGGATGCTGTCGCGCCCGCACTGCCGTGGCTCTCAACCATCACGATCACGCTGATCGTCGCTGTGGTCGTCGCCGGGTCCAAGGACAGCCTGGCTTCTGCGGGGCTCATTGTTCTGCTGGCCGTCATCCTGCACAACGCCATCGGCCTAGTACTGGGCTACGGAGCCGCAAGGCTCACGGGCCTTTCACCCGCACAGCGCCGCGCCCTGTCCATTGAGGTCGGCATGCAGAACTCCGGGCTCGCGGCGTCCCTTGCCGCAACCTATTTTTCGCCGCTCGCCGCGCTTCCGGCCGCTGTTTTCAGCGTGTGGCACAACGTATCCGGGGCGATCATCGCAGCACTGTTCGCCAGGTCCAAGAAGGACTGAACAGCAGAAAGCGCTTCCGGCCGCTGCAGTGCGCAGCGGCCGGACGCGCTTCTACGACTGAGTCGCGCGGCGAGGGCAAGCCCCCACCGCGCGGTTCAGATCACTTGCCGAGAGCCTTGGCGAAAGCCTCTTCCATGACGTCGAACGCGTCGTCGAGGAGTTCGTCGGAGATGGTCAGCGGCGGCAGGAAGCGCAGCACGTTGCCGAACGTACCGGTGGACAGAACAAGGACACCCTGTTCAGCGCAGTACTTGACGACATCACCGGCAAGTGTGGGGTGCGGTTCGGTGGTGCCTTCGACAACGAGTTCGACGGCCTGCATAGCGCCGCGGCCGCGGATGTCGCCGACTTCTGCGAAGCGCGACTGCAGCTTGGTGCAGCGGTCAACCATCTTTTCGCCGATCTCGAGAGCACGCTGGGCGAGACCGTCCTGTTCATAGGCTTCAATGGCGCCGAGGGCACCGGCAACGGCAACCGGGTTACCGGAGTAGGTGCCGCCCAGACCGCCGCCGTGCACGGAGTCCATGATTTCGGCGCGACCAGTCACTGCCGACAGCGGAAGGCCGCCGGCGATGCCCTTAGCGGTGGTGACGAGGTCAGGCGTGATGCCTTCCCATTCGGAAGCGAACATCTTGCCGGTGCGGGCAAAGCCGGCCTGGACTTCGTCGACGACGAAGACGATGCCGTTCTTCTGCGCGTATTCCTGCAGAGCCGGCAGGAAGCCCTCTGCGGGGACGATGAAGCCGCCCTCACCCTGGATGGGCTCGATGACGATGGCAGCGACGTCTTCAGCGCCGATCTGCTTGTCGATCATGGTGGTGACGCGCTTTGCGGCCTCTTCACCGGACAGCTTGGTGCCGTATGCGGCGTTGTCGCGGAAGGGGTAGGACATGGGTGCGCGGTAGACCTCGCCGGCGAACGGGCCGAAGCCCTTCTTGTACGGCATGGCCTTCGCAGTCATGGCCATCGTGAGGTTGGTGCGGCCGTGGTAGGCGTGGTCGAACACGACAACCGCGTTGCGCTTGGTGTAGCTGCGGGCGATCTTGACGGCGTTTTCCACGGCTTCAGCACCCGAGTTCAGAAGGAGGGTGCGCTTTTCGTGGTCGCCGGGAGTCAGGCGGTTGAGTGCTTCGGCAACTTCGATGTACGCCTCGTACGGGTTGACCATGAAGCACGTGTGAGTGAACGCTTCGAGTGCCTCCTTGGCACGGTTCACAACGCGCGGGTTCGAGTTGCCGACGTTCGTGACGGCAATGCCTGCGCCCAGGTCGATGATCTGGTTCCCGTCGATGTCCTTGAGGATGCCTCCACCACCAGCGACGATGTATGCCGGCAGCGAGCTGCCGACACCGGCACACACTGCGGCCTTGCGGCGCTGTTCGAGTTCGAGGGACTTCGGTCCGGGAATTTCGGTTACAAGTTTGCGTTCCTGTGGCAGGCTCTGCCCGCCCTGCTCCAACGTAGTCATGAGGTCAGTGTAAGACTCTCAGACCCGTTCGTGCAGACCGGCTCACCTGCCAAACCGACGCAGATCAGCTTCGCGGTTGCTCTGCGGCAGGCCGACGCGGTTTTCGCGCTTGACAGCAACGATTTCTTCGACCGTGGTCGGCAGCTTTTCGTCTTCGTCCCCGGCGACCAGCAGCTGCGCGTCGGAGTTCGTGCCGCGGCGGATCAGAGCAAGCGCCACGGGCCCGTACTCGTAGTGGATCGCGGTCGAGGTCAGGTGCCCGATCACCCTTTCGGCACCTCGCACTTCGGCGTAGACCTCCGCGCCCGGGCGCGGAATGGTGTGAGTTGAGCCGTCGATGTGCAGAAACACCAGCCTGCGCGGCACCTGGCCCAGGTTGTGCACGCGGGCCACGGCTTCCTGACCGCGGTAGCAGCCCTTGGCCAGGTGCACGGCGGTGCGCAGAACGTCGATTTCGCCCACGAGGGTTTTCGCGTCAATGTCCTGCGGGGAGGGCCGCCAGTTCTCGATTCTCAGGGCTTCCCAGGCGTCACGGCCGGCAACACCGTTTGGCTGCCAGTCGCGCAGCTGCTCCCGCGGACACAGCTGGATGCGCAGGTCGTGCGTGCGCCCCGGGTGTTTCGGTGAGGCCTGTTCCTGGCCGAGGTCGAGCGCAGCATACGAGGCGGAGCCGGCTCCGATTGCAGGCCAGGGATCGTTCCACTCGGCTTGGACGGGAAGCCCTTCGGGTGCGGGGCCGACCGTGCCGACACACTGGAACTCAGGCGTGCGGTCGGTGATTTCTGCGCGCATCATGAAGCGCATCGAGTTCAGCCATTCGACAGCTTCTTCACCGCCGGTTTCGAAGATCAGCCACAGGCTGTCCTCTTCCGCGATGATCCGCACCCAATGTTCAATGTGCCCGGTGGCCGACAGGATCAGCGTTTCGGTGCTCGTGCCCGCCGGCAGGTTTTCCAGTGACTGCGTTGTCAGGGAGTGCAGCCAGCGCAGACGGTCTTCGCCGGTGAGCGTGTACACGCGGAAGCTCGAAAGGTCGGCGACGGCACGGCCGGCTGCGAGGTCACGCTGTTCTTTCAGCGGCATACCGAAGTGCTGGACTTCGTCTGCGCGTTCGTGGACACCGTAGACGGCTGCGGAGCGGGGGTAGCGAAGCGAATTCACGAATCTCCTGACTGTTCGACGGGGAGTATTGCGTTGAGGCTTTCAACCAGTTTGAGCTGAGGGCCTACACCGCCGCTATGACGCGAAGGGAACTGCTGGTTCAAAAGTGTCATAGGCCTCGTTCAGCGCGTCTTGGGACTTGTGCAGCTGTGAGCGCACTGACTTCCACGCACCGGTCTCATCGACATCATTGAGGGTGTCCCGGGCGCCTTTGAGCGTCTTCATGGCCTTTGGGGCCTCGGCTGAGGCCGGCCCAAGGTCCTTCAGCGCCTCGAGACGCTCGGCCAGCGGCTGGCCGTCTTCGCCCTTGAACGCCGAAGTCGACTGGGCGAGCTTGACCGCGGTCGGTGCGGCTTCATCGACGACGATGATGAACTGGTCGAGGATCGTGGCAACGATGCTGACGTTCTTGTCAACATCAGTGGATTTGCGCAGCACCGGCATGGGGAACATGTCGATTTCCGCACGCGCCGCGTGCAGTTCTTCCGAGGCCTTCTTCCGTGAGGCTTCGGCATTCTGCGGATCGTCACGTAGGTCATCAGCGAACTGCTGCGCCGCTTCAACGGCACTGTCCGCGTGGGCGCGGATGTTCTGGTAGCGCACGAAGGCCGTTCCCACGACCGCCACCAGAAATCCCGCGATGACTGCGAGCACAACGAAGATTGACACGAAGATCGCCAGATTGCGCCGCCTGCGGCGTCTGCGCTCTTCGAGTGTCGGCCCGTCGTACCAATCCAGAGGGTATTCGGCGGTGTGCTCGACCGTCATGGACTATCGCGGTCAGGCGACCTTCTTCAGCCGCGCCGAAGCGTGGCTGCCCAGCGGATTGCCGAGTGCGGCCATGTCCCATGCCCACAGAAGATCACCTTCAACCAGCCCGTACATGCGGGTGGAGGACTTGTATTCCTTCGAGGTGGTGGTGCGGGCAACGAGGTCTGTCGCCAAGTCAATGCGCGGACCCTTGACGCGGCCGGTGTAGAGCTCCATGATGCCGTGCGGCTGAACGATCGACACTTCGAGTTCGAAAGCGTCATCGTCTCCGCGCAGCTTTTCAACGGAGTCGGCCGTCGTGAAGGGGTTATCCTCTGTGGGCACCATGAGTCCCGGACCGGCGTCGTGAGCTTCGCGCTTGCGCACCAGCTGCCAGATGCCGGTTTCCATAGTCAGCGTCTTGTCGATCTTGCCGTCGTCGTCAAGCGTGTACGCCTGCGCCGTGTAGTGCAGGAACGGAGCGCCGACAGGGGCGACGAAGTCGATGCGCTGACCGAACTGGGTGTCGGGAGCGTCAGCGTAGCCGACAACGCCAACACCCTCCCAGGACCCGATGACCCATGCCAGCGGCACAAGCTCAGGAGCGAGGTCCGTAGGGATTTCGGTGACCATCAGCGGCGGCTCTTGAAGAGGTTGGTGATGACCTTGGCCGCAACACCGATGGTGCCGAGGCCGGCGAGGGCAACAAGAACGGTGAAGAAGGTTTCGAGAACCACGAAGTTATCCATGCCATCAGTGTACCCAGGGCGCGATTGGAAAGAAGACGCGCCCGGCACCTCGTCAGCGGACAGACCCGCGTGAGCGCCGAAGCGGTCAGATCGTGGGGAACAACAGCGGTATCTGATCGAAGATGTAGACAACCACACCGCCGAGCGCAATAGGGGTTCCGCCCAGGGCGAGGTTGACACCGACTTCGCGGACTTTGCTGCGGTTGGGATTGCGCCTGGGACTGCGCGCGTGGAAGCGTCCGACCGCGATCGGGGCGAGCGCGCGGTCAACAGCGGCGACGAGACCGCCAAGGATCACACCCATGATGCTCGCCGAAACGAGAGTCTGGGTCGGATACCACCAAGCGGAGTAGGCGATGAGCGCACCGACGAGCCCCGCAATGATCGCCAACGGCGAGGTGTAGCGGGCCGGGAACGGCAGAATGGATGCGCACTGAGCCAAGAAAATGGCGGCCAACCCGATGATGATCGCCGACTTATCGCCCGGCAGACGGAAACTCGCAGCCCACGAACACGCGGCGAGCGTCACGACCACACCGGCCACCTGCGCCGACACATTGGCCACGGCGTTTGAAGCCTCAATACCGCGAGCCAGGTTCTGCACGAACGCCCACAGCAGGGCCAGGCCCGTCAGCAGCGGCAGCCACTCCAAGTGCGGCGGGTAGATGCTCATCCACGTGGTGCCCATGCCGGCCAGGCCGAACACGAACAGCATGATCGACGTCAGCCAGCGCTGCGGGGAGTCAGTCAGACGCGGCCAGCCGAAGGCGAGAACGCCGACGAGAGCGGCTGTTGCCAGGGCCACGGGTGTGACGGCCACAGCCTCGCCGGCGAGCGGGTAACTTCCCAAAAGGGAGGTCGCTCCCAAAGCGAGCGCTCCGACCAAGGCCACGAGGGCGCGAAACCATCTGTACACGGCCCTATCGTCTCAGAGCCGAATGCGTCTGCCTAATGGCGGGGAAAGCGCGGCGCGTCGATATACTGTGGCCGCGAAGCCGGAAACCCGATCGCCGCGAAAGGTGGCAGCAGCTGTGTCCTGGGATATTCACTCTCCCGCCCGCGTTGACGGAAGCGTCCGCAGCCTTCTTGCAGAAGCACAGCGAGCAGACGGCGTTCCTCCACTGTCAGACGGCGTGCTCGACGCGGCAGATGCCGCGGACACCATCACGGTCGCGCTGGTCGACGGATCTTCTGTCATCGGCTTCGGAATTGCCACGGGACTCGGTTCCCGAGGTGCCGTCGAGTTCACAATCCACCCCGACTTCCGGGGGCAGGGACTGGGCAAGAAGCTGTGGGCCGAGATGCTGGAACGCCTGCGGGCTGAAGGAAGTCAGCACACCGCGTGGCCGTGGTCGCACGGCAATCACCCGGCCGCCGCAGCCCTTGCCGCCGAATACGGCTACACACCGCAGCGCACTCTTCTGCAGCTGCAGACCGCGCGCGCCGAAGACCTCGAACTGCCGCCGCTGGACCTGCCTACCGGTGTTTCGCTGCGCACTTTTGAAATCGCAGACGAAGAACGGTGGCTCGAGATCAACAACGCTGCCTTCTCCTGGCACCCGGAGCAGGGCAACCAGACCCTTGAAGACATTCGAAGCCGCACCCGCAGCGCTGATTTCGACCCGCGCGATGTCATCATCGCCGAACAGGACGGCCGGGTCATCGGCTTCCACGACACCAAAATGCACCCCGAACACGTTTCCGGTCTGCTGGTGGGCGAGGTCTACGTCATCGCCGTCGACCCCAGCGTGCACGCAAAGGGCATCGGCAATGCACTCATGGTTGCCGGCATGCGTGACATGATCGACCGCCGCGGAGCGCAGATGCTCGAGCTCTACGTGGAAGACGACAACGACAAAGCCCTCGGCCTGTACGACCGTCTGGGCTTCACACACCGCATCGAACACATCAGCTATGCCCCGCCCGAGGCTGAGGACACCGCTGAAACAACGCAGGGAGAAAACTGATGTACGACGTCGCCGCCAGCGGGAAGAAACACGACCTCCCCGAACCGCAGGACCGCTACCTCGACCGCGAACTGTCGTGGCTGGCGTTCAACGAGCGCGTGCTCACCATGGCGGACGACCCCGAAACCCCGCTGTTGGAGCGGGTGAACTTCCTGTCGATCTTCGCGTCCAACCTCGACGAGTTCTTCATGGTCCGCGTGGCCGGCCTCAAACGCCGCATCGCCACGGGGCTGGCCGTGCCGTCTGTCACGGGCGCCCAGCCGCGGGCTGTTATGCGGTCCATCAACAAGCATTCGCGTGCACTGGCCAAACGCCACACGCGGCTTTTCCTCGACGACATCAAGCCCAAGCTCGCCGATCAGGGCATCCACTTTGTGTCGATGGACGAACTCACCGCGCGCGAACGCAAGCGGATCGACCGCTTCTACCGCGAGCGGGTCTTTCCCGTCCTCACTCCCCTAGCAGTCGACCCCGCTCACCCGTTCCCCTACATTTCGGGGCTTTCGCTCAACCTCGGCATCCTGCTGCGCCACCCGACCACCGGCTCAGAGAGCTTCGCCCGCCTCAAAGTGCCCGGCCTGCTGCCCCGGTTCATCAACGTGTCAGAGTCCCCCGACGGAAACCGGGTGGTATCACCAGAACACCCCGCCCGCTTCGTCGCGGTCGAAGACCTCATCGCCACAAAACTCGACACCCTTTTCGAAGGCATGGAGATTGTCGGCTATTCGCTCTTCCGCGTCACCCGCAACGAAGATATGGAAGTCGAAGAAGACGAGGCCGAAAACCTGCTCAAGGCGCTGGAAAAGGAACTCAGCCGCCGCCGCTTCGGCCCGCCCGTCCGCTTGGAAGTCACCCACGACATCCACCCGCGCGTGCGCGCTCTTCTGCAGGAAGAGCTCGACCTGGCCGACGCCGAAATCATCGAACTCGACGGCCCGCTCGACCTCACGGGACTGTCGGTCATCGCAGACATCCCACGCGATGACCTGCACTTCCCCCGGGCCGTTCCGCGCATGAACCGCGACCTCGCACCCACCGAGACCGCCGACCAGGTCGACGTGTTCGAAGCGACAGCGGAACGCGAAATCCTCCTGCACCACCCCTACGATTCCTTTTCGACATCAGTGCAGGCCTTCATCGAACAGGCTGCAGCCGACCCGCACGTGCTGGCCATCAAACAGACCCTGTACCGCACCTCGGGAGACTCCCCGATCGTCGACGCGCTCATCGAAGCCGCCCATGACGGCAAACAGGTGCTCGCGGTCGTCGAAATCAAAGCGCGCTTCGACGAAGAGGCCAATATTTCCTGGGCGCGCAAACTCGAACGCGCCGGAGTGCACGTGGTCTACGGACTCGTGGGTCTGAAGACCCATGCCAAACTGTGCCTGGTCGTGCGGCAGGAAAGCGACGGCCTCGTGCGCTACTCGCACGTGGGCACCGGCAACTACCACCCCAAAACGGCCCGCGGCTACGAAGACTTCGGCCTGCTGTCCCGCGATCCCGCCCTGGGTGAAGACATTTCGAAGCTGTTCAACAAGCTCTCCGGTTATTCGCCCCGCTCGGACTACCAGCGGCTCGTGGTTGCCCCGCAGTCAGTGCGCACCAGCCTGCTGCACCTGATCAACCGCGAAACCGAAAACGCACGCGCAGGCAAACCCGCTCGCGTGCGCATCAAGGTCAACTCCATCGTCGACGAAGCGATCATCGACGCGCTCTACCTGGCCAGCCGAGCAGGCGTGCAGTGCCAGATGTTCGTGCGAGGAATCTGCGCCATCCGGCCCGGAATCAAGGGGCTGAGCGAGAACATCGAAGTCCGCTCCGTCCTCGGCCGCTACCTTGAGCACTCTCGTGTGTTCTCCTTCCTCAACGATGGGAACACCGAAATGTGGATCGGCTCGGCCGACCTCATGCACCGCAACCTCGATCGTCGCGTCGAAGCACTCGTAGAACTCAAATCAGCCGAACACATCAAGAAGATCGACGCCCTGTTCGACCGCGCGTTCGACCCGGCAACCGAATCCTTCGTCCTGGGTCCCGCGGGAGTGTGGCGGCACATCGACCGGTCCTCTGATGGCGAGAAGCTCGCCAACTATCAGGAACTGACCATCGCCGACTATCGCCGCCGCCCAGGAGAGCGCCCATGAGCCCCACCCCTGTCGCCAACGCGGGTGAATCCGCCAAGATCAGCGCCGATGTGTTCGCCGCCGGCGCGGTTCTGTGGCGTGATTTCACCGGCCAGCTGGAAGTCCTGCTCATCCACAGGCCCAAGCACAAAGACTGGTCGTTCCCCAAGGGCAAAGTCGACAAGGGCGAAACACTCCCGGAAGCTGCCGTACGCGAAGTCCGGGAAGAGACCGGCTACATCATCCACCTCGGCCTGCCACTGCCAGATGCCCGCTACACGGTGGGCAAAAAGCTCACCAAGCACGTCAAATACTGGTCTGCTGAAGTCACGACAACCCAGTTGCCCGAGGCCGACAACCCCAAAGAAGTCGATGAGGGTCGCTGGCTGCCGATCGACCAGGCCATCAAAAAAGTCTCCCGCCACTCAGACCGCGAACAGCTGGAAAAACTGAAACTCGCCTATTCGACAGGATCGCTGCGGGCATGGCAGTTCATCATCGTCCGCCACGCCAAGGCCTTCCCCCGTTCCAAGTGGCACGAAACAGAGGCGCTGCGTCCGCTGTTGGCCATCGGCACGCGCCAGTCGATGGCACTGACCGGCCTGTTAGGCGCATGGAACATTCCAAAGCTGCTCTCCAGTCCGTGGAAGCGATGCACCGCCACACTCAAGCCGTTTTCAGCCGGCCGTGGACTGAAGATCGCAACCAACCGCTGGCTGTCAGAGAAGGCCAACACACAGAAGCCTGAAAAGACCGCCAAAGTGCTGAGGAAGGTTATGGCACGCGGGCAGACGACCGCCATCTGCTCGCACAGGCCGGTGCTGCCGACCTTCCTGGCAGTTGTCTCCGAATACTGTGTGCCCGGCCTGGCTGAAAAGCTCCCGCAGAAAGACCCCTACCTCAGCCCCGGCGAAATCCTCGTGGCCTATGTGCGGCCGGGCCCTGTTCCGAAGATTGTCGACTTCGAGCGATTCCGCCCCATCGACGCGTAACGAGCTTTTCTGACCAGGTGAATCGCGCCGAGTAGCCGGCGGAATGGGGCGGCCACAATAGTCTGATTTCAGCGCATATGTGGCACGGAACACCGAACCCGGAGATAGGTTCACCCTGCGTTAACCTTAAAAGTTCCTGGGCGTTACACGGCAGGCCTAGCTTTTGAAGTGCACTGAGGGAAAACCTACCCCGTGACCTCGAAAGAAAGGCACTCTTGTGAAGCTTACGCGCCTCGCACCTGCCGCAGCCGCATTCGCTGCAGCTGCAATCACCCTGTCCGCCTGCGGCGGAGGATCCGCCACCGGAGAATCGGGCGGCGGAAACGAAGGCGGAGACCAGGTCTCCGGCGAACTCGTCGGCATCGGAGCGTCCTCGCAGAAGGCTGCAATCCAGTCCTGGACCAGCGACTTCACCGGACAGAACTCCGGTGCAACCGTCAACTACTCGCCTGACGGCTCCGGCGCTGGCCGCAAGCAGTTCCTGGCCGGCAAGGCCGACTTCGCCGGTTCGGACGCCTTCATGGACGACGAAGAAATCGAACAGGCCAAGAAGGTCTGCGGTGACGGCGGAGCTTTCGAATTCCCCGTCTACATTTCGCCGATCGCAATCGCCTACAACCTCGAGGGCGTTGACGAACTGAACCTCGACGCTTCCACCGCCGCGAAGATCTTCGCAGGCAAGATCACCAAGTGGAACGACAAGGCCATCGCCGACCTGAACCCGGACGCAGAGCTGCCTGACACCAAGATCACGGCTGTCCACCGCTCCGACGAATCGGGCACCACCAAGAACTTCACCGACTACCTCAACAAGGCAGCCGGCGAAGACTGGAAGGACGAAGCAGCCGAAGAGTTCCCGAAGGAAGCTGGCGGCGAAGCTGCACAGGGCACCGACGGCGTTGTCTCGCTGGTCGCTGAAACCGACGGCGCCATCGGCTACGCAGACGCTTCGGCAGTCGCCGACGACCTCGGCACCGCCAAGATCAAGGTCGGCGAAGAATTCGTGGAGTACACCCCCGAAGCAGCCGCCAAGGTCGTTGACGCATCGCCGGTCGCAGAAGGCCGCGGCGAAGGCGACATCGCTGTCGAGCTCAAGCGCGACACCGAAGAAGCCGGCGCATACCCGATCGTCCTCGTTTCCTACCACATCGTGTGCTCGACCTACGACAGCCAGGAAAAGGTCGACCTCGTCAAGGCGTGGGAAAACTTCGTCGTCAGCGAAGAAGGCCAGGAATCGGCTGCTGAAAGCGCAGGCTCGGCTCCGATCTCCTCGGAAATGCGCGACAAGGTCACCGAAGTCATCGAAAAGATCGAAGTCAAGAAGTGATCTGACGCCGGTCTGAATCACCCTCAGACTGAGCTTTAGGGCTGTGCGGCTGTTCGGGACGGACTCCGAACAGCCGCACAGCCCCTTGAAATACCTACCCACATCACAGGAGCTCTCTTGTCTACAGCAGCAGACACACAAGCATCTGCTCCGGAGCTGAAGAAGTCCCGCACGGTTGTGCGCCCCGGCGACCGCATCTTCTCGGTCGCAGCGCTCAGCGCCGGCATTCTCATCCTCGCCATCCTCGCGGGTGTCGCATTCTTCCTGCTTCTTCAGTCAACGGACACCATCAAAGCGTCGTTTGACGACCCCTCGCAGATCAGCGGCGGGCGCGGCTTCCTGCCCTACGTCTTCCCGCTCATCATCGGCACGCTGATCTCAGCTGTCATCTCGCTGATCATCGCAACCCCCTTCGCCATCGGCATTGCGCTGTTCACCACCCACATGGCACCGCGCAAGCTCGCACCGGTTCTCGGCTACACAATCGACCTTCTGGCCGCCATCCCCTCGGTCGTCTACGGCCTGTGGGGTCTGGCACTGTCGGGCAACCTCGTCGGCCTCTACACCTGGCTGGCCAAGTACCTCGGTTGGATCCCGATTTTCGCACCCGACGACGACGGCGCCATTTCGCAGACGGGCCGCACCCTGCTGACCGCAAGCTTCGTCCTGTCGATCATGATTCTGCCGATCATCACCTCGCTGGTCCGCGAAGTCTTCCTCCAGACTCCCCGTCTGCAGGAAGAAGCTGCGCTGGCACTGGGCGCAACCCGTTGGGAAATGATCCGTATGGCCGTCCTGCCGTTCGGCACCTCCGGCATCGTGTCCGCCATCATGCTCGGCCTCGGCCGCGCTCTCGGTGAAACGATGGCCGTCGCCATGGTCCTGTCCTCAGGCGGGCTGATCGTATCGCTGCTCCTGTCGGGCAACCAGACGATCGCGGCGGAAATCGCCCACAACTTCCCAGAAGCCGCAGGCCTGCGCCTCTCTGAACTCATCTCGATCGGCCTCGTCCTGTTCGCGATTACGCTCGTGGTCAACATGACGGCACGCTGGATCGTTGCTCGCACGACCGTGAAGGGGCAGTGATGAACACCCAGACACAAACCGCTGACAAGAACCGCAGCGCATCGCACCTGGTGACCAAGCGACTGCCCAAGCGAGCACCGCTGTACGTCGCCGCCGGCTCCATCATCCTGGCGATTGTGCTGACGTTCGTCATCGCCCACGGCTTCAACATTCCGCTCGCCGCTTTCCTCGCCGGTGTCATCAACCTTGCCGTCATCGTCGGCTGGTCGTGGACCGTTGAAGGCCGTCGCAAGGCTGTCGACCGTGTGGCCACGACACTCGTGACATCGTCCTTCGTCCTGGCGCTCATTCCGCTCATCTCGCTTCTGTGGATGTCGATTGAAAAGGGCGGGCCAGTCCTCGTGGAGAACTCCACCCTCCTGTCCCGCTCCATGGAAGGCATGAAGGGCATCTACGACAAGGAGTTCGCCGCAGGTGAGGGTGACCTGATGGGCGGCTTCTACCACGCCATCATCGGCACTCTGCTCATCACGCTGTTCGCCGCACTGATCTCGATCCCGATCGGCATCATGTGCGCCGTCTACCTGGTGGAGTACTCCGGCGGCAAGAAGGCAGGCGCTCTCGGCCGTTCGATCACCTTCTTCGTCGACGTCATGACGGGTATCCCCTCGATCGTCGCCGGTCTGTTCGCCTTCTCCCTGTTCTCAACCGTCATCGGACTTGTCGCACCCGAAAGCCTCACGGCAGCCAAGTCGGGTATCGCAGCGTCCGTGGCACTGTCTGTGCTCATGATCCCGGTGGTCGTGCGCAACACGGAGGAAATCCTTCGCCTGGTCCCCCACGACCTGCGCGAGGCTTCCTACGCGCTCGGCGTTCCCAAGTGGAAGACGATCGTCAAGATCGTCCTGCCCACCGCGATTTCGGGCATCCTGTCCGGTGTCACCATCGCAATCGCCCGCGTCATCGGCGAAACCGCACCGATCATGGTGACGGCCGGCTTCGCGGCAAGCGTCAACTGGAACGTATTCTCCGGCTGGATGTCCACCCTGCCGACATTCATCTACGACTCCGTGACCCGTCCTACCGCACCCGGCAGCGCAGCAATCGCCTCGACTGACCGCGCATGGGCCGCAGCGCTCGTGCTCATCATCATCGTGATGGTGCTCAACCTCGGCGCTCGCATCATGGCAAAGGTCCTGGCACCTAAGGCCGGCCGCTGACCCACCCCAGCCCAACAGACAAGAATTCAGCCGACTTCCACCTCGTGAGTTCAGTCGGCGCCCCGGATCCCGGGGAAACGGCATAAGCCGAAACAGATTTTTGGAGGAAACGTGTCCAAGCAGATCGACATCGAAGATCTCAACATCTTCTACGGCGACTTCCGCGCTGTCGAAGGCGTGTCCATGACCATCGAACCGAAGTCCGTGACCGCATTCATCGGTCCTTCGGGCTGTGGCAAGTCCACCGTGCTGCGCACGCTGAACCGCATGCACGAAGTCATCCCCGGCGCCAGCGTGCAGGGATCCGTCAAGATGGACGGCAAAGACATCTACGGCCCCGGCGTTGACCCCGTCAACGTGCGCCGCGAAGTCGGCATGGTGTTCCAGAAGGCCAACCCCTTCCCCACCATGTCGATCAAGGAAAACGTGCTCGCCGGTGTTCGCCTGAACAACAACAAGCTGTCCAAGTCTGAAGCCGACGACCTCGCAGAACGCGCACTGCGCGGCTCGAACCTGTGGGAAGAGGTCAAGGACCGTCTGGACAAGCCCGGTTCTGGTCTTTCCGGTGGTCAGCAGCAGCGTCTGTGCATTGCACGCGCCATCGCGGTCGAGCCGGAGGTCATCCTCATGGACGAACCGTGCTCGGCTCTCGACCCGATCTCGACGCTGGCTATTGAGGACCTCATCAACACCCTCAAGGACCGCTTCACCGTCGTGATCGTCACCCACAACATGCAGCAGGCCGCCCGTGTGTCCGACAAGACCGCGTTCTTCAACATCGCGGGAACCGGCAAGCCGGGCAAGCTCATCGAGTTCAACGAAACGTCGAACATCTTCTCGAACCCGGATAAGGAAGAAACGCAGAACTACATCTCCGGCCGCTTCGGATGATCTGCGGCTGAAAATGCCCGCCCGCTCCGTCTGCTGACGGTGCAGGCGGGCAGCTCCCAGCAGGCCCACAGGGTCTGAACCACACAGTCTGAGGCGTTCACCGAGGAGTTTCTGGGTAGGTTCTCCCTTTGGACGGCTCATCTCCCGCGGGGGTGGAAGGAACTAGTCCTCCTTCCACCTCCGCATTCTTATTGTCTGGTATCCGAAGCGCTCAGACGACCGCACCCGGTGATTTGAGCCGCGGCATGCCAAAGGATAAACTGGTCAGGCGCTGTGTGCGCGGGCCTCTAGCTCAGTTGGTAGAGCAACGGACTTTTAATCCGTGGGTCGTGGGTTCGATCCCCACGGGGCCCACTTTTTTATGCCCGCACGAGGTCTGCTGAGAACTGCGACAGACGGCGTCTTACTTCTTTGCACCCACCACTGCCAGCAGACCGCCGACGATGGCCGCGTTCTTGTAGAACTGCGTCTTCTGAGCTGCCCGCTGGCCTTCGTCTTCTTCCTTCCAAAAAGCGTGGCCTGCAATCGTGGTGGGAATGAGCGAACCGGCGAGCACGGCAGCAGAGGTCTTTGTGAACACGCCCAGGCCCAGTGTCAGGCCCGCTGCCGCTTGGATACCGCCGTTGATGCGCACGACGAGCTCATCGTCGTTCGGGATCGCCGGAATGCACTCGCGCATAGCGTCGAGCGTCGGAGCTGCCATCTGAGGTCGGGTTCCCGGCTGCTTGGCGCTCGCAAGGCCGTTGACGACGAACAGCGGAGCAATGGCCAGGCGGCCGGCCGTGCGGGCAAGAACGTTGAACATGCGTCCTCTTTCAGGTCGAGTGCAATCTGCTTGCACTTTCAACCCTACGCTTGGGTACGCCGCATCAGACCTGTTCCGCGCGAAGAGTGAGTCACTCCACTCGCTTGCTCAGTTCAGCTGCCACCTGATCCGCTCATCCGGTGAATTCGGGGGAATAAACGACACCGGCAGCGGCCTGGCCAGCTGGAATTCGTAGCCACCGTGCTCGGCGGACGCTGCCGCGCGGCGGCGCTCAACCTCGTCGTCGATGTTGAAGTTGAGATTGTGTCGGCGGGCTTTCAGGCTGTAGACCTGCCTCCGGATCTTCATCGGCAGATTGTTCGGACGCACGGGCCGATCAACAAACCGCTGCCGTCCATGAGGTGTATCTGCGTCGATGCATACCTGGTTGAGCCGACGGTCGATCCGCACTCCGACCTTGGCGAATGGGTCCGGTTCGAGGGTCACGCGCACTGCGCGCACGACGCCGTCGACGGCCCCGGAGCGCTTTGACACGCTTGCTCTGCCCGGCATCATGCGGAAGACCGCAAAGACGATGATGCCGAGGATTGCTGCAACGCCCAAAAAGTTGCCAACAAGCGACATGATCACCATCATCAGATCCGAAGTCATATCCGAATCCTAAGTCGGACGGGATAGTCTGCAACACAGCAAGCGCCCGCGTCGTGCACCATCGAAAAGCTCAGGCGTCCGCGGACAGGACGAAGCGCTCGACCAGGTGGACGATCACGGCTCCGATCGCCGCGGCAAGCACAAACACCGCACCCGTCGCAATGTCC
Organism: uncultured Brevibacterium sp.; assembly: GCA_902489215.1. GTDB lineage: Bacteria > Actinomycetota > Actinomycetes > Actinomycetales > Brevibacteriaceae > Brevibacterium. The sequence continues at coordinate 28,402 of CABTZE010000004.1, forward strand.
ATCAGAACTCCAGTCGACAGATTCCACGGCGTGAACAGCGCGTAGTACAGAGACAGAAAAACGGGAGCCCCCAGTACGGCAGTCGCGTGGCGGACCCATCCGCCTTTGCCGGTCCACAGGTGAACGGCTGCTGCCACGATGCCGGCCAACAGCGGGCACAGCAGATTGAGTGCCATGAGCGATCCGAACGGCAGAATCAGCCTCAGGATGAAGTCCAGGGCAATGAATGCCGCGGCTGCGAAAGTCCACGAGCGCAGAATATCCATGCCCTTACTTCCCCGGCTTCATTTCGACGGAATCTGAGATGTCGTCGAGCAGATCGTCTGTCAGCGCGTCCTCCTGACCGGCGATCTCGATCGTCTCGACCTTGTAGGTCTCCGGATTGGTCATAAGCAGCCAGCGACCGCGCATCTGCTTGTCGCCGGCAACGTACGTGAAGTCCGCGACGTAGCCGCGGAATGCACCCGGAATCTCGGTCTTCTCACGGCGCGAACCCTCCCAGTCGGGCCCGTAGTAGCCGCCGGCGACAGCGCGAGCCGCCAGCTCACCCTCGACGACGTCAGGGTGCGGTGAATCGTTGATCTCCGGCGCCATGCGCACCCGGATCTTCGGGTTTTCCTCCGCGTCGTCGAAACCCTCCGTCCAGTCGCCTCCGAGTTCCTCCTTCGGGCTCGGCACCCAGCTCTCGGGAATCTCGAGGCTGATATTGCCGAGGCTTCTCTCCTGCATGTCTCCGCCCCTGTCCTGTTCCTGAGCACCCGAGGCGCCGCCGGCTTCTTGCTGTCCCTGCGAGGAGTCCGACCCTCCGCAGGCCGTCATCGACAGTGCCAGCGCTGCTGCAGTACAGCTGAGGACGGTCTTCTTGAGTGCAGACTTCACTCCGGTTGTCCTTTCGGTCATTTGAGGCAGGCGGAATTCTTCTTGATTTCGCGCTTGCCGTTCTTAACGGGCTCAGCGTACTCGGAGTCTACGAGCCGATAGCCGGATTTTTCGCCTTTAGCTTCTCCGCCGATCGGTCCGATGTCAAAGGAGTCTTCAACCAGATCTTTATCCACCTCATAGACGTTCTTCGCCAATTTGCTGTTGTTGTAGATGGCGTTTTCGCCCTTGCCGTCACCCGGCCCGTTCTGCATCATGTCTTCCAAGTTGATGGGAATCGGGTTATTGCGGATCCGGTTGAGCGCCGCGTTCTTATCCTCCTCGGACATCTGGGTGAAGTCCATATTCATGTCGTACCACTCTTCGGTGACATTGTCGTCGCCTACGCCCACGGTGAAATTGTCGTCCTTATGGGCGCCTTTATCGCCGCCTGAATAGTCAGCTTCACCGGACGCCTTGAACTTGCTTCCGTTAATTTTCGACTGACGGACATTCAAGCCGATCAGCTCGTGCTTGTCGTTGAACTTATATGTGATGAGCTGCTTGCGCTTCATAGCACCGCCAGCTTCAAACTTCGCCGTTGGCGGGGCAGGTATCCCCGCGCCGTTCTGCTGCCCGGGCAGCGCCTCCGGTTCCTTCGCCTTTGCGTCGGCTTTCCCTCCGAGTTCGCCGCCGTAGCTGCCCTCTACCAGAAGGTCGAAGTAGCCGTTGGATTGCGTCTCGACGCCAAACTTGCCCCCGGCTTCTGCACCGGCTGTGCCCCCGACCGTGGACTCTGCGACGTCCTGGATTCCGAAGGCCAAGTTGCCTTCGGCCTTGGCTTTGCCGCCAAGTTCTCCGACATAGCGCTTGGCGTCGGGATCCCGCGGCGGCTTCGGGCCGTTCGTCAGGCCGGCGAACAGCTTTCCGCCGAAGCCACCTGTAGCATCGTCGGCCATGTTGTAGTACGTCCAGTCGCGTAGCTGCTTTTCAAGGGCAGCAGCTTCGGCATCATTGTCGACTTCCCACGTGTCGCCCTGCTCGAAGCCTATGTTCACCTTGGCCTCGGCTTTGCCCTTCATTTCAGCCTTGCCGCCCTTGACCTCCTTACCGGCTTTGAATTCCCTGCCGAATCCCCCTTCAGCAGAAGACGTCAAGCGCAGTATGTGCTTGCCCTCACTGTTGGTGTCGTGCTGCAGCGCCCAACCGCCGCCGAGCTCCCAGAGGCCGGCTTTGCCTTTGATATTGCCCGACTCTGACGTGCGGGAAACCGTGCATGCAGGAACGGCGTCATTGGGATTCTGCGCTTCAGGTGCGGAATTGCCGTTGTTGCCGGGATCGCCAGCGCCTTCGCACCCCATGCCGAAGATTTTGCACACGGCGTCTTTGAAGCCGTTCGTCACCGTCGACTGCGTGGAGACCGGAACGGCGACGAGCACACCGATGAGTGCCGCAGCGATGAACGCGGTTGCCAGGTACTCCACGGATACGAGGCCGCGCTCGCCATTCCGCCGACGAGCAGCACCCGAGGTGCCTTCCGGGGTCTGCCGGTGTTCGCTGTGCTGTCGCTGTTCTTCACGACGATGCCGAGGTGGCGCAAAGACTGTCATGCACGTCACGCTAAGGCCTGGGGCGCCTGGGCAGAACAGCACAGGGGCCCACCTTGGGGCCCATATGCTCATGTCAGCGCTGCGACACCGACACAGGTGATGAGAGCAGCCACCAGCATCGCGGGACCGAAGGCAATGTGGACGTTCTTCACACGCCGGAGCACGACCGCGACAAGCAGCCCGTGAACAACTCCCACGCAGAGCGTCAGGACGAGGGCCGCAATGACCATTCGCCAGCCGTACCAGCCGATGAGCATGCCGATGGCCGCGGCGAGTTTGACATCACCGAAGCCCAAAGACGCGGGAGCCAGAACAAACAGCACACCGAAAACCGCGGTGAGGAGCACCGCTCCCACAAGCGCCTGCATCAAGCGGTCCCCCGCATCGTCGGCGATTGCCGCCACAAGGGTTCCCGCAAAGACAAGCGCAAGCAGCGGCAAGACGACAAGGTCTGGCAGTCGGTGCTCACGCAGATCCACCCAGATCAGCAGCGGCACAGCAAGAGCGAAGATCACCGCGGGAACCCGGTGCCAACCGGCACTGGGCCCCATAAGCAGCCACACGGCACCGGCAAGCAGAACCGCAGCAACAGCACAGATACCCCAGCCCCACCTCGTGGGCTCAGAATCCGCGAACAGAGTTCGCGACCTCAGCCAGGTGCGGAAACGGCTATCTGCTTCCCGGCTCATAGGCGCCGGCTTCGCTGCCGTCGATTCGCAAAGCGCTGCAACACACCAGCGCTGACGGAAGGCCACACGGCAGCCACCGCCAGCCCCAATGCAACGCTCAGAACAGCCCAACCCAGCATGAAGGCCGCCTGGACGTACAGTTCACGTTCTGCAGGTTGGGCCCACACGTAGATTCCCGCGGCTGCCAACCCCACCCCGAGCGCAATGACGATCACATGCGCGACCAGCAGGTTCACCGCGCACATGGAAAAGGGCGCAGACAGCCTGCGCATGGCCACCGTGAACGCACCGTCAACACAGATGTGCAACAGCAGCACACCGGCAAGGACCAAAACAGACGCCGCCGCGCTCCCCCACAGAACGGAAACGCTCGGAACGACCATCAGACCGACGGCCGTCGAAAACAGAACGACAACCACGTGAGCGAAAGCGGCGAACACGACGATGGAGGGAAACACGCGCATCCGGGGGTCACCCCTGTCCTTCGGGGCTGCTGTCCGCATCGCAGTTGACGAAGGGCTCAAGCCGGTCCTGCGGTCGCTGCAGGTCGATCGCCTCACCGCTGATCAACCGCGGTTCAAAGCCGCCAGCAGCATTTCCCTCTGCCGTCGAGTCTGCGACCATGGGTGCGCCCGCGGCCAAAGCCAAAGTCGCCTGCGCCGAAAGAGGACCGCCGGGTGGATTCTTGTACGAGGTTTCAACGAGAACCGCATCCGACTGCAGGCGCTGTGCGAGGTCGTCCGTTGGGTACCGGCGGTCATCACCGGGTGCTGAGCTTTCCGTGTACGGGCGCAGCGGCAGCGACCGGAAGGTGTAGCCCACAGCGCTCTGCTCATTCGGAAACGCTGCGTCGAAGACCTGCGCGTTCTTCTCTTCCGTCAGATCCAAGGTGTAGGACCGCAGTGTAAACAGCTGGCTGTCGGTCTGGCTTTTCTTCGCGATTTTCACTGCGGGCTGCGTACCCGTCAGAACACGCAGGTCCCATCCTTTGCGAGCAGGCCCCAGCAGGGTCAGGCTTGCAGGCTTCCCGTCAGCGCTGTATTCGGCGACA
>CABTZE010000005.1 GCA_902489215.1 uncultured Brevibacterium sp.
CATCCGGCACCATTGCCGCGCCGGTCAAAACCGTTCTGTACGGGCCGGAGGGCATCGGCAAAAGCACTTTTGCCGCCCAGTTCCCCGCCCCGGTCGCCCACGGGAACACGCAGACCTCTCAGAGGATCGTCGACACGATCCTCGGAGCGCTCGATCAGTTCACCGAGGGCCTGGTGCCGGCCGCCTCGAGCGGCAGCATGAGCATCATCACGATCGGCGGAGTGGATCCGCTCAACGGGGAGTACTACTCGTATGTGGAAACCTATGGCGGCGGGCAGGGCGCCGGCCCCGAATTCGATGGTGCTTCCGCCACCCACACGCACATGACTAACACCCGCAACACCCCGTGCGAAGTGATTGAACGTGAATACCCACTGCGCGTAGACAGCTACGAAATCGCTCGCAACACCGGCGGGGACGGTGCCGCGACCGGCGGCAGCGGACTGCGCCGAAGCCTGACGCTCACCCGCGGTCAGGCGACGGTGGTTGCTGGCACCTCGCGCGTCACGACGGCTCCGTGGGGCCTGGAAGACGGCGGCGATGGGATCAGCGCCCGCATCACCCTTGCCGAAGGTGATGAGCTGCGCGAACTCGAATCGATGTCAAAGCTCACGGTCCGCGCAGGACAGACCGTATCCATCCAGACCGCGGGCGGCGGTGGATACGGGAAATGACACCCACAAGCTTGTTGGAGAGAAAAAACCATGTCCGACACCCGTATTGACTTCCTATACCTGAGCGAACCCAACATGATTGCCGCCGGCGTGACCGACATGGCTCGCTGTGTGGACGTCATGGAGGAAACCCTCGTGCTTCTGCGCCGCGGCGATTTCCGGATGGCAGGTTCGAACGCCATGTCGCACGGTGCGATGGTCAGCTTCCCGAAAGAACCCGAATTCGACTCAATGCCGGCTGACGGCCCAGACCGCCGCTTCATGGCGATGCCGGCCTACCTGGGCGGACGCTTCCACACATCCGGTGTGAAGTGGTACGGCTCGAACATCGAGAACCGCAAGAAGGGCCTGCCCCGGTCGATCCACACTTTTGCCCTCAGCGATGCTGACACGGGGGCGCCGCTGGCGTACATGTCCGCAAACTTGATTTCGGCCTACAGGACCGGAGCGATTCCCGGTGTTGCCGCTAAACACCTGGCCCGTAAGGATGCGCGAACGTTCGGCATTGTGGGCCCCGGCGTCATCGGCCGGTCCGTCACACAGGCGGTGCTGTCACAGTGTGAGGGCGTTGAGGAGATTCTGGTCAACGGCATAGACCAGCCGGACGTGGACCGCTACCGGGCATTCATTGAAGAGAACTTCCCCCACATCCGGTCGGTGCGTGCGGCTGCCGAGGTCGAGGCGGTGGTCCGGCAAGCCGATGTTGTCACCGTGACAGTGACGACCGGCGAAGAAGGTTCGTCCGCTTTCCCCTTCATTGACGAAGAGTGGATCAAACCGGGAGCGATCCTGCTGCTGCCCACGGCCGTTCGATTCGATGACACGTTCATAGCGTCGGATCGTGTGACGAAGGTCGTCGATTCCTGGCGCCTATATGACGCGTGGGCTGATGAATACGGTGTCGGCGCCTACCAGAAGCTGGGCATCATCGGCACGCACTGGCACGACCTCATGCGCGCTGGCCTGCTGGAACGCGATTCGATTGTCGACATGGCCGACATCATCGAAGGTGCCGAACCCGGCAGGCAGAACGACGACCAGATCTTCCTGTACTCCGTCGGCGGCATGCCCGTGGAGGACGTTGCCTGGGCCACCGAGGTCTACCGCACCGCACTGGACATGGGCATCGGCACCACGCTCAACCTGTGGGAGAGCCCCGCTTTGGCTTGAGGGCGGCCGCGGCGGCTTGGCTGCGCGGCGCTTGGCGATGCTGGGGCGCTTGGCGGTGCTGTGGCGCTTTCACGCCAGTTTCACGCGCTAATGCAGATTTGCGCGTAAATGCGCTGCATTAACGCGTGAATCTGCATTTAAGCGCAAGGTTGCAGTCGCGGGATGCGTGCAAAGCTGCGGCAGGGGCTGTTTTGGCGCTGCTGATACCGGGAAACCTCGGGCAGGTGACCGCTATCGGTGTGGGGCTTGTGGCGGGGCTGCTCTTCTGCCGTGGAATGGCTGGTGGCGCTGACCATCCCCTGCGTGTGCCCGTCTCGAAGACCGCGGGTTTGGTCAGCGCTGGTCTGTTCGTGGTCCTCTTAATGGGGCTTCCGCTGTTGGCCGGCCTGATTGCGAACCCGTGGGTCGCCACTGCCGATGCGTTCTACAGGTCTGGTGCGCTGGTATTCGGGGGCGGGCATGTTGTGCTGCCGCTGCTGCAGGGAGAGCCCGCGATTGCCGAGGCGGTGAGCCAGGACCAGTACCTAGCTGGCTATGGAGCGGCTCAGGCTGTTCCCGGTCCGCTGTTCACATTCGCAGCATTCTTAGGGTTCACCATGGAAACCGGGGCCGAGGCGTGGCTTAGTTCCGCACTTGCCCTGGTTGCCGTGCTCCTCCCCGGGGTGTTGCTGGTGATCGCCGCGTTGCCGTTCTGGGCAGCGGTGCAGACAAGCCCGCTGGCCCGCTCTGGTGTGGCGGGAGCGAACGCCGCTGTTGTCGGGATCCTCGCAGCTGCTCTCATCACCCCGGTTGTCACTTCGGCCATTACGGGACTCGCTCCCCTGCTGATCGTGCTGGCGTGCCTGGCACTGCTCATGCTGGCCAAGTGGCCAGCGTGGGCCGTCGTGTTGATCGGCGCGGCGACTGGGCTTGCAGCAAGCCTCATTGGGGCGTAGGTGGGCAGCTTTCGAAGGGTCGTGTCAGAGCTCCTGAATACACTTGCTTCAAACAGCGAGAGGAGCACGGCATGACCACGATAACTGTCAAACTGTCTGACGAAGACGCAGCCCTTGTTCGCAAGTATGCCAACTTCGCAGGCGTCACAATTTCCGACTTCGCCCGGACAGCAATCTTGGAGAAAGTCGAAGACTCCTGTGACCTACAAGAACTCCGCGAAACACTCGCAAAGGACAATGGCGAACGATTCAGCATCGACGAGGCCCTAGGGGACCTCTAAGCACACCCCAACCATCTTGGTGTTTTCCATCGGCCGGCGCGACAAAATCTACAGGCGCTGAACGAAAAGCTGCGGAAGCACACTTTGAAGCTCTTTGCTCGAAGGGAACAATGACTGCACTCACGACTGAGCGACTGACACTTCGCCCTCCACAGGATGGCGATGAAGATGCTGTCTTCACAATCCACTCGGACCCAAGGACCTACCAGCATCGCCCTGAACTGGCGATGAAGAACCGCGAAGAAGCTTTCGAGCTGCTGGCCGCATGGCAGCACAACTGGGCGGAGGACGGAATCGGCTATTTTGTTGTCGTCCGAGAACCAGCCGACATCATCGGCTTTACAGGCCTGCGCTTCTCAGAAGAACAGGGCGAACAGGTGCTCAACCTCTACTACCGTTTTGCACCCGAAGCCCAGGGAAAGGGCTATGCCGCCGAAGCCGCGGCGGCCGCCATCGAATGGGCACGCCAGACGCACCCCGAACGTCCAGTCGTGGCGATCATTGATCCGAACAACGCCCCGTCTGCCCGGTTGGCTGAAAAGCTCGGCCTGCACCTGCAGACGGCAAACCATGAACAAGGCCACCTGTACCGGCTTTGAACGCAAGCCGCGGCAGAGCTTCGGCGCACTGGAACGCTGGCCGATGGCTGTCGAAAAGCGCCAAATAAAAAGTCTCGGGACACCGCATAAGCGATGTCCCGAGACTTAACTGAGTGGAGATGCCGGGAATCGAACCCGGGTCCGTCGACGATGCACCGAGGCTTCTCCGGGTGCAGTTCGTGAAGAATGTTTCTTAGGTCCTGAGCTTGGCACGAACACCGTGCTCAACAGACGGAGTTGAGTAGAAGTCCCAACGATGTCCCCAACAAACACCGTCAGCAGTGGCTTTCTAAACTGATACCGGGAGCTAGGCCGAAAGCAGACCTAGGCCGGCAGAGTCGCAGCTCGCTAGTTGAAGGCCTTTATCAGGCGGCGAGGGCGAACTCGGTGCGGTCGTTAGATTTAGCACCTATTGTTTTGCAAGGATCGTTAACGAGATGACCCTGCATCCTCGACCCGCTTCACTCGACACACACGTCAACGTCGAAACCGATCATCCCCATATTCATTTGTCTAACACACAGCCGTAACGCTGCGGACTCAGAAGATTATTCCACCCCAGCGGCCAACAACACCAACCGGGGTGCACCACAACGATGCCGAGGGCCTGAGCCGCAACAACAGCAGCACCAGAACCAGCACTTCCCACCAGCCTCACAGCACCCGCCATGAGCTAACTCAGAGACGCTCAGTTTGCAAACTGAAAAGCGCATATCCCACAGCTTTGTCCACAACGGTGGAAAAGCATCACTCAACAAGCAAAATCCCCGTTGATTCACGGTTAAGGGAACCTTGCCACAGTCTTATTCCACAAACCCACCCACAGTGAACCCTGCGGCGTGACAGAAATCCATCCCCCGGCATTCGCGCAGGTCAGAGACCCAAAATCAGCGAAACCGCCACCTCAGACCGCGCTCTGAAAAAAATTTCTCCAGCAACTTATCCCCACGTTATCCACAGCCGCATCTGAAAACTGCCTACATCCCCGAAGAACCGGGCGAAAACCGCACAAACCCAGCCCTAATCGGCCCAGCACACCACCCGAAAACAGAAGTCCCGCTGCCCTCCCCCAAAGGGAGCGACAGCGGGACTCAGCAGACTTCAGGTGAGCTCCACCTCGTCAGAGAAGAAAAGCAGAGACCACCCGAAGGCGCTCAGAAATCAGCGCAGGCCTCGGATACCTCAGAGACCCTTGGTGCTCTGCGTGTCAGGCCCTCCGGCCGGGCGTGTGCGCTTGAGTTCGTAGAAGGTTTCGGCAGTGGCCAGGTTGCTCAGACCGTCCCACATGGCGAGGCTTTCTTCTTCCTCCGGAAGCGTGAGGATCACCGGGCCGAAGTAACCCTGCTTGGTGCCGTCTTCGCGTTCAAAGGCGATGATCGGCACACCAACGTCGTCACCGACCAGGTCGAGAGCCGACTTCAGCTCAGCGTTGAGGTGCTCGTCCCAGCTGTCATCGTCAGCGGCCTTCAGGAGATCGGCAGACAAGCCAGAATCAGCGAGGATTTCGCTCATGAGCTCGTCCGTGAAGTCCGTTCCGTCAACGTGCCGAGCCGCACCGAACACCGTGTATAAGCCGCCGGCGTCGGCACCTTCTTTCTCAGCCGCCGCGATCACACGCAGCACGCGGTGACCGGCGTTGTGGCCTTTGGAGTGACCAGAGTCTTCGTTGGCACCACCGGGCAGTTCGTCATTCTTAATCGCCAGGCTGAACGGACGCCACGTGACGTCGATGTCGCGCTTGGCGCTGACCTGCACAAGCCAACGGCTGGTAACCCAGCAGAAGGGGCAAGAGGGATCGTAATAAAAATCTACTCGCTGCATATCCCGAGTTTAACGACTCACACTGCACAGCGCACCGGCCGAAACCCCTGCCGAGGCGCCTGGCCGGTCACCGCTCATATGCCGGCTGAGCGCCGACTACAGGAAGGCCGAGGTGCCGCTCACCTGTTCTGGCGCAGCGACATGGCGCGTTCGGCTTCGCGCTTGTCCTGCTTTTCGCGCAGCGCCTGGCGCTTGTCCCAGTCCTTCTTACCCTTGGCCAAGGCGAAGGAGATTTTGACGCGCGAACCGGAGAAGTACAGTTCCAGCGGCACCAGCGTGCGGCCGGATTCTTTGAGCTTCTGGTTGATCTTGATGATCTCGGCCTTGTGCAGAAGCATCTTCCGCTTGCGCCTGGCGGCGTGGTTCGTCCACGTTCCCTGCAGGTATTCGGGAATGTAGATGTTCTCGATCCACGCTTCACCGCGGTCAATGTGGGCGTAGCCGTCAGTGATGGAAGCACGACCTTCGCGCAGCGATTTCACTTCCGTGCCGGTGAGCACCAGGCCCGCTTCGAATTCCTCTTCCAGGTGGTAGTCAAAAGAGGCACGGCGATTGCGCGCGACGACCTTTTTGCCGTCGTTTTTGGTGGTCTCGCCGTTCTTCTTAGACATGTTTTAGTGGGGTCTTTCGATCAGGGACGCGCTTGATCAGGGAAGCGCGTTTTCTTCTTCTGCCTTCTGCTGTTCTTCCTTGCGCCAGCGGATGCCTGCTTCGAGGAAGCCGTCAATGTCACCATCGAAAACAGCAGAGGGGTTATTGACTTCGTAACCGGTGCGCAGGTCCTTGACCATCTGGTACGGGTGCGTGACGTAGGAGCGCATCTGGTCGCCCCACGATGCCTTGATGTCACCGGCGAGGCTCTTCTTCTGTGCCTCTTCTTCTTCGTGCTTCAGCTGCAGCAGTCGCGACTGGAGCACGCGCATGGCCGCCGCACGGTTCTGGATCTGCGACTTTTCGTTCTGCATGGACACGACAACACCCGTGGGGATGTGGGTGATGCGCACAGCGGAGTCAGTCGTGTTGACCGACTGACCACCGGGGCCGGACGAGCGGTACACGTCGATGCGCAGGTCGTTTTCGTCGATGTCGACGTGGTCGGTCTGCTCGATGAGCGGAATGACTTCGACTGCTGCGAACGAGGTCTGGCGGCGGCCCTGGTTGTCGAACGGGCTGATGCGCACCAGGCGGTGCGTGCCGGCTTCAACGGACAGGGTGCCGTAGGCATAGGGCGCGTCGACCTGAATGGTTGCAGACTTCACGCCCGCACCTTCCGCGTACGAGGTGTCGAGCTCCTGCACGTTGTATTCGTTGTTTTCGGCCCAGCGCACGTACATGCGGGTAAGCGTCTGCGCGAAGTCGGTAGCGTCGTCACCGCCGGCACCAGCGCGGACGGTGATCACCGCGGAGCGTTCGTCGTATTCACCGGACAGGAGCGTGGCGATTTCCATGTCTGACAGTTCGCGCGCAAGCTTGTTGACTTCGTCCTGCGCTTCCTGCAGAGCGTCAGCGTCGTCTTCGTCTTCGGCCATGGAGACCAGCAGTTCGACGTCTTCAATGCGCTCGTCAAACTTTTCGAGCTTTTCGAGCCTGGACTGGCGGTGCGACAGCTTCGAAGTGACCTGCTGGGCTTCGTCCGGGTTGTCCCACAGGTCAGGTGCTGCCGCCTGCTCGGTGAGCTCAGCGACTTCTGAGCGCAGCTGATCGATGTTGGACACCTCGCGGATCGAGGCGAAGGTCTGTTTGAGGTCGGCGATTTCGCTCGCAAAGTCAAAGGCCATAGTCCTGCCAGTCTACGGCACCGGGTTCAGAAGACGCTGACCGTTGCCCCACAGCACGGCCCGCAGCCACTCCTCCCCCAGCTCCAGCCGTTCAAGCGCTTCAACCTGGTGGGCGTAGCTATAGGGGATGTTGGGGAAGTCTGAGGCGAACACAATCCGATCCCCATAATCACCCAGCCGCCTGCGGTACTCCGCTGAGGTCGGGGCGAACCTTTCCGTGAAATCAGTGAGCGCCATACAGGTGTCCAGGTGGAAGTTCGGGTGTTCATCGGCCAAGTCAAGGAACGCCTCGTAATCCGGCATGCCCAGGTGGGCCATGACCAAGGTGAGGTTCGGGAACCGCCGCAGCACATCCCGGATCGGCTCGATGCCCGTGTGTGCTCCCCTCTGGGGAGCGTGGCCGGCATGAATAACGATGGGGAGCTCCGCCTCGGCGATCATGCCCCACACGGGGTCGAGGTGGGAGTCGGTCGGGTCGTAGCCGCCCACCTGCACATGGGCTTTGAAAACCCTCGTGCCGGACTCGATGGCGGTGCGGACGTAGTCTTCAGCTTCGGGCTCGGGATAGAAGGTGCTGCTGTGGGCGCAATCGGGAGTGCGGGCGGCGAAGTCGGCTGCCCACGAGTTGAGCCAGGCGGCCATGTCGGGCTTGTGGGGGTAGAGCAGTGAGGTGAACTGTTTGACCGCGAGCGCGCGCAGAGTGTCGATGCGCTCGGCTTCGTCAGTGCGGTAGGTGATGGGCCAGTCGTAGCCGAGGACGTCTTCTGCCTTTTCGAAGTAGGCCCACACTTTGCGCAGCACGTTGTGCGGCATGAAATGCGTGTGGATATCGGTCAGACCGGGGATGCCCAGCTGTTGGCACAGGTTCAAGATGTAGTTCGCATCGTCTTTGAGGCTCGCCATGCGTTCACTGTATGTCAGGGGTGGTTGTGGGGTGTTTGGCGTCTGGGTGGTGGGAACTGTGTTTCTTGAGGTGACCCAGCAGCCAGCCCCCGGGTTAGTGCGAAATTCAGATAAACTCCAAGCATGGACACCGCCGAGGACAAAAAGAAGAAGAAAAGCTTTGATCTCCTTGAGGCCGAGATTGCCATCCCCATCATCGACGCGGCACGAGAGGCACATGGCCAGGGCCGCGGAACGTTCACCTGTTCGGCTCCTACCACGACCACTGACGGCAATCTCTTCGCGCTGAAACGCAAGAACTACGGAAAGACCTACGCGTACGACATCGGCCCGCTGATCGACGCGATCGAAAGGATCGGCTGGACCCTCACATTCGTTGAGCACATTCCACTTGTTCCGGTACAAGCAGATTTCGGCGGCGCCACACTCCTGTACAACGAAGTTCGGGCGCACATGATCTTCCGCCGAAAAACCACCTGAGCCCGACAAGTTATCCACAGATTCGGCTCAACCCGTAGCCCGTCGGGCGAAGTGCGGTTGAGGGCGGGATAATCAGCCATTCGAGGAGCGTCAGAGACTGTGTCCGAGTTTCATGTCAGTGCCTCCGACTAGCTTGATGCCTTGTAAACTTGGGTTCAGCTAGGAGGTCACGATGTCTGTTATCGATGTCCGCACTACAGTCCACACTCGCGAAGACGCCGTTGCTCGCCGCGAGGTAATTCTGGCGAAGGTTGGGGACGCCGCAGCATTCCGCCGTCGCGGCGAAGCTTTTGAGCTCAACGCCGAGGAACTGGCACTTTACAGCGAACTCCTCGACCTTGAATATCTGCTCGATGACTGATCAGCCCACGCTGAAACAGCAGGCTGAAGACTTCGCAGGCGAACTCACTCAGACGGTCCACGCAGTGGTGGCGGACAGTCCACCGTTCAAAGTCGATTCTGTCGACGGCGGATCAAAGTTCGTCATTCAGCAGGATTCTAAAACCGGCATTGAACTGACTGTCGACAGCAAGCCGCTGCTGTCATTGCTTGTGAACTATCGATGCACTTCGGGAACTTGGCTACGACGTCAAGAATCCCGGCGAAGGCATTTTTTCAACCGTCAACTACGACCGTCTGAAACGAATGTAAACACGACGAGTTATCCACAGATTCGGCGCAACCCGTAGCTATCAGGTGAAACGTCCTCTATATTTCGAAATACCGAACTTACCGTGCAAAGGAGCACGGCTATGCAGAGGACGAAAAGAGGCTGAACCGGCATGGATGCCACAGACATCATCGCCGAACAGGTTCGTGATGCTGTTCGTCTTCGCGGACTCGACCCTCGTATGGAACCCGAGCCCACGCGAGCACTCATCCGGGATGTCATCGCCGCCTACGACGAACACACACTCAGCGGATCGCTCCCCTTGTTGGACGATCCCGAACAGGCATTCCAGCGGATAGTCGACGACCTCACCGGCTTCGGTCCCCTGCAGCGTTTCCTTGATGACCCAGATGTCGAAGAAATCTGGATCAACAGTCCAGACAAAGTGTTCATCAGCCGCGATGGCGTCAGCGAACTCACCACCCTCGTGCTCAGCGAAACTGACGTGTACGAACTGATCGAAAAGATGCTGCGCACCAGCGGTCGCCGCGTCGACCTTTCCCAGCCGTTCGTCGACGCGAGCCTGCCTGATGGTTCCCGCCTGCACGTGGTCCTGCCCGACATCACACGCCGCCACCCGTCGGTGAACATCCGCAAGTTCATCAAGAAGACCCGCAGCCTTGATGACTTGGTCAGATCAGGTTCCCTCACCTCGGCAGCGGCACGATTCCTTGATGCCGCGGTCAAAGCCGGAGCCAACATCGTGGTCTCCGGAGCGACTCAAGCCGGCAAAACAACAATGCTCAACGCACTCGCGGGCTCCATTCCGGCACGCGAACGAGTGATCTCCTGCGAAGAGGTCTTCGAACTGGCCATCCCCACCCGCGACTGGGTACCCATGCAATGTAGGCAGGCATCCCTGGAGGGAACCGGTGAAGTCACACTGCGCGACCTCGTCAAAGAAGCCCTGCGCATGAGGCCCACCCGGATCGTCGTCGGCGAAGTCCGTCAAGCAGAAAGCTTCGACCTGCTCATTGCACTCAACTCCGGCCTGCCCGGCATGGGCACCATCCACGCGAACTCGGCTCGCACCGCGGTGACGAAGCTGTGCACCCTACCGCTGCTGGCCGGACCGAACATCGGCTCTGAGTTCGTCACGCCCACGGTCGCCGCAGCCCTCGACCTGGTCGTACACCTTGCACTGAACGCCGACGGTTCCCGCCGGGTCGTAGAAATCGCGGCGGTGCCCGGCGGGATGGAAAACGGCGTCGTCGAACTCGAAAGCGTTTTCCACACCGTGAACGGCACCCTGGTCCGCGGCACCGGGTTCACGCACCTGAGTGAGCGCTTCTCCCGCATGGGGCTCAACATCCACCAGATCCTGGAGAGCACATGAGCGCCTCGGCAACCGCCGTCATGTGCGGTGTGGGAATCGGCACTGGGCTGGCCCTTCTGTGGTTGGCCATGTGGGAAGGTCCACCGAAGCGCAAACACACGTTCGGCTTTATCCAGAACCTCGAAGACCAGCTCAAGGCGGCCGGGTTCCACCGGTTGAAACCGGCACACGTTTTTGTCGCCGCTGTCCTTGCCGCCGTGCTGACGATCTTCACCGCGTGGGTCGTGACCAATGCCCTGCCGATTGCCGTGTGCTTCGGCATCTTTGCCGCGGCTGCGCCTTTTGCCGCCTTGAAGGCGAAAGCTCGCAAAACCGCGTTCAGCCGCCGTGACCTGTGGCCGCAGGCGGTCGACCATTTGAGTTCCGGTGTGCGCGCCGGGCTGTCCCTGCCGGAAGCCGTTGCCGCCCTTGCTGAACGCGGGCCCGAAGGCCTGAGACCCATTTTCGCCGTGTTTGCCAGGGAATACCGTGCAACAGGTATTTTCTCAGTCGCTTTAGACCGTCTGAAAGATGCAGCGGCTGATCCCGTTGCCGACCGGATCGTGGCAGCACTGCGAGTCACCCGCGATGTCGGCGGATCTGATCTGGGCACTCTGCTGAAAACGCTCAGCCACTTCCTGCGCGAAGACTCACGCACCCGGGCGGAACTCACAGCACGCCAATCGTGGACTGTCACGGGTGCGCGTCTGGCTGTGGCCGCCCCGTGGGTTGTTCTGGGCATGCTCGCCACCCGCCCGGAAGCCGCTGCGGCCTACAGTTCACCCCGCGGCGCGGTGCTTCTTGCCGTCGGACTGGTGGTGTCACTCACCGCCTATTCAGCCATGAAGCGCATCGGCCGCCTGCCGGAAGAACCACGAGTTCTGAGGTCCTGATGTCACCCGTTGTTGTCATTGCTCTGGGCGTGCTCATCGGCATTGCCGCCGCCAACCTCGTCATGGCCCTGCCGATTATGCGCCGTCCCAGTCTTGAGGATCGCTTAGCGCCCTACATGCGGGAATCGGAAACTGTGGGCCGGATGTATGCGCTTTCAGCGCCTGACACCGGAGGACTGCGCGGGCTGGCAGAAACAGCCCTCGGTCGGGTAGCCCGCTGGCTCGGCGAAAGACTCACGACAGATACAGGAGTGCGCAGCCGCCTCGAACGCCTAGGCCCTCACGCGACTGTTGAGCGCTTCCGCGCCCAGCAGATCGCCTGGACCGCAGCCGGCGTTGTGCTCGGCATCGCGGCAGCAGTCAGCCTTTCTGCCGCGCGGGGCTTCCACCCCGTGTTGGTCATCGCAATGCTCGCCCTGTTCGGCGTTGCCGGACACTTCTTCAACGACTGGCTGCTCACCCGAGCCGTCCGGCGCCGCGAACAGCGCATCCTCGCGGAGTTCCCCACGATTGCCGAACTGCTTGCACTGTCCATCACCGCCGGCGAATCGACCGTCGATGCCCTTGAGCGCATCTGCCGCACAACAACGGGGGAACTCAGCCGCGAACTGCAGGCGGCACTGGCGGAGGCACGCACCGGAACACCCCTGGTCGAAGCCCTGGACACCATGGCGCAGCGCTCCGGTGTGCGCAGCCTGAGCCAGTTCGTCGATGGGATTGCCGTCGCCATCGCTCGCGGTACTCCCCTATCGGAGGTTCTGCGTGCCCAAGCTGCGGACGTCCGCGCCGAAGGCCGCCGCTCACTCATGGAACTGGCCGGTCGCAAAGAAGTCGGAATGCTCGTTCCCGTTGTCGCCTTCGTCCTGCCGATCACCGTCATCTTCGCCGTCTACCCATCACTTGCGGTCCTGCAGCTGGGACCGTAAAGGCACGCTCCAAAACAAGTTCAAAGGAGAACTCATGTTTGACCGATTCACCGCACACCTGATGGCGTTCGCAGCCGTCGTCTTCCCACCCGCCACAGAGCGCCCCAGCCACCCTGACCGAGGTGACGTACCGGGCTGGGTGCTCATCACCGTTATGACAGCAGCCCTCGTTGTTGGCCTGTGGGCGCTGGCCGGCGAAGCATTCACCGGCTTCTTCCAAGACTCCATGAACAAGGTCCGCAACGCAGGCTGATGATCACCCGCACAGTGCCCTCCCGCAGGGCACCGGCCCACACCTCGCCCGCCTTTACAGTGCGCCCACGAACAAGACCCGCACGCAGAGCCGACGCGGGCAACGCGGTTGGCGAATTCGTCCTCGTGGCAGCGCTGCTGAGCTTGGTATTCGCTGCGGTCCTGCAGATTGTGCTGGCGATCCACGTGCGCAACACAGTGACGGACTCAGCTCTTGCCGGCGCACGTCACGCCAGCCTGGTCGGACACACTCCAGACCAAGGCGCAGAGGTCGCCCGCGAACTCATCACCACCGCGATTTCACCCAGCTACGCCGAAGACATCACTGTCGAAGAAGACCACGAGGCGGGGCTCGTCACCGTCACAATCCGCACCCCTGTTCCCGTGGTCGGGTTCCTGGGTCCCGGCGGTGTGTGGGAGCTGCGCGGGCGCGCCCTGATGGAGGATCCGTCGTGAGAAAAGCGGATTCCGGGCGTGCCCCAATCGAGTTCATCTTCGCCTCGGTCGTCCTCATCATTCCCCTGGTGTACGGGGCTCTGGCGTTTTCACAGGTGCAGTCAGCCGCCTACGCGGCCCAGGCTTCCGCGGTCGATGCCGCACGCGCGGCAGCCCGCTACCCGCAGTCAGCACAAGAGCGCGCGCACCAGTCCGCCCAGCTGCACTTCGCCGATTTCGGCTTGGACTCTGCCCAATACACCATCCGCTTTGACTGTGCTGGGGACTGTCAGAAAGACGGGACTCGTGTGACGGCGACTGTGGAATCTACTGTTCCACTGCCCGGAATCCCACGCTGGTTGACTTCCGGTGGGAAGGCGGGCATCACCGTCCAGTCAGAACACGCCGACATCGTCGCAGCATTCGGTGAGGTGAGGCCATGAGCCGGCGCAGAGACCGCGGATCGATCATGCCGCTGTCCATTGGCTTTATGAGCATCGCCCTGGCCCTGCTCATCATTGCGGTGGTCATCACCGACATCTACATGGCCCACCGGAAACTGTTCGCCATGGCGGATTCCGCTGCCCTGGCCGCCGCGGATTCCTACACTCCGGGCCTAACCGAACAACCGTCCCTGTTCTTCACCAACGCCGACATCGAAAGCGCCGCCGGCCGCTACATTCGGCAATCCGCCGACGATTCTCGATGGACGAATCTCCGCGTGCGAGCGCACACCACCGACGCCAACCACGTGTCCGTTGAACTCACCGCCGGATACAAACCGGTTCTCATCAGCCCTTTTGTGCCCAAAGGACTCCCCTTGCGCGCCGCGGTCACAGTTGAGGGGGCTCTGCTCGATCCTGGGCGACAGTAGCTCACGAGGTGCCACCCGGCCTGGTCTATTCGGACCGGCTTTCGTGGGGCTGCGGAACACTGACTTCTGTTCCGCTCTCTGTGGATAAGGCACGCACAGTCCACAGGGGTTCACAACGGGGTGTGTGGCAATGCGCGGCTCCCCTATGTTCCGAGCATGGCTCAGACAACAGTTCACGTCACAGGACAGGGGCACGCGTCGTTTTCGCTCAGTGCTCCAGATCGGGCGCGCGCCGCTGATGTTCTAGCCGCCTTCACCCGTCACACCGCCGGTGATTCTGTCCGAGCCTGGGCTGTCCGGCCCGATGGTGGACACTCTCGCCCCACCTCGGAAAGCTGGCGGCAGTGGTGTGCCCAGCATCCGGCGACCGTCGTCAGCCGACCCAGCCAGCTCGACGTGCGTGCACGGCTCACCGGAGTCCAGCCGACCGCCACGATGGTGGCCGGGCCGGATGCCGGTTTTGCTTTTGCTCTGCCGCCGCACACTGTCACGGTCGGTCGCAGCGAACGCGCTGACTTCTGTCTGCAGGACCCTTTCACATCGCGTACTCCGCAGCAGCTGCGATTCGGCACGAACACTGTCGGCAGCAGCGTCGTGGTTGTTGACGACGGGCAACCCGAAACCGTCAACAGCGCCGTCATTCCATGGCCGAAAGCACCGCGGGTGGCACAGCTGAACCGCCCGTCGATTCTGCATCTGGTCATCCCGCTGCTCATAGGGGTTGTCCTGGCGATGGCCATGCAAGTGTGGTGGTTTCTTGCCTTCAGCCTGTCCGGCCCACTGAGCGCAGGACTGCAGCTGCTGACAGAACGGCGGCGAATCCGCAGGCAATCAGCTGAAGGCCTGCGTTCCTATGTCGCGAGTCTGCGTGCACTCGCGGACACAGTCGAACAGCGCGCGGAAGAGGCGAGCATTCCGCCCAGCCGGACCCCGCTGACGGTGTGCATTGGATACGGGACAGTTCTCCTTCCGGCAGCTGTCGCCGAACCGTCCGAACCGGATGAATCGTGGGACGACGACTACCGTGCTGCGTGTCAGACACTCGAGGGCAGAACCGTGCTGCCGATCGATGCTGCCACACGCAGAATTCAGACCCAGGCGCCCATCAACATCGACCTCCGGCAGCACTCCGTGGTGCTCTGCGGAGCTGAAGCGGTGCCAATCGCCCGCGCACTGTGCACCCAGATCAGCACTGCGGCCGCAGTTGTGGTCCACGGCCGCTCCGCAGCCCGACGCACGCCGGAGCTGCTGACTGCCATACCGGCCTGTCCCTGTGTGTACGGAGAGAACTGTGGCGACAGTGAGGCGGCTGTATCCATCACCATTGACCACGACCGGATTGCTGTGGCCGGCGCTGACGCCAAGAGTTCGGTTGTCGTTGAGGCATCTGCCCGCACGGCCCGGATCGTGCAGGCAGCCACGTCACCTGCAACGATGCCGGAGACTGGCGTGATCAATCCGGCTCGTATGACCACCGGACGATTCCTCAGCCTGTGCCCGCACACATCTGGCACGGACAAGGCATGGTCGGAACCGGTGAGTTTCGACGACCTAGCCGTCCAGTGCACACAGGCCGAGGTGCCCATCGGCTTAGGCCCGGACGGTCCGGTTTCCGCTGATCTGTTCACGGATGGTCCCCACGCTCTTGTTGCCGGCACCACGGGAAGCGGAAAGTCCGTTCTCCTGCAGACGTGGATTGCCGCCCTGTGCCGCAGTCGACGGCCGGATGAGCTGCGGCTGATCCTCATGGACTTCAAGGGCGGAGCGGCGTTCTCGTCCCTGGCCGGGCTGCCGCACGTTGAATCGTGTTCGGACAATTTGGACCTGCGCTCAGCCCTGCGCACTCTGCGCAGCGTGCAGGCGGAGGTTCACTACCGCGAAGGCGTGCTCAAACGATCCGGCTGCCCTGACATTGACGCCCACAATCAGGCGGGCTCGGGGCCGCCGCTTCCGCGAATCGTTGTTGTGATCGACGAGTTCCAGGTGCTGACAGCCGACTTCCCACCCGGCGTTGATGCACTCGAATCCCTCACCGCCCTGGGCCGGTCGCTTGGCATCCACATAGTGCTTGCCACGCAGAAACCCTCCGGGGTCATCACATCGCGCATGCGCACAAACATCGCTCTGCGCATCTGTATGCGCGTACGGGATGCTTCTGACTCACTCGAAGTACTCGATTCGCCTGTCGCTGCGGAATTCCCACCGGACCGTCCAGGGATGGGCTGTATTTCCACCGGACATCGCAGCGATATGTTTCGCGCGGCCAGTCTGGACATTCCCGCTGACGCGTCTGCCCAGGTGGCCTGGCACCGGCTCGACAGTGGCGAGCGCGACCCCGGTTCCGACTCGGGGGCGTGCAGTATTGAGGTCGAGGCGCCACCGGCCCCGATCCTGCAGGAACTGCTGCAGACAGCACGGCCGAGGAACGCCCGGCGAATCACCCCGGAAGCTCTGCCTGAGGTTTTGCCCCTGACCGAAGAGGGACCGGTGGGGCTCATTGATCTGCCCGATCAGCAGACCGTTGTGGGCTGGACTCCCGAGGCGGATCTCAGCACAGCGATCGTCGGCGGGCCGCGCACGGGCAAGTCATCTTTGCTGTGGCTGCTCGCCCGCGTGTTTTCTGAGGTCAGCAAGGAGGCTCGGGGCAATGCAAGAGCTCAGTCACCGGACAGTGTTCTGTTCACACGCGATGGGCCTTCGTGCTGTCGGTCAGGACTGTTGGTGGTCAATCATGCGGATGCCTGGCTGGTGGAATATGCGCTCGGCAGGGTGGAGCAGACGGTTGCGTCTGGTGGACGGCCGCGAGTTTTCATTGACGACTTCGAACATCTGACTTCTCAACCGCACATTCTCATGCGCTTCGAAGCGCTGCTGAGTGACACCTCGGCCGTCATCGTGTGTGACCGCAGGACACTGAGCTCAAAGGTCGGCGCATCGATCAGCCGACGGGTTTTCTTCCCACCGGCCTCCGATGGGGACACGGTGTTTCTGGGACTCAGCAATCACCGTTTCGACGGCTTCCCTGCCTCGGGGCGGGCTGTTCTCATTGCCCCACACACCGACTGCGGTGAAGCGCGTGCAGATGAGGGCTTGCCTCAGTGGGACGCCGATGTCATTGGGCCTGACGGGGTCGATGTACAGATCGCCTTTGCCGCGAGTGCAGCTGATGTTGCCGACACCGGCGTGGGGTCTATGAACACTCCGGATGCTTTTGCTGACCCCGCTCCCCCGCTGCCGTGGGGTATCGGGCGCACCCCAACTCCTGGTGCTCTCGGCTACGGCCCCTGCGGCGAGCCTGTTGTGTGGGACGCAGAAGAGCACGGCCACGTGCTGAGCATCATCGGTCCGGCAGAAGTGCGGCAGAGTATCGCCGCCACCCTTACTTCCGCTGAGCTGCCCGCCTGTTTCACACAGCTCAGTGCGGCTGATGCACTCCCGGGTGACATCGCACCGGCGATGACGGCAAAAAGGGCAGTGCTGGGGTGGGGTCTGCACGAACAGCTGCCCTATGGATCATCCGCCGCACAGGCGAGCGCTGTGGGCCCCAGAATCATCGTGGGCGCCAGGGCTCAATCTGAATTGGAAAATCTCGGTCTGCGGAACCTGCCCGTCGCCCCACCGGGGATTGCATGGTTCATCACGCGGACTGCCGCAATACCGATACAGCTGCAGGAAGGGCCACCGCTATGACAGTCAACTGGTGGCAACCGTGTCGTACTCGTAGAGCACGCGTGCTTTGCCTGCCTCCACCAGGCCATCAATGAGCGTTGAGAGCACCGGCATTTCGTCCGTTACCTCAACGACCACCGGGGTGTCCGTCGACAGACGCGCAATGAGCGCACCCGTGTCCTCCAGGGCAGCCTGGAACTCGGGCGAATCAGCCGATCGCGCCTCGCCAGCATCACCGTCAAAAACAGCGCCGACGGTCAGCTCGGTCGCCCCGTCCTCACCGTCGTCAATCGCGGGGAACGACACTGCAAAAGCCATGATCTGCCCATCCCGGCGCATGAGCGCCGCCCCGTGTGCACCGGTTGCCTCAGACAGGAAACGCTGGTTGACCTGGCCGATCGTCATATCAGCCGGACGGTCAGCGCGATTAACACCCGCATACCAGCTGCCGAACGCCTGAGTCAGCGCAACAGAACCGGTGGCGGTCACCTCGAAATCCTCCAACCGGTCAGCACCCAAACCACCCAAACCGGCAGCCTCAATCCGTACCACCCTGGTTCGAAACAGCGGAGAAAAGCCCCAGGCTGCAGCGGCTTGCGCTCCCGGCGTGCCCGGCTCCACCCGAGCCCGCAGCGGCAGCCCCTCCAGATCCGTACCGACAACGGCCTCGCGTGCGGCGCTCAGCAGAGCCGTACCGACACCTCGTCGATCATCGGTCGAAGCGACCTCAACGTGTGCCCACGCACGCGTGGGGTGCGCCGGCGACTGTGCCACCGCGGCGGCACCGACCAGCACATCATCCGCCACTTCGGCGACAACAGCCCGGCTGACAGGGGCATCAGCATCCGCCCGGAACAGCGAACGAGCCATGTAGGCGGCAGGGTTCTGCGGATCACCGAGGATCGTGTTGAGCTTGAGATCGTCACCGTCGACAAAAGGGCGGATGCGCATACAAAGTCCTTCCAGGGCAGCTGACCCCACCATTTTAGGCCCGCCCACGTCCGCACTCAGCCCCGGCAGATGTGACCAGACCCGCGGTGTCTCGCAGTGCCTGACGGGAGCGCATTCCGATACCGTTATGACATGACTTCGAATACCTCGCCCACGGAGGCTCAGATGACGGACAACCCCATGGAAACGGCTGAAAAAGCCGCAGCGGTCATCAACTCGGCAGCCGGTGTCGACAAACACGACATCGCACTGGTTCTCGGCTCCGGCTGGGGAAGCGCAGCGGACCTGATGGGCGACACGATCGCCGAAACCCCGGCGGCGAAAGTCCCCGGATTCCACGCCTCGGTCGTTGCCGGCCACGGCGGCACCCTGCGCTCCATCCGCCTGAAGAACAGCGACAAAGTCGCCCTCGTCCTGGGTGCCCGCACCCACTACTACGAAGGCCGCGGCGTACGCGCAGTCGCCCACGGGGTCCGCACCGCAGCGGCCGCCGGCGCTGACAAGCTCGTGCTGACCAACGGCTGCGGTTCAACCTCAGAAGAGTTCGCCCCCGGCACCCCAGTCATCATCAGCGACCACCTCAACCTCACCGCCGTCAGCCCGCTTGAAGGTGCAAACTTCGTTGACCTGACCGACCTCTACTCCCCGCGCCTGCGCGACGTTCTGCGCGGTGTGGACCCCGAACTCAAAGACGGCGTCTACGCGCAGTTCCCCGGCCCACACTACGAATCCCCGGCGGAAGTCCGCATGGCCCGCACCCTCGGCGCTGACCTCGTCGGCATGTCCACCGCCCTCGAAGCAATCGCAGCCCGAGCCGCAGGACTGGAAGTTGTGGGCATTTCGCTGGTGACCAACCTCGGCGCAGGAGTGTCCGCCACTCCCCTGTCCCACGCCGAAGTCATCGAAGCCGGCCAGGCGGCAGGCCCACGCATCTCAGCTCTGCTGGCCGAAGCCGTCAGCACGATGGTCGAACTGCCCCGTCAGGAGCGCTGAGCCATGATCGCCGACCGCTTCACAGCAGGCTTCGACCCCGAAATCGTCAAAGCATGGATCGCCGACGACCCCGACCCCGTCACCGCGGAAGCCCTGCAGAAACAGCTGGATACCGCCACGGGCGAACCCGGTGAGGCCGCCAACCGCGCAATCGCCGACATCACCGAGGGCTTTCAGGGCCTTTTGCAGTTCGGCACGGCCGGTCTGCGCGGCGAAATGGGGCCGGGCCCCAGCCGCATGAACGCAGCCGTCGTCACCCGCGCGGCTGCAGGACTCGCGGCGGCTCTGCGCGATGTTGTCGGTGAGGGCTTCACTGTGGCCATCGGCTGCGATGCCCGCCACGGGTCAGCTGACTTCGCCCGCATCACCGCCTCAGTCGTCACCCAGGCCGGCGGCCACGCCATGCTCTTACCGGCACAGCTGCCCACACCGCTGTTGGCTTTCGCGGTCAGGCACCTGGGCACCGACGCCGGCGTCATGGTCACCGCCAGCCACAACCCGCCCCAAGACAACGGCTACAAGGTCTACCTTGGCGAGCGGCCCCTCATCGGTGCGGCTCGTGCGGCCGCAGATGCCGAGGGTCGTGAACTCACCGACGCTGAGCTCGAAGCTCTCACAGCAGGTGCTGGCGCGCAGATCGTCGAACCCTTCGATGCGTTCATTGCCGGCAAAATCGCCGAGGTGCCGTCTGTCGGCGGCATGGACCTACCGGACACCGGCTGGACGGAGCTGGGTGAGGAGGTGCTCGAGGCCTACACTGAACGGCTTGCCGAATTCACCGACATGGCGGGTGCCCACCAGACTGAGCCGCTGACGATCGTCTACACCGCAATGCACGGCGTGGGCGGCCAGACAGCGCTGCGCGTTCTTGAGCAGGCCGGCTTCACGGATGTTCACGTGGTCGACCAGCAGCACCAGCCCGACCCCGACTTCCCCACCGTCGCGTTCCCCAACCCAGAAGAGCCCGGCGCTCTCGACCTCGCCTTCGCCAAGGCGCGCGAGGTCGGTGCGGACCTCATCATCGCGAATGACCCGGATGCCGACCGCGTGTCTGCCGCCATCCCGGATCCGCGGGAGGAAAGCGGCTACCGCCAGCTTTCCGGTGACGAGGTGGGGCTCCTGCTGGCCGAATTCATGGCCGGGACCGTGCGGGCTCGCCAGGCTGTGGGCGAGGCGTGCGTCATGGCCAACTCGATCGTGTCCTCAACCGCTGTTGCCCAGTTGGCCGCCAACCGCGGCATTGCACACCGGGAAACACTGACCGGCTTCAAGTGGATTACCCGTGTGCCCGGTCTGGTGTACGGCTACGAGGAGGCGCTCGGCTACTGCGTCGACCCTGAGGCTGTGCGCGATAAGGACGGCATCAGTGCGGCCGTTGTCTTCGCCGGTCTGGTCTCCAAACTCAAGAGCACGGGATTGACCGTTGAAGATCAGCTGGATGACATTCGCCAGCGCGACGGCGTTTTCCTCACTGCCCCACTGACCTTCCGCTTTGAGGACGTCGACAAGATCGCCGCAGCCGTCGACTCACTGCGCAGTACCCCGCCGCAGGAACTTGCCGGACTGGATGTTGTTGAAGTCATCGACCTTGCCGCCGGGAGCGATGAACTGCCGCCCACCAACGGCATCAAACTGCGCTTAGAGGGCGGTGACCGGATCATCATCCGCCCGTCGGGAACCGAGCCGAAGCTCAAGTGCTACCTGGAAACCGTCGCACCGGCTGACGGCTTCGACTCCCCCGAGGACGTGGGCACCGCGGTGGCCGAATGCCGCCAGCGCCTGTCCGCGCTCTCAGCCGCACTCGGTGCGTACCTGGGTCTGTAAAACCACTCGCTGGCAGACCACAAATCCGGCCGCCGAACCTCGGCACACCGCGGAAGAGCAAATCCACCCGTTAGCCGTGCGGCTAGCGGGTGGATTTGTTGCTATTGGGAGTTTTTGCGGCTCAAGAGTGTTCTGCGGCTTACGCGTGTTTGCGTGCAGTCGACAGGCAGACAGCCCCGCCGCCAAATACGGCTAGAGCCGAAGCCAGAACCTCAGTCTTCGAAGCCTTCCAGCACTGCGGCGGAACCGGACAGTCCGAGGCGGGACGCGCCGGCTTCAATCATTTCGCGGGCAGCTTCTGCCGAACGGATACCGCCGGAGGCTTTAACGCCCAGGGCGTCACCGACGGTCTTGCGCATGATGGCCACGGCGTGTGCCGAAGCTCCGCCAGCCGGGTGGAAGCCGGTGGAAGTCTTCACGAAGTGAGCACCGGCGCGCACCGAGGCTTCGCAGGCGGCGACGATTTCGTCATCTTCAAGCGCTGCGGATTCGATGATGACCTTGACCAGAGCATCGTGCCCGGCCTTCTTGGCGGCATCTGCAACGGCTTCAACAACACCGCGGATGTCAGCCTCGACGTCAGCCCACAGGCCGGCCTTGGCCGCACCGATGTTGATGACCATGTCGACTTCCTGAGCGCCCTGTTCGACAGCCAGCGCCGCCTCGGCAGCCTTGATCTGGGGTGCGACAGCACCGGAGGGGAACCCGCAGACAGTGGCGATCACAAGGTCGCCCGTGTCCTTCAGCGGCAGAGCCGACGGCGACACGCACACGGCAAGCACGCCAAGGCTCTTGGCTTCCTCAACGAGCGCGGCAAAGTCGTCCGGGGTGGATTCGGGCTTGAGCAGCGTGTGGTCGATCATCGCTGCGACGTCGGTCTTCTTCATAATGCTCCTTGAGTTCACTTGATGTGGTCGAAGATGACCGAGGTGGATTCGGCAGCCGCTGTCGCTTCCGGGCTTCCTGCCGGGGCGATCACGGCTGCCCCCTCGAGGCTTTCGAGGGCTCGGTCGAAGCGCTGAGCTTCATCGGTGTAGAGAGTCATGAGCGGCGCGCCGGCTTCCACGGCGTCACCCGGCTTGGCGTGCAGGCGGATGCCCGCACCGGCCTGGACAGCGTCACCCGGACGGGCGCGGCCTGCTCCCAGTCGCCACGATGCCTGGCCGACCGAAAGAGCGTCAAGACGGGTGAGAACACCGGATTCGGCGGCTGTGACAACGTGGCTTTCGCGGCCCATCGGCAGCTTCGCGTCCGGGTCGCCGCCCTGTGCGCTGATCATCTGGCGCCACTTGTCCATGGCGCGTCCGTCCTTGAGCGCTGCGGCAACGTCGACGTCCGTCTTGCCGACCAGTGCCAGCATTTCCTGCGCCAGTGCGACAGTGAGTTCAACGACGTCGGCCGGGCCGCCGCCGGCCAGCACCTCGACGCTTTCTTCAACTTCGATCGCGTTGCCCACGGCCAGGCCAAGCGGAGTGTCCATGTCGGTGATGAAAGCGGATGTTGCAGTGCCTGCGGCTTTGCCGAGCTCCACCATGGTGCGGGCGAGCTCTTCAGCTTTCTGGCGGTCCTTCATGAAAGCACCGGAACCGGTCTTGACGTCCAGCACGAGAGCTTCTGTGCCTTCGGCAATCTTCTTCGACATGATCGACGATGCAATGAGCGGAATCGTGTCGACGATCCCAGTGATGTCGCGCAGCGCGTACAGCTTCTTGTCTGCTGGTGCCAGGCCTTCTGTGGTTTCGCAGATGATGGCGCCGACTTCGTCCAGCTGCTGCACGATGCCCTCGGTGGAGATCGCTCCGTGCCAGCCCGGAATCGACTCGAGCTTGTCCAGCGTGCCGCCGGTGTGGCCAAGGCCGCGACCGGACAGCTGGGGTACTGCAACGTCGAACACGGCGACCAGCGGCGCCAGCGGCAGCGTGATCTTGTCACCGACACCACCGGTGGAGTGCTTGTCCGTGGTGGGCACCGACAGGCTGGAGAAGTCCAGCGTCTGCCCGGAGTTGATCATGGCCTGCGTCCAGCGCGTGATTTCGCGGGATTCCATGCCGTTGAGGAAGATCGCCATGCCGAGAGCCGACATCTGCTCGTCAGCGATGACACCGCGGGTGTATGCGTCGATTGTCCAATCGATCTGTTCGTCAGTCAGCGCATTGCCGTCGCGCTTGGCGATGATGATGTCTACGGCGTCGAACTTTTCCACGTCGCACGCTCCTCAGGGTTGCGGTTGGGTGGTTTTTGGGTCGAGGTGGTCGGGCCCGAACGCTTCGGGCAATACGACGGACAGCGGCTGGATGCCGCTGGGCATGTCCAGCAGGAGGTCGGGGCCGCCGAACTCGTACAGCAGCTGCCTGCACCGTCCGCACGGCACGAGCTTCTTGCCTTCGCCGTCACAGCAGCTGAACGCGACGAGCTTGCCTCCCCCGGTGGCTGCCAGCTGCGACACGAGTCCGCATTCGGCGCACAGGCCCAGGCCGTACGAGGCGTTCTCGACATTGCACCCGGTGATCACGCGGCCGTCGTCGACGAGCGCTGCCACTCCGACCGGGTAGCCGGAGTACGGCGCGTAGGCGTTCTGCATGGCTTGGCGGGCCTGTTCGCGCAGGTTCTCCCACACGTCTTCGGTCACACCGCCCTGCATAGCGCCGGGCTGGCTGTTGCCGGCTTCTGACGAGGTGCCGCTTGCCTGTGCTGGCATGTGCATCACTGTTTGGAGTAGGGAATGCCTTCGGCGGCCGGTGCGCGGACTTTGCCGACGAATCCTGCCACGGCGAAGATCGTGACGATGTACGGCAACATGAGCAGCAGGTCCGGCGGGATCGGCGAGCCGATGGCGGACAGTGAGTTGCCGAGGTTCTTGGCAAAGCCGAACAGCAGAGCGGCCATGAGCGCACCGCGTGGGTTCCACTTGCCGAGGATCATGGCGGCCAGGGCGATGTAGCCCTGTCCCGCGGTCATTTCCTTACCGAATGCCAGACCCGATCCGATGGTGAAGAACGCACCGCCCAGACCGGCGATCGCGCCGGCCATGATGGTGTTGAGCACGCGGCCGCGGTTGACGTTGATGCCGACGGTGTCAGCTGCGCGCGGGTGTTCGCCGATAGCGCGCAGGCGCAGACCCCACTTGGAGTTGAACAGCGCAATCTGCAGAACCGCCACGAGGATGTACATGAGGTACACGAGGATGTTCTGGTTGAACAGCACCGGCCCGATGATCGGAATGTCCGACAGCACCGGCACGGGCAGCGCCGGAAGGCGCATGGAGCGGTTCCACTGTTCCGGATTGTCCGACAGGACAGTGGAGAAGAAGAAGCTGGTCAGACCGACCACGAGGACGTTGAGGACAACACCGATGATGATCTGGTCGACCCAGTAGCGCACCGCGAAGAACACCAGGACGATTGCCACAAGCACACCTCCGATCGGTGCGGCGACAAGACCCGCGTAGGGGTTGCCGACGAGCGAAGCGACGACTGCCGCCACAAACGCACCGGCCAGCAGCTGGCCTTCGATTGCGATGTTGATGATGCCGGCACGTTCGCCCACCAGGCCAGTCATGGCACCGAAGATCAGCGGGATCGACAGAGCGAGTGCACCGGCGAGCAGCGAGGTTGCGGGGATGACGCCGGACCCGGCACCCGACCACGCGAGGAACGCAATGACGAACAGCACGCCGACGGCAGCGGGAAGCCAGTTGCCGATTGTGATGCGCTTGAGCTGACCCCAGAACGACACTCCGGCCAGGATTACCAGCAGCAGGCCCAGCACAATGCCGGTGGTTTTGGCATCGACGGTGATGTTCGGGATGTGGAAGAAGTCGCCCTGCTGGCCAAGCTGGAACGTGGCCTTGCGACCGCCCTCGGCCGCGAAGCCGAAGGCCACCAGGGTGATGAAGGCGAGAACACCGTAGACAACCGGAAACTTCCAGTCCCTCGGCGCGAGCTCCTGGGTGCTGTGAACGCTGGTCTGTGTGCTCATCGTTCCTCCCCGCTCTTCGCAGCGGCTGCTGTTGTCTGTGCGGCATCTGCCGCGTCTGTGCTTTCGGCCTTCGCATCGGCCGAGTCTGCCGCCGCAGCACCGGTCGAGGTGCCGCTCGACTTCGTGTCTTCACGGCGCTTCTCAATGGGCTCCGGCAGGCGGAAGATGGCCCTGACCAGCGGGGGTGCCGCAATGAGCAGGACGATGATCGACTGCACGACGAGCACGATGTCAATGGGCGTACCGGTTTGGGCCTGCATGAGGTAGCCGCCGGCTTTGAAGCCGCCGAAGAGGATGCCGGCGAAGAACACGCCGATTGGGCGAGAACGGCCCAGAAGAGCGACCGTGATGGCGTCGAAGCCGATGGTTCCGGCGATGCCGCCGCCGACGTTGCCTTCTGTTGCCAGGACCTGGTTGGCGCCGCCGGCACCGGCCAGCGCACCGGCAATGGCCATGACGACGATCGTCACCTTCGACACTGAAATGCCCGCGGTGCGAGCTGCGGCCGGGTTCTGTCCGACCATGCGCATTTCGAAGCCGATGGTGGAGCGCTCCAGCAGCCACCAGATGATGGCAGTGGCGAGGATCGCGATAATGAAGCCGATGTGCAGGCGGAACGGATCCGGCAGGATCTTGAAGAAGTGCGCAGTCGAATCGATGTTCGCCGTCAGCGGGATCGATCCTTCCTTCTGCTTGTACCACTCCTGCTTGAGCAGGTAGGCCATGAGGTACAGCGCGATCGAGTTGAGCATGATCGTCACGATCACTTCATTCGCACCGGTCTTGGCTTTGAGCACACCGGCAATGGATGCCCAGATGGCACCGGCGAGCATACCGCCGGCAAGTGCGACGATCATGTGCAGAACAACCGGCAGATGCATCGCGTAGCCCAGGTAACCGCCGAAGACCGCACCCAAGATCACCTGACCCTGACCACCGATGTTGAACAGGCCTGAGCGGAACGCCAGTGCAATGCCGAGCGCGGTGAGGATCAGCGGGGTTCCCGACACCAGCGATTCGGTCAGCGGGCGGACCGAGCGCACAAAGGAATTCGCGTTCCAGTCGAACACGGCACCTCGGAAGAGAGCCGAATAGGCTTCGAGAACCGAGTGGGACGCGTAGTAGAAGAAGTCACTGGGGCGGGCGAAAATGTAGCCGGCTGCCCGCTGCACGTCAGGGTCGGCCAGGATGATGAGCACGGCACCGGCAACCAGGGCGATGACAATCGACAGGACCGATACCAGCCAGCTGCCCGACAGCAGTCCGCGGATGATGCTCTGACGCGCACTGCCCCGGGCAGTGCTGCCGGCAGTGGTCTTCTGATTCATACGATGTCCTCCTGGGCTGCCTGGCCGACCTCTGTCACAGCCGAACCGTCGGCAACGCGGGCGTTGGCTTCTTCTTCGGGCACACCGGCCATCATGAGGCCCAGAACGTCACGCGATGTGTCGCCGGGCACGGTGCCGATGATCTGGCCGCGGTACATCACGGCGATCCGGTCGGCGAGGTTGAGCACCTCGTCAAGTTCTGTCGACACGATGACGCACGGGGTTCCGCTGTCACGTTCTTCGATGATCCGCTTGTGGACGAACTCGACGGAGCCGACGTCCAAACCGCGGGTGGGCTGGCTGGCCACGAGCAGGCGCAGGTCGCGCCCCATTTCGCGCGACAGAACAACTTTCTGCTGGTTACCGCCGGAAAGAGTGGATATCTGGTCCTGGACTGATCCGCAGCGGATGTCGAACTGTTCAACCTTTTCCAGTGCGGCCGAGCGGATGGCAGAGGGGTTGAGGGCCAGTCCGTTGGCGTAGGGCTTCTGGTCGTACCAGTCGAGGATCATGTTCTCTTCAATCGAGAACCCGGCCACGATGCCGTCGGTCGAACGGTCTTCGGGAACAAAGCCGATGCCCTTGTTGAGCCGGGCCTTGATCGATGAGGCTTCGAGGTTCACGCCGTCGAGTTCAATCGTTCCGGCCGCTGGAGTTTCCAGGCCGATGATCGCTTCGGCAAGTTCGGTCTGGCCGTTGCCGTCGACACCGGCGATCGCCAGGATTTCACCGCGGCGCACTTCGAGCGACACATTGTTGAGCGCGGGAAGGTTGTTTTTATCCAGCACCGTCAGATCTGTGACCTTAAGTGCGACATCGCCCGGTTCGGCGGGAGTCTTGTCAGACTTGAGGTTCACTTCGCGGCCGACCATAGCCGAAGCGAGCTCAGCTTCTGAAGATTCGGGGCTGACTTCGCCGACGACCTTGCCGCGGCGAATGACGGTGATGGAGTCCGCAACGGCGCGAACTTCGCGAAGCTTGTGGGTGATGAACACGATCGAGGTTCCGCGCTCTTTGAGCTGGCGCATGATCTCGATGAGCTCATCGGTTTCGTGCGGGGTCAGCACCGCTGTCGGTTCGTCGAGGATGAGCACCTTCGCGTCGCGGGAAAGCGCCTTGATGATTTCGACGCGCTGCTGAGCGCCGACGGGGAGATCTTCGATATAGGCGTCCGGGTCGATGTCGAAGCCGAAGCGAGCCGAGATCTCCTTGACTTTCGCCCGGGCCTGCTTGAGGTCCAGAAGGCCAAGCGACTTGGTGGGCTCGTAGCCCAGGGCCACAGATTCTGCGACCGTGAAGACGGGAATGAGCATGAAGTGCTGGTGCACCATGCCGATGCCTGCCGCAACAGCGTCACCGGGACCCGAAAAAGACACGGGTTCGTCGTCAATGAGGATACGGCCGGCCGTGGGCTCATACAGTCCGTAGAGGACATTCATGAGCGTTGATTTGCCCGCACCGTTCTCGCCGAGGAGGGCGTGGATTTCGCCTGGTTCGACGACGAGGTCAATCGAATCGTTGGCGGTGAATTCACCGAACTTCTTCGTGATTCCCTCGAGGGTGAGTTTCACTGATTACTCCTCAATACGTGTGGACAGGCACGGTCCCGGCAGGAAGATTCTAACTGCACGGCGGCAGTCGCACTTCCATGCCGGGACCGGTGTCTCATTTCAGAGACCTGCGCTCAGCGCAAGGTCACTTAGGAGCGTTCTCGGTTTCGACCTTGGTCGTACCGTCGATGATCTCCTGCTTGATCTTTTCGACGCCCTGCTTGACTTCGTCCGAAACCTTGTCTTCGTGGTCGTGGAACGGAGCGATCGACACGCCTTCGTTCTTGAGGTCGCCGACGTAGGGTTCGCCGGTGAACTTGTC
The DNA here is from genome assembly GCA_902489215.1 of uncultured Brevibacterium sp. Lineage (GTDB taxonomy): Bacteria > Actinomycetota > Actinomycetes > Actinomycetales > Brevibacteriaceae > Brevibacterium. Next base: position 28,622 of record CABTZE010000005.1, read on the forward strand.
TTCGGAGGCTTCCTTGGCGCTGTCGTACACGGCGTTCGACATTTCCTTGAGCACCGAGGTCAGCATGAGGTCGCCGTATTCGGTGGTTTCGTAGCCGTCAGCGTCAACCCACACGAGGGAAACATCGCCGTGCTTCTTAGCGGACTCAGCAGCACCCAGGCCGACGGGGCCAGCCACGGGCATGACGATGTCAGCACCCTGCGAAATGAACTGGTCGGTCAGAGCCTGACCCTGACCCTGGTCGGAGAAGTTTCCGACGAAGGAGCCCTTCTGCTTGGCCTTGTCCCAGCCGAGCAGCTCAACCTTGCCGTCGTGGTCCTTGTTGTAGCGGTCCACACCGTCAGCAAAGCCGTCCATGAAGATCGACACGGAAGGAATCTGCATACCGCCGAAGGTTGCAACCTTGCCGGTCTTCGACGTGCCGGCAGCAACGTAGCCTGCGAGGTAGGCAGCTTCAGCAGTGTTGAACACCAGTGGCTTGGCATTGTCGTATTCGACGGTTTCGCCGTTTTCGTCCGAGAAGTAGGAGTCGACGAGTGCGTATTCGATGTCGGTGTTCTGCTTAGCCGACTTGCCGAGATCAGCGGCGAGGTTGTAGCCCACACCGTAGATGATGTTGCAGCCGTTCTGCACCATGGTGTCGACGTTCTGCGAGTAGTCCGACTTGTCCTTGGATTCGGCGACTGCTTCCTGCAGGCCGAAGTCCTTCACGGCGCGGTCGAAGCCGTCCTTTGACGACTGGTTGAACGACTTGTCATCCCAACCGCCTTCGTCCGAGATGATGCAGGCCTTGAAGTCAGACTTCTTGGCGTCGGCACCGCCCTCGGGGGCTTCGCCACAGGCGGAAAGAGCGAGAGCTGCGGTCGCGAAAACGGCGACGGCAGGAGCGAGAAACTTGCGCTTCACAGTCACTTCCTTAGAACGACGCACCGCATGAGGGGACCGCTCGAAGCGAAGCTCTCTAAGCACAGCTCTCTGAACAGCCCACACGTGATGCGTGCAGTGATATTACGCCTCCAAGAATACTGGAAGAACACCAAGGATTTCATGAGGGACGCTAGGCACCCGCATGCAGCATGCGATTGAGCCCGGAAACATAGCCTGCGCAGCAATGCAAGACTTTCTGGCGAGTGATCTTCACCACATCCACATCTCGCGTTTCAAGCTCTCACCCCCGCAATTACGGCGTTCATGCTGGTCAAGGGGCCTAACAGCGGTCCCAACTGTCCCACAAAGCGGACACGCACACAGGCGGCATCGAGCTTTCCCAACTAGGGTGAAAGCCATGCTTCCGGAATCCCTTAACCGCCTGTTCGACACTGCCCAAAAACAGCAGTTTCCGTCGGACCCTGAATTCAACGCGGAACTTGCGCATCTGGTCCATGCCAATATCGCGCAGACCAACCTCATTCGCACCGCGCAGGCGCATTTCGCACGTCGCCACGGCCTCAACCTTGTTGATTTCACCGTCCTGATCGAAATCATCCTCGCGACAGACGAACGCACGACCGTCACTCCCGGCTTCATCAGCGAACGTCTGGCACTGTCGGCTTCGACCCTGACCTCGATTCTTGAGCGTCTGGTCTCACGCCGTCTGCTGGTGCGTGAACGCGACACGGCGGACAAGCGCAGGATTGCAGTCAGCTACACGGCAGATGCCGCGAAGCTCGTCACAGACTTCTACAGCTCGGTGGGCAAAATCTACGCGGCAGCTTTCGCCGACGAGGGCAAAGCAGAAGAAGCCCTCGAACTGACGCAGAAGCTCGAGGATGCCAACCGGTCCCTCTACGAATCTCTGCGCGACCGCATCCTCTGACGCTTGGTCGGCGCCAGGGCTCAGCCCCAGGAACCGGCTGCTCATATTCATCCACAAGCAGGGGGCCGCACCAACAGGTGCGGACCCCTCCTCTCTACCCCCCCCCCACCCGATCTGGGGGCCCAGGATCCAGAG
>CABTZE010000006.1 GCA_902489215.1 uncultured Brevibacterium sp.
CAACTCCCTGCCGCTGCGCGCTCTGGCGCGCACGGCTCAGGACAGGGGCCAGATTCTCGATGCGGAGCTGACGGAGCTGCTGGACCTCATGTTCGACTGACCCCCACCCAAGACAGTGGCCCGGGAACGGAAAAGGGGCGATGGCTGGCGCCTCGCCCCTTTTTCACTCCGTGGAGTTCACACGACCTGCTTCTTCACACGACGTCGTTCGCGTTCTGACAGTCCGCCCCAAATTCCGAAACGCTCGTCGTTTGACAGTGCGTATTCGAGACATTCGGCGCGAACCTCGCAGGAAGCACACACCCTCTTAGCTTCGCGGGTGGAGCCGCCCTTTTCGGGGAAGAAAGCCTCCGGGTCCGTCTGGGCGCACAGCGCCTGGTCCTGCCAATCGAGACCGCCGTCGCCTTCTCCCAGAAGGAGCGCCAGCGGATTGATGCTGGAAATGCCGGCATCGGGTCCGCCGGAAATCGGCTTGAGCTCGGTAGGATCGACAGAAAGCGGATCCGGGACGAAAGACGGGGAGGAGTGCGCAGGGTCGACGAACCAGTCCTGAGCTGCACGCTCGGTAACACTGGGTGCCGGACGCTGCGGAGAACTCTTGTATTTGCGCGCTTCTGACACGTGCTTCCCCTTTCTACGACAGTCCTTGCGGGACACGTCGTACCTAAATTACACGTGTGTCATTCCCCTTTAGTCAAGTGCGATCGTGCTATTTCAGCCACCTCGCCAAGAAGAATAGAACTCACGTTCCCACGGGATCTGCACGCCGAACACAATATGTGGACGCCCAACAACACCCACACCACAACCTGTGGGAATGAAGCAGTTTTCTTATGATTTTTCTGACTCCGGCCTCCTGCAGGCGGTCATGCCGGACAGTCCCGTGCGGAACACGTCGAGCCGACCGCACTCGGCAGAAAGAACACTGCGCACCGATTCGGCGCACGCGAACATCGGATGACATGATGAGCGCATGAAGATCACCGTTCTGCCCGTCACCGACGGACTCACCCACGTACTTGCCGACGTCCGCCAGGCGGGACTGCGGCATAGCGATGCCGAGCTCACGGTGATTGCCTCCACGCTCACCGACGTCACCGTCCACGGGCTGCGCTTCTGCCCCGACATCGACGCCTGCCTCATTCCGCCGGCATCACCGGTTTCCGGCGGCGCAGCAGCCGAACTGGCTGCTTTTCGGGTAGACGCCGAGTGGTTCCGCATGAACGACCTCCAACTGGCCGCGGCAGTCCTGCGCAGCAGGCTCATGGGGCTGGGCTACGGACTGGCCGCTGTCACACAGGCCATGAGCAAGCGCTACGCACCGGATTTCACTCTGCTGCCGCTGACCGACACCGCTGTCGAAACGATGGTCGTTGTCCCTGGAGCTCAGACTGACGAAGCGTGGCCGGCACGCCGCTACATCGCAGAAGGCCGCACGGACGCCACGCGCATTGCCCGTCCCGTGTTCGACAGCGCCAAAGCCGCGCCCGGCGTACTCAAAGCAATACGCGAAGCCGACGTCGTCATCTTCGCCGTCGACGAACGCCCCGAGTTCACGGCCGAACCAGCGCTCCGCCTGCCGGGCATGATGGATGCCCTCACCGGTACGCGCGCCCGAGTTCTCACGATCGGTGCCGACCGGCTGGATACGGAAACCCGCACCAAACTCGGCGGCGAACAAGCTGATGAGCGGCTTGACGAAATCCTCGCAGAAGCCACCGCTGCACGCCCCGATGACGGACCGACCACGGTGTGGGGATGATGGCGCGCACATCGCTGGCCACGGCGTTCGGAATCGCCGCGGGCTTCCCACAGAACCCTCTCGACACCGACCGTGCGGCAGCACTGATCGCCGCTGACATCGACAGAGCCCGAGTGGAAATCCGGGATGACGACATCATCGCCGTGCGCGCAGACTTCGTGTCAACCTGCCAGGGCCGCCTGCTGCCGGCTGACAGCCCCGAAGTCGAAACAAGCGTCGCCGCAGCCACCCGCGCGCTCGTCGCCTCGCGGACATTCAACGGCACACCCGTGCGCCTGACCTTCACCTCCAACGGCACTGTCGAATTCAACGGCGGCCACCGTGCATCGGGCCAGTCGGTCATCGCACCGGTGCACCACCCACACCAGTGGGCGGCCGGTGCCGGCGCGTGGCTGCGTTCCTATTTCTCAGCCGATATCGGAGTCGTCATCTTCCAGGACCTCCCCCACCCCTTCCGGCGGGGACAGCGGGCGGGAAGCCTCGCCTCGTACGGGGTTGTCGACCAGAGAACAGCCGACCACGCAGCCGCAACCGCGGCACTCACGGCAGAAGACTCGACGCTGGCAATCATCCGCGCCCACAGCAGCAGCCCGGTCGTACCGGACGCCCCAGCCGAACATCCTGCGGAAACCTTTGACGAAGCGGGCGGACTGGCCCCGTGGTTCCGCCTGGGCTGGGCGGAAGCCTGCCAGAGCGCTCTCGGCGCCCACCCGGAGGGCCTCCGCCCAATCTCCGGGACGCTCCACGACGACATCCTCGCCCACGTCAGCCGCGCAATAGCGACCGTGCGTTCAGGCCCCGCCCGCGTACCCGGCGAAGACGGCTGGCGCTTTGTGCCCATGGGCTCCGGCGCTCGCGTGCTCATCGAACCGGCAACGCAGACCACAGTGGAAGACCCTCGCGCGGCCATCGGCTTGGGTGCGCTCATCGAGCGCTTCAGTTCGGCCCTGTGGATTGAGGGGCTGCGCGCCGACACCCACGTGCGCACCGACGGCAGCGGTGCCGACGTGCGGATCATCGTGCCCTGACGGCTTCACCGCCGAAACCGCTTCGCCCACTGCTTTCCTGTCAAGCCCCGTCAGTTCCCGGAGAAGGAGAACCGTGTTCGCATCGTTCATCGCTCAGCTTGCCGCCCGTTCCGAACCGGCCGTGCGCTGGTCCGGGCCTTCCGGAGACCTTGAGCTCACGGGCGCTGTGTTCGCCAACTGGATCTACAAGTCCACCGCACTGTGGGAGGACTATGGGGCGTCGGGACTGGCTGTCATCACCGACGGCCACCTTCATTGGCGGGCGGCCGCCGGCATGCTCGCCGCGGCGGGCCTCGGTCTGCCGGTTTCAATGCTCGAGGCCGATTCGCCAGCCCCCGATGGCGCTCACATGGCTCTTGTTCCCGCCGGCATGGAGCAGGCGAGCGCGGCTTTCGATGCCGATGAGGTTTTCGTCTACGCGACCGAACCGCTGGCACTGACCACCGACGTCCCTGAGGACTTCCTCGACTTCATCACCGAGGTCCGCTCCCTGCCGGACGCGCTTCCTCTCGCCTACACGCAGCGGCTGCGGCTGGACGTGAAGGGCAGGACGGTGAGTTCCCCGATTCCCAAAGAGCCGGGACCGGACGCTGTTCTGTCTGCCTTCCCCAATGACGAGGCGGAGCTCACCAGCGCCCTGCGGGCTCTGCTGGGCGGCATTCTCACCTTGGGGTGAAAGCCCTGCGGAAGCAGCGGCGACGCGTGATAAGTTCACACCATGGACAAAGAAGTTTCGTCGCCCGCTGAAGCGGTTGCAGACATTTTTGACGGCGCCCGCATTGCCGTAGGCGGCTTTGGAGTCGTCGGAGTTCCCGAATACCTCATTCGCGCTCTGCGTGACCAGGGTGCAAAGGACCTCACGTGCGTTTCCAACAACGCGGGAACTGACGGCCGAGGCCTTGGCCTTCTGCTTGAGAGCAAGCAGATCAGCCGCATGATCGCCTCGTACGTCGGCGAAAACAAAGAGTTCGCCCGCCAGTACCTGTCCGGCGAGCTCACTGTGGAACTCACCCCGCAGGGCACGCTGGCAGAAAAGCTGCGCGCTGCCGGTGCTGGAATTCCGGCGTTCTACACCATCACGGGTGCTGGCACCCAGGTGGCCGAAGGCGGCATGCCGTGGCGCTATGACGCCGATGGCAACGTTGTCGAGTCCTCCCCCGCCAAGGAAGAACGCCAGTTCGACACCTTCGGCGAAGAGCAGACCTACGTTCTTGAGGAGTCCCTGCCGTGCGACTTCGCGCTGGTCCGCGCGGCCAAGGGCGACCGTCACGGCAACCTCGTGTTCAACAAGTCAGCACAGAACTTCAATCCGCCGGCCGCTCAGGCGGGCCGCATCACGATCGCCGAAGTCGAAGAGCTCGTCGAACCGGGCGAAATCGATCCGGCGGATGTTCACGTGCCCGGTGTGTACGTGCACCGGGTTGTGAAGCTCAGCGCCGAAGAGGCTGCTGACAAGCCAATCGAAAAGCTCACGGTGCAGGAGGACTGACATGGCACTTTCACGCAACCAGATGGCTGCCCGCGCCGCGCAGGAACTCGAAGACGGCAGCTACGTCAACCTCGGCATCGGCATGCCCACCCTCGTCCCGAACTATGTTTCCGACGATGTCCAGCTGGTCCTCCAGTCCGAAAACGGCCTGCTGGGCGTGGGCCCCTACCCCACCCGCGAAACCGTCGACCCGGACCTCATCAACGCCGGCAAGGAAACCGTCACCATGCGCCCCGGTGCGGCCTATTTCGACTCCGCGCAGAGCTTCGGCATGATCCGCGGCGGCAAAATCGATGCGGCCATTCTCGGTGCCATGCAGGTCGATGAAAAGGGCGACATCGCCAACTGGATGATCCCCGGAAAAATGGTCAAGGGCATGGGCGGAGCCATGGACTTGGTGCACGGCGCCAAATCCGTTTTCGTCATCATGGACCACGTGGCCCGCGACGGTTCGCCCAAGCTTCTTGAGAAGTGCGAACTTCCGCTGACCGGCAAGGGCGTTGTGCAGCGCATCATCACCGACCTCGCCGTCATCGACGTCACCCCGGACGGCTTCAAGCTCATTGAACGCGCCCCCGGTGTCACCGTCGAGGAAATCGTCGACAAGACGCAGGCGAAGCTCATCGTCGACGGTGACGTTCCGGAAATGCAGGTTGCCGACGTCTGATCCTGCCTGGAGAACCGCCAACCGCAGAAACACCCGTCAGCCGTGCTGCTGACGGGTGTTTTAGCTGATGTTGGGTGTTTGGAGAACAGTGAGAGGGGCGGTCAGATGACCGCCCCTCTCAGCGTCTGCGCGCGATGCCTGTGCGCGCTGTCTCTAAGTCAGCCCGTGTGTCAGCGTCCCAGGCCGCCGACGAACAGCGCTCCCTGTCCGTTGAATGTGGGAGGGGCTTCGTCAGCGCCGATGAAGTAGGCGTCGCCCGGGTTCAGCTGCTGGGTGCCGTGGTCGGTACTCACCTGGAACTCACCCGAGGTGCACAGGGCAATCGTGGGGGCATCCTCACCGATCTGCAGGTTGTCAGCACTGCTGATGACCTGCATGCCGAAGTCACGGCATCCGGTGTCGAGCAGACCGCTGTCATCAGGGTGCTGGATGTGGGGCTTCTGCACTTCGAAGCGCACCAGGCGCTGCAGTTCAGGAATATCGATGTGCTTGCTGGTCAGGCCACCGCGAACGACGTTGTCAGACGAGGCCATGATCTCGACTCCCAGACCGCGCAGGTAGGCGTGCGGAATGCCGGCCTTCATGGCAAGGGCCTGACCCGGGAGCATGCGCACCATGTTGAGCATGAGAGCAACGAGAGCGCCGGCGTCGTGCGGGAAATCGCCGTTGGTCATCCGCAGGATGTCGATCGGGTCGATATCGCATCCGATGCGCGAAGCGCAATCCGGTGCGGCCTCGGGGATATCGGCGGCGGCCAGGCGGTCGGCAACCGCACCGAAGTTGGGAGTATCCAGCAGGAGGTTCATGGAGTCCTGCAGCGGGTTGTCCCCTACCAGGGCCTCACGCCATGTGAGCAGTGCCGCGTGAGTTCCCGGCACCTCGGCAGCCAGCAGACGGTCAACGGTGGCCGCGATGGCGTGCGGTTCTCGGAAGCCGGTGAGCGCATCAAACGGCGACAGCGCATAGATGAGTTCGGGCTTGTGCCACGCGTCGCGGTAGTTGCGGTGTGGTGCATCGAGGGGAATGCCCGCCGCGTTTTCACGGGCAAAGCCCTCACGAGCCTGGTCGAGGTCCGGGTGCACCTGAATCGACAGCGCTTTGTCTGCTGCGAGCAGCTTCAGAAGGAAGGGCAGACGGGGGCCGAAGGTTTCGACCGATTCTTCGCCCAGAACGGCGGCGGGGCTTTCGGCAACAACGTCAGACAGGGTGCGCGGAAGAACTGCGATTCCGTAGGCCTGTTCCGATGCGGGAGCGGACCACACGACCTTCGACGGCCGGGCATCGTGGGCGCCGAACCACATTTCGGCAATGGGTTCACCAGTAGGAGCCTGATCAAGAAGGGCGGGAATTGCGGTGGTCGAACCCCAGGCGTAGTTAGCCGGCGAGCCTTGTAGCTTCAACATCGTCTCCTTGCAACCTTAGCGTCCGGCTACCGTAGGAGTCCACTGTGAACGCTGTGGCCGCAGAAGGCGACATCAAGGTGAAGAGAAGGTTACATTCGACGCATTCACTTGGGCACCGAGCAGATGGAGCTCGCCTTGGGCTTCTTTTCCGCCGCGTGGGCCGGAGCCGGGGCGAAAAGGCCCGCCGCTGCCTGCTTGTCCTCTTGTTTGGACTTCTCGATCCCCTCTTGGACCAGCCGCTTGGTCACCGTGAAGTCCGGGTGCGAGGGCGTCACCTGCGGCGGGGGGAGTTCAACCGAGAGGATTTTCTGCGATTTCGCCTTCATGCCCAGGTTGATGAAGTCGTCGGCCTGCCGCTGCGGAACGTCGGTCGAAATGACGTCCGGTGCTGCCGCGGCGAGTTTCGTAAAGCGCGTCATGAGAGTCGCCGGGTCCATCTGCCGCAGCATGGCTTCCTGCACGCAGCGCTGGCGAACCATACGCTCGTAGTCGGTGGAGAATTCGCGGGAACGGCCGTACCACAGGGCTGTGCGACCATCCATTTTGATGTTCTGTCCCGGCTCAATCCATTCCTTCGGAGGATAGTGCTTGCCGGTGGCCGGGTTGATGGGCCTCGAGATGGGCACACGCACTTCCGAATTCAGCCGAATGCCGCCCATGGCGTCAATGAGCTTTTGGAAGCCCTTGAGGTCGATCATCGCGTAGAACTGGATGTCGAGACCGGTCACGCCTTCGAGGGCTTCGACTGTGCCCTGCACACCGGCGGGAACATCGCCCTTGTATTCGTCAGCGTGTTTTTCCGCTTCCTGGTACACAGCGTTGATGAGGCACTCGTCGCCGCAGTTGTAGCCCTGCGGGAAGTGCTTCCGCAGGGGCGAAGACTTGGGGAACGGCACGTTCTGGGTGTTGCGGGGAACGCCGATGACAACCGACTTGCCGGTCTTCGCGTCCATCGACACCACCGTGAGGCTGTCGGGACGAATGCCCTCGCGGCCCTTGCCGGCGTCAGAGCCGAGCAATGCCACGTTGTAGCGGCCGTCAACAGGCTTCTTGAGCTTTCCAGATGCGAACAGCTCGGACATGAGAGAACGCTGCGCGCTGACCGTCACACCGCCCCACGCGGTGCCCAGGCCCACGATGAGGGCGGCCACCAGGCCGACCGCCAGGAACTTCGGCCGAGTCTTCTTGCTGAGGCTGACGACTCTAACTCGCCGCATGGTGTCCAGCAGACACACTACCCAGTTGATGCCGGCGGCAAGCATCACCAGCAGAACAACCACCAGCAGGATGGGGTCGGTGCCGATGGTCACCAGGAAGCTTCGCTTGACGAGCACAATGATGACCGTGAGCAGCACCAGCGCCCACGTGCCGAGCGTGATGCTCAGCGCCGTCCGGGTGAACTTCCGCGGGGCGCCGAGCACACTCTGCACGGAACCCGGCATGAGCGCAGAGCACAGCAGCAGCCACCACCCGCGGCGATCCCGGACATACTGCGGGCTTCGCTTAGGGTTGCGGATGGGGTCTGTGTACTGCAGCTGCCTGCGCTGACTCATGCGGGTGTCGTCTTTCAGCCGAGCAGCTTACGTCCCATGACCAGACGCTGGATCTGGTTGGTGCCTTCGTAGATCTGGGTGATCTTCGCATCGCGCATCATGCGCTCAACCGGGTGGTCGACAACGTAGCCGGCACCGCCGAGCAGCTGCACCGCATCGGTGGTGATCTCCATGGCCACATCGGAGGCAAATGCCTTGGCGGCAGCGCCGAAGAAGCCGAGGTCGTCGTCATCGCGCTCCGACTTCGCGGCTGCCGCGTAGGTCAGCTGGCGGGCGGCTTCAAGCTTCATGCCCATGTCAGCGACCATGAACTGCACCGCCTGGAAGTCAGACACCGACTTGCCGAACTGCTTGCGGTCCTTGATGTAGTCAATCGCGTAGTCGAGTGCGCCCTGGGCAACGCCGAGGGCCTGCGCGGCAATCGTCACGCGGGTGTGGTCAAGAGTGCGCAGGGCGATCTTGAGGCCTTCGCCTTCATTGCCGATGATGCGGTCGCCGGGAATGCGGCAGTCTTCGAAGAACAGTTCGCGGGTGGGGCTGCCCTTGATGCCGAGCTTGCGCTCCTTTTCGCCGAAGGTGAAGCCCTCATCGCCCTTTTCGACAACGAATGCGGTGATGTTGCGGCCGCGGGGACCATCCGGGTCGGTGACGGCCATAACGGTGTAGAAGTCAGAAACACCGGCGTTGGTGATCCAGGTCTTGACTCCGTTGAGCACCCAGTCGTCGCCGTCGCGCTTAGCGCGGGTCTTCATGCTGGCGGTGTCCGAACCTGCTTCGCGTTCGGACAGTCCGTAGGAGAAGCCGTGGCCCTGGGCCAGCTGCGACAGGTACTTCTTCTTGATCTCCTCGCCTCCGCCGAGGATCACCGGCATCGAGCCGAGCTTGTTGACAGCGGGGATGAGGGACGACGACATGCAGCCGCGGGCCACCTCTTCGATCACAATGCAGGTTGCCAGTGCGTCAGCCCCCACACCGCCGTACTCTTCGGCCACGTGCGGGGCGAAGAAGTCGGTTGCCAACAGAGCGTCGTGCGCTTCCTGGGGATAGCGCGCCTCAGCGTCGACTTCGGCTGCGGCGGGCGTGATTTTGTCTTCGACAATCGAGCGAACCGCGGCGCGGATCTCTTCGTGCTCGTCGGTGAGCTTGTAGACATCGAACATTGGATTCCCTTTCAGCTGTGCTCATCAAGGCGGCGTTTAAGCGCACGACCCTTTTCTTCAGCGGCTCGCCCCAGTTCGAGGCGATAGTCGTCAAGGCGGCGGCGCAGAGCCGCGGACTCATCGTCACGGCCGGCGCCGATGATCCGGGCGGCCAGCAGGCCCGCATTCTTCGCCCCGCCGATCGACACGGTTGCCACCGGCACACCGCCGGGCATCTGAACGATCGACAGGAGCGAGTCCATGCCGTCGAGGTATTTCAACGGCACCGGAACGCCGATGACGGGCAGGGACGTGACAGAGGCGAGCATGCCCGGAAGGTGGGCGGCACCTCCAGCACCCGCGATGATGACGGAATATCCCGCCTTGTCGGCCCTGGCACCCCATTCGATCATGTCGTGGGGCATGCGGTGCGCGGAAACGACTTCCGCCGTAAAGTCGATGCCGAGTTCTTCCAGGACATCCGCGGCGGCGCTCATGGTGGGCCAGTCAGAGTCGGATCCCATGACGATGCCGACTTTCGGCTTGGTGCTCATTTCTGCGTCCTCCCTCAGGGCAGGTCGGGGTGCGGGTTGGTGTCGGTTCCGGCAATGAAATGCGCTGCGTGGCGGGCCCGGGCCAGAACCGATTCGACGTTGTCACCGCTGAGGTTGACGTGTCCGAGCTTACGGCCGGGACGCACTTCCTTGCCGTACATGTGGACCTTGACCTGCGGGTCGTGGGCCAAAACGTGCAGATAGGCCCGGTAGAGATCTTCGCGGTCAGCACCGAGGACATTCGCCATGACCGTCACGGGTGCTTTCGGGGCCGGGTCACCCAGCGGGAGGTCGAGGATGGCCCGCAGGTGCTGTTCAAACTGGCTGGTTATCGAACCGTCCTGTGTCCAGTGGCCCGTGTTGTGGGGCCGCATGGCCAGTTCGTTGACCATGTAGCCGTCAGCGGTTTCGAACATCTCCATGGCCATCACACCGGTCACGCCCAGTGATTCGGCGACCGTGAGCACATCGGCGGTGATCGCCTTCGCCTTCTCGGGGTCGAGGTCGGGAGCGGGGGCGACGGCTTCGGTGCAGATGCCGCCTTCCTGCAGGGTTGCCACAACCGGCCACACGGCGGTCTGGCCCATGGGCGAACGGCCGACCATGACGGACAGTTCGCGGGTGAAGTCAACGGCCTGTTCAGCTAGCAACGGCCCATTGCCGAACCAGTCGGCGGCTTCGTCAGCGCTGTTGATGAGCTTGACCCCGTGGCCGTCATAGCCGCCGCGCGGCGTCTTCACGATGATCGGCCAGCCGATTTCATCGCCGAAGGCCTGCAGGGAATCAGCATCTTCGACTTCGCGCCACGCGGGGTTGGGCAGGCCGAGTTCGTCCATTTTGGCGCGCATCTTGAGTTTGTCCTGCGCGTAGACGAGCGCGTGGGGTCCCGGGTGGACGCTGTGGCCGGCCTCTACGAGAGCTTCGAGGTGCTCAGTCGGCACGTGCTCGTGGTCGAAGGTGATGACGTCGACCGTTTCGGCAAACGCGCGCAGCGTGTCGAAGTCCTTGTAGTCCCCGACCGTGACCTGAGAGGAAACCTGCGCGGCAGAGGACCCTTCGGCTTCCGACAGAACATGAAAAGCAACACCGAGCGCTTCGGCCGCGGGCGCCATCATGCGCGCCAGCTGACCGCCGCCGATTACACCAATACGTGGAAAAGACACGTCCTCACTCTAGCGCCCGACACCTGACCAGGCCCTGAGTGACTCGCACCCAGTGTCGACTGCCCCACAGTGAGCACTGCCCGCCTATAGTGGGCGCGTGGGCAAGAAGAGACGCGAACTCGTCAAGATCGGCCGCTTCACAGCCGTCGGGACTGTCGCCTTCTTCGTTGACGTCGGCGTTTTCAACCTGCTCATGCTGACTGTCCTGCAGGGCCACCCCGTGTGGTCGAAGACCGTGGCGGTTCTGTGTGCAACAGCTGTTTCATGGATCGGGTCGCGGCGCTGGACCTTTGCCGACCAGGAGTCGCGCTACCGGCCCGCTTTTGAGGGCATCCTGTTCTTCGCCGTCAATGCCGCGGGGATGGGCATCGCGCTTCTCACCCTCTGGGTCTCCCACGATGTTCTGGGCTTCACATCGCTGCTGGCCGACAACATATCCGGCAATGTCATCGGACTGCTGCTGGGCAACATCATGCGCTACTTCGCCTACCGATCCTGGCTGTACCGCGGAAAGTCGCACCGGCGCGAGGTCCTGACAGACACCTCGTCAGATTTCGGCAACCCGGCACCTGCCCCAGAATCAGACTCAGCCCAAAAAGCAGACTCAGCCGTGCAGAACGAGCAGCGGGATGGTGAGCTCGGCTGAGCTCACTCCTCCGTGGTGGCCCAGCAGGCTCAGAGCCGAAGGCGAATCATTGCGCGAATCGACAATCGCGGTTGTTTCGTCGCACACCACCACGAGGTCGCCGATGCGGGCGCGGAAGGCTTCCGCGACTTCCCCGAACCAGCCTTCGCGAATGGCTTCGTCACGGGTCATGACGCGTCCCCTGCCGGCCAGCTGAGCGCCGACGGCCTCGGCGGTGTCATCGCGGGCACCGTCGCGGGTGTACAGGTGCGCCGCCCGCGGCTCTCCCCCGACGGCTGTCAGTCCCGCCGCAATGTCGGGGTGTTCGGCCAGGTCGATGCGGTTGTCGTGGGCGACGTCGACCATGCCGTGATCGGCGGTGATGATCATCGTCATGTCCGGGCCGAGCGCCGAGGCGAGGCTGCTGAGCATCTGGTCGACCTGTTCGAGTTGCTCGATCCACTGGTCAGAGTTCCAGCCGGCCTGGTGTCCGGTTTTGTCGAGTTTGCCCCAGTAGAAGTAGACGAGCCGGCGGCCGGGAGCGCGCATTTCTTCGTGTGCGTGACGCACCCGCTGCTCCCAGGAGTCAGAGCCTCGGAAGCGACCCCCGCGCAGGGTTGCCGCATTGAGTCCGCCGCGGCTGAACTTCGGTTCGCCCAGCTGCACGACGTCAAGACCGGCGGCGGTCAGCCTCTCGAACAGCGTGGTGTCCGGCACCCACCGGCTGGGGTCGACGTCGCTCGAACCCGTCAGCTGATTGAACACCTCGCCGCTTTCGGGGTCGAGGAGTTTGTATCCCATGACTCCGTGCCCGCCCGGCAGCATTCCCGTGCCGAGGGAGGACAGCGAGTTTGCGGTGGTCGACGGGAAGCCCGCGCTGCCGGCGCGCAGGTGCTGGCCAACCGAACGCAGAAACGGCGTGTAGGCCCTCCGGGCACGCAGCAGTTCAAGCCCCATGCCGTCGATGAGCACGACAACCACAACGCGGGCTTCCGCAGCCCCTCCGCTCAGAATTCTCTCGGTGCGCAGTCGCTGGTCGGCTGACAGCACACTTTGGGCGTCCAGTGCGGCGGCGGCTGCCGGAACGATGTCCGACAGCAGGGGGCTGTTCGCGTAGTCCGGCGGCTGAAACTGTTGTGTCACGCTGGGCTTTCTGACGTTGTGTGCTGGTTTCTCTGACGAGGCGGAGGCCCGGTTCCGCATTGCCGTGCGGCTCGCGGGCGGGGGCTTGGGCTGTCGGCGCGGCGCTTATCGCCTTTGGCTGCGTGCGGCGTGGATGACGCGGCGCAGTGTGCGGGCGAAGCTGACGGTCGCGTCGACGGCCTGTTGACCTTCGGCCTGGGCGGAGACCCGCAGGGCGACGTCTTCGCTGAACGTGCCGCCGCTGAAGCCGTGGTCGACATCGCAGTCGGGGTTGCCGCAGTTTTCAGGGAACACTTCCAGGCGGCTGCGCGCACCCCACGACATGACGAGCTGCACTTCCACGGGGTTGTCGCCGGGACGGTAGTGGGCGGGATCGGCGTAGGTGGCGAAGATCGCCGGGGCTGCGAGCTTGTCGAGTTCGACTTCTTCTGTGCTGCACAGGGCCCGCGGCTCGCTCCACCCGGGCTCGGGGTGCGGTTCGTCATCGACGCGGGCGAGCACCAGTCGTGTGGGGGTGAGCACGAAGACGCTCACCAGCCGGTGGATAGTGTCAAGGTCCATGTGCGTGTCGGTGTAGACCAGGTGGTCGAGAACGGGTTCGTCCAGCAGGGCTTCTGCTATTGCAGTCGCTGCGATCTGCGGATAGTAGCCGGCGTCTTGGATGTCGGCGATGAGTCGCTGTGGAAGGTCCATTGCACCATTGTCTACTGACGCCCGCGCGTAGGGCTAGGCGGGAGCCCCCGCGGGGCCTAAGCTGGGTGGTATGAGCGCCTATCCAGAGTATTGGGAAGCCGACGTTGTCCTCCGCGATGGTGCGACGGCGCGTCTGCGTCCCATTCTTCAGAGTGATGCTGATGGCGTGCAGGCTATGCACTCCAAGCAGTCCGCCGAATCCATCTATATGCGGTTCTTTGCTCCCATCAAGCAGATTCCGGAAAAGGATCTCGAGCGGTTCGTCAATGTCGACTACCGCGATCGCGTTGCCTTTGTCATGACGATCCGCGACGAGATCATCGGCATCGGCCGCTATGACCGACTGGATGAGAACTCTGCTGAGGTCGCGTTCAACATCGCGGATGCGCACCAGGGCCGCGGTATCGGATCTATTCTTCTGGAGCACCTGGCCGCAGCTGCTCGCGAAATGGGCATTGACCGCTTCATTGCCGAGGTTCTGCCGCAGAACCGTCCCATGCTGCAGGTGTTCGCCGCCGCCGGCTACGAGGTCACCCGCGAATTCGATGACGGGGTTGTGGCTGTTGCTTTCGACATCGACCCCACGGAGAAGTCTCGGCAGGTGCTGGCATCGCGTGAGCATCGTGCTGAGGCCCTGTCGGTGCGCGGCATTCTGCACCCGGAGTCGATCGTGGTCTTCGGGGCTTCGCGCAGCCGTGCGTCGATCGGCAATCTGCTGCTGCGCAATCTGACCGCTGGCGGCTTCCGGGGTCGGCTCAACATCGTCCACACGGAGGCCTCCGAAGTTGCGGGCCTGCCCACCGTGTCGAGCTTGGATGAGATTGAGGGCGATATCGATGTCGCCGTCATCGCTGTGCCGGCTGCCACTGTCCCCCAGGTTGTGCGCGACTGCGCGGAACGAGGCGTCAAGGGCGTTGTCGTGATCTCCTCTGGTTTTGCGGAGACTTCCGAAGAGGGCGCGCGCCTGCAGGAGCAAGTGCTCACCACCGCCCGCACGTGGGGCATGCGCCTGATCGGCCCGAACTCTTTCGGTGTGCTCAACTCCGACCCGGAGGTTGACCTCAACGCTTCGCTCTCGCCGTTCCTGCCCGATCCCGGGCACGTGGGCGTGTTCAGCCAGTCGGGTGCTTTGGGTACGGCAATGCTCGCGGCTGCCCGCGAGCGCGGCATCGGCATTTCGACTTTTGTGTCTGCCGGCAACCGCGCCGATCTGTCAGGCAACGACATGATGCAGTACTGGGAGGAAGACCCCGCCACGAACGTCGTGTGCCTGTACCTCGAATCAATCGGCAATCCGCGGAAGTTCTCGCGCATTGCCCGCAGGGTCACGCGCAACAAGCCCGTCATCGTCATCAAGTCCGACCTCACCGGGGGTGAGCTCCCGCCGGGTCACGCGGTGCGCGTGTCGTCTCTGTCGGCCAGCGCCATGGATCAGGTTCTTGCGCAGGCCGGTGTTATTCGCGCCCGTTCGGTCAGCCAGATGTATGACATTGCGCAGGTCTTCGACACGCAGCCGCTGCCCGGCGGCAAGCGCGTGGGCATTGTCGGCAACTCCGCGGCTCTGTCGACTCTTGTCGAGCAGTGTGTGCGCGCAGAGGGGCTGAAGCTCGGCACCGCTCCGGTCTCCCTGCACCCGGAGGCCTCGGTCGATGATTTCGAGGCTGAGCTGCGGCGGGTGTACGCCAACCCGCACGTGCATTCGGTTGTCGTCATCATCACGCCCTCCCCCAGCGTTTCGTCATCGCAGATGGCGCAGGCTATTGCGGATGCCGCAGCCCAGTCGGGCAAGACCACGGTCGCATGCTTCCTCGGTGTGTACGGCAAGGACGAAATGCTCACGTCCTACACCCGGTCCGCCGACGGCGAGCGCACGAAGCACGTCGTCCCGTCCTACGGCGGCCCCGAAGCTGCCGTGTGGGCGCTTGCTCGGGCAACCGAATACGCGGTGTACAAGAAGTCCGATCACGGCCACTACCCGATCTTCACGGACCTGAAGGTTCGCGAGGCCCGCCGGATCATCGAGAGCAGCCTGGCAGACGCCGATTCGCCCAGGGTGACCATGACCGATGAGGCCGCGCACGAGCTTCTGGGCGCCTACGGCATCGACGTTCTGCCCTATATCTCGACGTCGACCGTCGAAGAGGCCAAGGAGGCTGCCGCGAAGATCGGCTATCCAGTTGCTCTCAAGGCTGTGCACCGGAAGCTGCGTCACCGTTTTGAGTTCGGCGGGGGGCGCCTTGCCATTCAGAACGAGGCGGAGCTCGTGGGCGACTGGAACGGCATCGCAGAAGTCATTGCGCAGTCGCTCGATGACGATGATGACCGCCGCATCGACGTGCAGGCGATGGCGCCGGCGGGTGTCGGGTGCGTCATCCGCGCCGGCGAGGACCCGCTGCTGGGGCCCATGGTGTCGTTCTCCCTAGCCGGTGACTCCACCGAGCTGCTGGATGATGTCGCCCACCGGGTCGCTCCCCTGACTGACGTCGATGCCCGCAACATGGTGCGCACTCCCGGAGCTTCACCTCGTCTGTTCGGGTACAAGGGCTTGCCGGTGGCCAATGTCGAACCGGCCGAGGAGATCCTGTTGCGCCTGGCCGCACTGGTTGATGAGTTCCCCGTCATCCGCAGCATTGAGATCCGCCCGATCATGATCACCACCGATAAGAGCTACCTCCTGTCGGCCCGCATTCAGCTGGCGGCTGATGCAGACCGCATGGACACTCTGCGCCGCAGGATGTGAATCGCAGACTGGCTCATACCTGAGCCTGCGCTCAGTCGACGCGGCGACCGTCAAATCAGCGGTTTCCGCCCGGCTGAGCGCTACACTGACCTCCTGATGGCACAGCCGCTGCACAAGGAGGAAGCCGCGTGACCGACGGTCAGATCGTCGATATCGATGTCACCCAGGAAATGGAGACGTCGTTCCTCGAATATGCGTACTCGGTCATCTACTCCCGCGCGCTGCCGGATGCTCGCGACGGCCTTAAGCCCGTCCAGCGCCGCATTCTCTACCAAATGTCGGAAATGGGGCTGCGCCCCGACCGCCCGTACGTCAAGTCCTCGCGCATTGTCGGCGATGTCATGGGCAAGCTGCACCCGCACTCCGACACCGCCATCTACGACGCGCTGGTGCGCATGGCCCAGCCCTTTGTCATGCGCGTCCCGCTCGTTGACGGCCACGGCAACTTCGGTTCGCTCGACGACGGTCCCGCAGCACCCCGCTACACGGAGGCCAGGCTCGACCAGGCAGCCATGCACATGCTGCGCAACCTGGACGAAGACACCGTCAACACTGTGCCGAACTACGACGGTTCGCTCACCCAGCCCGAAGCCCTGCCCAGCGCACTGCCGAATCTGCTGGTCAACGGGGCTTCCGGCATCGCGGTCGGTATGGCCACCAACATGGCCCCGCACAATCCCGGCGAAGTCATCGCCGCCGCCCGCCACCTCATCTTCAACCCGGACGCAACCCTGGACGAGCTCATGCGCTACGTCCCGGGGCCGGATCTGCCCACCGGCGGCCGGATCATCGGCCTGTCCGGTGTGCGGGATGCCTACGAAACCGGCCGCGGCACCTTCCGCACCCGCGCGACCGTGAAGTTTGAGAACATCACGCCGCGCCGCCGCGGCATCACCGTGACCGAACTGCCCTACCTCGTCGGCCCCGAAAAGGTCATCGAGAAGATCAAAGACAACGTCCAGGCCAAAAAGCTGCAGGGCATCAGCTCGGTTGATGACTACTCGGACCGCAAGCACGGTCTGCGCCTGGTCATCGGCATCAAGTCCGGCTTCAACCCGGAAGCTGTTCTCGAAGAGCTTTACCGCCTGACCCCGATGGAAGACTCCTTCGGCATCAACAACGTCTGCCTGGTCGACGGCCGCCCCCGCACCCTGGGGCTGAAGGCGCTTCTCGAGGTGTTCATTGCCCACCGGATCGACGTCATCCGCCGCCGCAGCGAATTCCGGCTGCAGAAGGCACTCGACCGTCTGCACCTGGTGGAGGGTCTGCTCATTGCGATCCTCGACATCGACGAGGTCGTCCAGCTGATCCGCTCCTCTGACGATGCCGCACAGGCGCGCACCCGGCTGATGGACGTCTTCGACCTCTCCGAAATCCAGGCGACCTACATCCTCGACCTTCAGCTGCGCCGCCTGACGAAGTTCTCCCGCATTGAACTTGAGGCTGAGCGCGACGAACTGCAGGCCACGATCGAAGACCTGCGCGACATCCTCGGCGATGAACACCGTCTGAAGACCCTTGTGTCCGATGAGCTCGAAGAGACCGCGGAAGCTCTCGACACCGGCCGTCGCACGGTGCTCGTTGAGGGCAGTCTCAAGGAAATCAAGGCTGCCGGCCGCAAAAAGGGTCAGAACCTGCAGGTGGCAGACGAACCCTGCTGGGTGCTCATGTCCACCACCGGCAAGATCGCCCGCACGGCCACCGCCGGCGAACTCTCAGCCACCGGACGCAGAGCTGCCAACGACGCTCTCGTCGCACAGATCCCCTCGAGCACCCGCGGGTCCCTGGGCGCTCTGACGAACAAGGGCCGGGTCCACAAGATCGACGTCATCAACCTGCCGTCCCTGCCGGATCAAGCCACCCGCCCCGTGCTGTCGGGCGGGGTGAAGATCACCGACTTCATCGAACTCGAACGCGGTGAACAGGTCATCACCCTCATCGACCCCACTGCCGAGGTGGTGCTCGGCACCCGCTTGGGTGTGGTCAAACGCGTTGCCGCCGGTGAGATCCCGAATAACCGCGACGTGTGGGACATCATTGCGCTCAAGGGCAAAGACACCGTCGTGGGTGCCGGCCAGCTGCCCGACCTCGATAAGGGTTCGGCCGTCTTCATCACCCAGGCGAGCAATCTGCTGAACTTCACCCTCGACGGCGTACGCGCGCAGGGACCCGGTGCTGGCGGTGTTGCCGGCATCCGCTTGCCGAAGGACATCGAAGTCATCAGCTTCTCCGTTGTCGACCCGACCGTGGAGAACCGGGTTGTGACAATCGCCAAGGGCGTGAACTTCAACGGCGAGGAAACCGAATCCGTCAAGGTTTCCCTTCTGTCTGACTTCCCGGCAAAGGGACGTGCCACCGCGGGCATGCGCAGCCACCGCTTCCTCAAGGACGAAACCGAGCTCGTCACAGCCTTCGCCGGCCCCAACCCGCAGGCGGCCGCCAAGACCGGCGGTGCACGCGCACTGCCGGACGAACTGTCTCGCCGCGACGGTTCAGGAGCTCCCGTCGAGGGCCGGATCGATGCGATCGGCACCCTGCCGCGCACAGGCATTGCCGCAGACCCAGCGGCAGCCGGCGGCACCTCGGCAGAGCGATCCGCACCCGCTGGTAACGCGCCAGCCGCCAAGAGCACGAAGGCGAATGCCGGGGCGCCTGATTTCAGCGACGGTGACCGCTACGCGCAGATCGGCCGGGACAAGGACGACGACAGCGGCGTGATCGTGTCCCACGACGACGAACAGCTGTTCTGACAGACGCCCTGCTCTGACAGGGCGCGGTCAGTCAGCTGTCAGAGCTCACTCTCAGGGTTCGACGTCGACGACCATGCGCGGTGCCTGACCGCGGTGCATGTCAACGATCGTGACATCACCCAGCCCCTGCAGGCTCACGGTGCGACGATTGGAGAACTCATAGGCTTCCGTCTGTGCAATGACAGACGAGGTTTCCCAGTCGGTGGTGACCGTCCCGGGTTCGCCAATCGAGGTCAGACGGGCCGCCAGGTTGACTGTCGAACCGAAAATATCGCCCAGACGCGACAGCACCTTGCCCCACGAAAAGCCCACGCGTGCCTTCGGGAGGTCAGGGTCTTCCGTGATGCTCTCCATGAGCCGCACCGAAATCTCAGCTCCAGAACGCGGGGTTTCAGCGGCAAAGAACACTTCGTCGCCAACAGTTTTGATGACGCGGCCGCCGCCGGCGGTCACAATGTTGTAGCACAGAGCTTGGAAGCGCTTGACCAGGCTGGCAAGCTGCCTGGGCTCCATTTGCTGCGACAGTCGGGTGAAGGACACAAGGTCGACAAAGCCGATTCCGCGAGCAAGCGGCATCGCTGAATCGTAGAACCCGGGTTGGCCGGCGTTCTTGCCGCCGGGACCGGCGTCGTCACCCAAGTTGACGTTGAGGCGGCCGAACACGTTCGCCATGTTGTGCTTCCACGCGTACAGCATGACTTTTTCCAGCGACGGCAGGATCTGCTCGAACAAGCTCAGTGCTACCGCGCGCGCCTGCCGTTCGTCCAGCTGGCGCGATTCAGCCAGGTACTCGACAACCGTTTCCATCTGCCACACCACCAGGCGGTCAGTGGTCTGGCCGATGGCGCGCGCAAGAGCTATCGCGGTTTCTTCGTCGACCATGTCGCGCGCCACAAGACCAGCCATTTCGGCCAGCGCGTTGACATCGCGCACTGTGAACGCGGGAGTCCCCTCTTCTGCGATCGGCAGGCCGAGGGCTCGCCAGAACTTCCGTGCAGACACGGTGGACACGCCTGCCAGCTGCGCAACTTCACGTCTGGTCAGGACTCGTTTGCCGCCCAGCAGCTGTTCTTCCAGCAGCGACGCCGCCTCGCGCAGTCGCTGAATGCGCTGCTCAATGAGCTCGGGGTTGTCCAGAAGGTCAGGTACGGCTCCCGTCTGCGGGTTGGGGTCGTCCGCCAGCCCCTGTGAAAACTCCAGGCGGTCGCGCAGTTCAGAAACGCTGGAGTCATCAGAAGACCGCGCATTGGCGCGAGCCCGCTCTTCCTGGAAGCTCGAGCTGAACTCCGCGGGCGCCTCGGCGATCCGCTGGATCTCGGTTGTCGGCGTAGCGTCGCGGTTCCACGGCGCGTCCGGCGGTGAAAAGACAGTGTGCTCGCTGATCTGCGGCAGAGCTCGAGTGCGCGGATCAGGTTCGGTCACAGCAGCCTCGCGTGTATGACATCCCCGGCGGTGACGGTCTGCAGGCCGTCAGCAGTTTCAATGACGAGTCCCCCGTGCGCATCGAGCCCCACCGCTCGCGCACTCACGGGATCTTGGCCGGGCAGTTCGACCCGAACGTCACGCCCAATGGTCGCCATGGAGTCAGCCATGTCCGAGCAGAACTCTGCGGTGCCGATGGTCTCGCGGCTGAAAGCCGAATCCAGACCGGCGCGCAGACGGCTGACAACGGCGGCCAGGAGATCTTCGCGGCTGATGTCGAAGCCCTCAACGAGCAGTGATGTGGCGGTCTCAACCGGGAGGTCGTCCTGTGCGAGGTGAACATTGATGCCGGTGCCGATGACAACCGTCTTTGCGCCGCCCTCTCCGAGGACGATTCGAGTGAGAATGCCGACGAGTTTGCGGTCGCGGACGAGAACGTCGTTGGGCCATTTGAGTTCGGCCGGAACTCCCTGGGCGCGCAGAGCATCGACAACAGCGCGCCCGGTGATAAGCGGAATCCAACCGAGGTCATCCGCGGCGACTGAGCTCGGTACGGGAACGGCAAACGAAAAGGTCAGGCACGTGCGCGGGGGTGTTGTCCACGTGCGCGCCAGGCGGCCGCGACCGGCCTGCTGATGATCCGTGCCGATAATGCTGAACGGTGCTGCACTTCCGCCTTCGACGGCTGCCACGAGGTCGTCGTTGGTCGAGCCGGTTTTCTCTGTCCATTCAATGTTTGGCTGCGGCAGCTGACTTTCGCGGCTCCAGGCTTCGCTGAAGCGGCTGAGGTCAAAAGGAGAAACGCAATCATGCACTACATCACTGTAGGCCGTTTTAGCAGCCAGGCACAACACCGGCCCACCGTGTAAGAATCACCGCTAGTCTAGTGACATGAGTCCTTCTACCGCACCGCAGACGACGGCGCAGCGGCTGGCCGCTTTCATTGAGCGGCGCCGTGCTGCGCACACTCCTAATCCCCAGGCAGCCGAACGCCAGCACAACCGCGGCAAGCAGACGGCCCGCGAACGCATCGCGGAACTCCTCGACCCCGGCTCTTTCCAGGAGATCGACGAGTTCGTCCGCCACCACAGCCACCAGTTCGGCATGGAGAAGAAGCGTCCCGACGGCGACGGCGTGGTCTGCGGTCTGGGCACTATCGACGGCCGCACCGTTGCGGTCTTCGCCCACGACTTCACAGTGCTCGGTGGTTCGCTGGCCGAAGCCAACGGCCGCAAGATCGTCAAGGTGCAGAAACTCGCACTGAAGATCGGCTGCCCCATCATCGGCATCAACGACTCCGGCGGCGCCCGCATCCAGGAAGGTGTTGGGTCGATCGCGCTGTTCGCCGAAATCTTCCACTGGAACGTCAAGTCCTCCGGTGTGATCCCGCAGATCAGCCTCATCATGGGCCCCTCGGCCGGCGGTGCCGTCTACTCCCCCGCCCTGACCGACTTCACAATCATGGTCGACGGCACCTCGCACATGTACATCACCGGTCCTGACGTCATCAAGACCGTCACGGGTGAGAACGTCGGCCACGAAGAACTGGGCGGCGGCTACACCCACAACTCGGTGTCCGGCAATGCGCAGTACCTGGCGCAGGACGAAGAAGACGCACTGAACTATGTGCGCGACCTCCTGTCCTTCCTGCCGTCGAACAATATGGACCCCGTGCCGACTGTCCCGGCCCCCGCGGACCTCGAACTGACGGAAGCCGACAACGCACTCAACACGCTTGTGCCTGACTCCGCATCGCAGCCCTACGACATCCTCGATGTCGTCACGACGGTCCTCGACGACGGAGAGTTCCTCGAAACCAGCGAACTCTTCGCCCCGAACGTCGTCACGGGCTTCGGCCGCGTGGAGGGCGAAACGGTGGGCATCATCGCCAACCAGCCCATGCAGATGGCCGGCACGCTCGACATTGACGCTTCGGAAAAGGCAGCCCGCTTTGTGCGCTTCCTCGACGCGTTCAACATTCCGATTCTGACCTTCGTCGATGTTCCGGGCTTCCTGCCAGGCACCGACCAGGAGTACAGCGGCATCATCCGCCGCGGTGCGAAGCTCATCTACGCCTACGGTGAAGCGACCGTGCCGTGCCTGACGCTCATCACCCGCAAGGCCTACGGCGGCGCGTACTGCGTCATGGGCTCCAAGCAGCTCGGTGCTGACCTCAACCTGGCCTGGCCGTCGGCACAGATTGCCGTCATGGGTGCGCAGGGTGCTGCGAACATCGTGTACCGCCGCACGCTGAAGGAAGCGGAAGCCGCGGGCGAAGACGTCGAGGCCAAGCGAGCCGAACTCGTCCAGGAATACGAAGACGCTCTGCTCAACCCCTACTTGGCTGCGGAAGAGGGCTACATCGACGCGGTCATCGCGCCGTCTGAAACGCGCGAACGGATTGTTCGAGGCCTGCGCGCTCTGCGCAACAAGCACGTGCAGGCACCGGCCCGCAAACACGGAAACATCCCGCTGTGAGAGAAAAGCCGAAGACCGGAACCCCGAAGGAGCAGCGCCTGGCGCGCTCGGCGGCATTCGCCGCCGTCATGGCGCTGCGCCACTCCTCCGGTGGAAACGAAAGCACCAGCCAGCCGGGCACCGGTTACAGCAGCCCGGTTCGCCGTATGCGCGAACCGGGTGCTGGCACCTGGGCGCGGCGTCAGCGTCCCTGAGCGACTGAGCGCCGGCCGGCCCAGTAGACAAGCAGTCCGAACAACACGACAAACGTCGAAACGCCGAACATGCCCCGCTGACCCACCACGGGTTCCAGCGCGCCCAAAACGACGGAGCCGATTGCCGTTCCCGAATCGAGCATGATGAAGAACGTCGACACGACAACCCCGTAGCGGGCCGGCAGCGCATCGGCGACACACACGGCCTGCACTGCAGGAAGAAGGGTTCCAAAGCCTGCTCCCACGAGCGCACCCGCAACGACGATGGCCAACTCACCGTGCGCGAAAGTAAGCACCGTGACTGATGCAGCGTAGATGAGGATGGCTGGGTAGATCACCCAGCCATCCCCGTACTTGTCCTGCAGGCGCCCCACAAAGGAACGGCAGATGAGCATAGCGGCAGCGAGCGCAACAAAGAACCAGCCTGCCGCCTCGGACGCCCCTATAGCCTCCGCATAGGAGTCGAGAAAGGCCATGACGACTGAGTACACGAGGCCTGCGAAGAACATGACAGAAGCGGTCTTCAGCGTGTCCTTCTCAAGGAACGAACTCGGGGTCAGCTGCCATTTATCAGCTCGCTGTTCAGCACTCGGCGGGTTCTCCGGCAGAGTCAGCAGAAGCGACAGCAGCGAGGCGACGACGGCAATTGTCGCGCAGATGTAGAACAGCGGCTGGTAACCGTGTGACGCGGACACCGTCACCGCGAGGAACGGGCCGCTGGCCATTGCCAAAGAGGTTGCCATGCCGAAGTATCCCGTTCCCTCGGCCCTGCGGTGCGGCGGGATGACGGTCTGCACAGCGGCCGACGTTGCCGTGTGGTTGAACCCGAACGCAAAGCCGTGCAGGAAGCGCACCGCAATGAACAGGTCGAGCGTGCCGGTCGGAATGTACGCCAGGGACAGCAGAATCTGGATGATCGAAGACAGCAGGATGACCCGCTTGCGACCGATGAAGTCGAGGTACTTGCCCGCGGGGACGCGGGACACCACAGCACCCAGAACGAAGGAGCTCGAGGCGAAGCCGGCCGCCGCCTGCCCCGCACCGAACGAAATCACCGCGTATGCCGCCATAGACGTCAGCAGCATGTAGAACACCAGTGAGCCCATGAGGCTGATGCTGAAAGACAGAATGAAGTTCTTGTTCCACAGTCTGCTCGGGGTCACCGCGGCATGCGCCTCCTATAAAGCCATTGAGAAAGTCGGCGCACAAACGCTGTTCGCCGACTGAGCAATGGTAGATCACGCCTCTTCCGCCGTTTACAGTGGGACCATGACTGAACTATCGCGAACCCCTTCGGCAGTCGATGAAGTCGCCGAAGACTACGCCCGCTCCCTTGTTGACCTGTTCCCCACCCTGTCCGTCACCGCTGGTCTTGACGGAGATCGCACGCGCCTGGATTCCCAGAGCCGCGAAGCCGCAGACCAGCTCGATGAGCTCAACGCCCGCACGCTGCGCGAACTCGACAAAGCAGAACAGGAAGCGCAGAACCTCGACGAGGTCGATGCCGTCACGCTCGATGCCATGCGGGAGCGCCTGGGATGTGAGCGCGAACTGCACGCCGCCGGTCTGAGCGCAGGTTCGCTCAACGTCATCGCGTCGGCTCCGCAGGACGTGCAGATGCTCTTCGACCTCGTGCCCACTGACACGGAAGACGACTGGAAGGACAACGCCGTCCGCCTATCGCAGGTGCCCAGGGCACTCACCGAGTACCGACACGCACTGAGCCAGGTTGCTCACGACGGCCGCCCGCCGGCGCTGCGTCAGGTCGAGCGCGTCATCGAACAGTGCCGCGACCATGCGAAAACCGACGGCAGCTTCGACCGCTTCGCCCAGCAGGCAGCCGACACCGCCTCGGAAGCCCTGGCAGAAGAGGTCCGCACAGCCGCTGACGGTGCGCGAGAAGCCTATGATTCGCTCGCTGACTTCCTCGGCGACATCATCGCTCCCCTGGCCACCGAAACCGACGCCTGCGGCCGCGATGACTACGCTCTATTCTCTCGCCAGTTCCTGGGTGCCGAGGTCGATCTCGACGAAACCTACGCCTGGGGCCTGGAACAGCTGGCCGCCATCGACGCCGAACAGCGCCGCGTGGCAAACGAGCTCTACCCCGGTTCCACCGTCTCCGAATGCTTCGACAAGCTCAATGCCGATCCGCAGCGCCAGGTGCACGGTCTGGATGCTCTGCGCGCCTGGATGCAGGACAAGGCCGACCGGGCCATTGAGGAACTTGCGGGCGTGCACTTCGACATTCCCGAACCGGTCAAGACGATCGAATGCATGGTGCTGCCCGACGGCACGGGCGGCATCTACTACACCGGCCCGACCGACGACTTTTCACGCCCGGGCCGCATGTGGTGGTCGGTGCCGGCCGGGGTTGAAACATTCAACACGTGGCAGGAGCTTACGACCGTCTACCACGAGGGCGTTCCCGGCCATCACCTGCAGGTCGGCGGGGCGACCCACATGGCCGGCAGCCTCAACACGTGGCGTCGTCACCTGTGCTGGGTGTCCGGCCACGGCGAAGGATGGGCTCTGTACTCCGAGGCGCTCATGGCCGAACTCGGCTTCCTGGACGACCTGGGCGACTACATGGGCATGCTCGACTCCCAGCGGCTGAGGGCAGCCCGCGTGTGCCTCGACATCGGCGTGCACCTTGGTCTGCCTGCTCCCGAATCAATCGGCGGCGGCACGTGGGATGCAGACAAGGCCTGGAGGTTCCTGACCGACAACGTGGCCATGGAGCGCAGCTTCCTCGCGTTCGAGCTCGACCGCTACCTGGGCTGGCCGGGCCAGGCCCCGTCCTACAAGATCGGCCAGCGCCTGTGGGAGCAGACCCGCGACGCGGCGAAGGCCAGCGACCCGAACTTCACTCTCAAGGATTTCCACACGAAGGCCCTGGCAATCGGCTCGGTCGGTCTCGACACGCTCAAGCGCGCACTCACCTGATGTGCGCGGGTACTGGAGCCGTACGGCTCCAGTACCGCACAGGAACGGACGAGGTGCCGCAACAGCTCCTCACAGACTGCGCCTGAGGTTTTCGGCAAGGGCAAGCGCTTCTGCCGTGTGCTCCTCGCCGGCTCCCCTGCGCGGCTGTGCCGCTTCAAACAGAGCAAACAAGCGGAACGGAAGCTGCGCCTCGTCAGCTTTCCAGATCTCCGGCACACCCTCCGGCGGGTCTGTCAGATCACAGAGCTGGCGAACAGCGGCAGCGACCAGCTGCCTACGGTTCAGCTGCTGGCCGTCGGGCACCTGAGACCATGCGTCGACCGTAAGCGAAACCAGCCGGGCACGAAGACGGCGGACCTCAGTTTCGAGGTCCGCCGCTTTCTGTCGATGCTGTTCGCCCACCGGTCCGGCAGCGAACACGTCACTCATGTCAGTCCTGTCGGAAGTAGGACAGCAGGCGCAGGATTTCGACGTACAGCCAGATGAGCGACACCATGAGCGAGAACGCCATGGTCCAGGAGTAGCGCTCCGGAATGCGGTTCTGCACACCGGCCTCAATTGCCTGGAAGTCGGTGACCAGGGTCAGCGAAGCCAGCACCACGGCGACGATTCCGATGATGACGCCCAGCGGGAAGGTCATGCCGAACAGTTCAATCTGCACGTTGCGCGCACCGCCATTGCCGGTGAACAGAACGTAGAAGAAGTTGATGAGCGAGAACACCGCGTAGCCGCCGACGGCCAGCATGAGGAACTTCATGCCCTTGGCACCGAAGCGGATGACCTTGAACTTGAACAGCGCAAACATCACGGCGAAGACGCTGAGCGTTGCCAGCACCGCTTGCATGACAATGCCGTCGTATGAGGTTTCGAAGATCTTCGAAATGCCGCCGAGGAAAACGCCCTCAACAGCGGCATAGGCCAGGATGAGGAACGGGACGGGTTCGCGCTTGAACGAGTTGATCAGACCCAGAACCAGGCCGATGAGCACGGCTGGCAGCGCCAGAGCAGGCATCACCCAGCCGACGACTGCACCCACCAGCAGAATGCCGAAGGACGCCAGCGACTTCATGAAGACGTCGTTGTACTGCATGGGGCGTTCAGCGGCCGGAGCCTGCGGCTGCACAGGCTGGCCGGGACCGGCGTTGCGGTTGTCTGCCGACGGGGCCATGTACATGGAGTTGAGGTGGTCGGCCGAAGGGGTCTGGCGGTCTTTCACGCCTTCGTTCAGGGCCCTGTTCATCAGCGGGTTTGCCATGAGACTCTTTCTTATCGCTTCCGTTGCACGGGAGTTTACTGTCTTTGCTGTTTCAACAGCAAAGTGCCGCCGCAGAATTCCTCTTGTAAGAGGATTCTGCGGCGGCACTCAGGAAAGCATCACTTGAGGGTGCGCTTGACGATCTGTGCGATCTGCTCACCAGCACGCGGCCCGTGGGCAATACCCCACATGCCATGGCCTGCAGCGACGAAGCTGCGCGGCGAGAGGGCTTCGATCTTCGGCGGACCGGTGGGGCTGACCGGGCGAGGACCAACCCAATGGTCGGTGGTGTTCTCGAGGTCGAGGCCCTTCATGTACTTGCTGGCCACGCGCTTCATCGATTCGATGCGCTCGGGGCGCAGCGGAGCATCCGGGTCAAGGAACTCCATGGTTCCGCCCACACGCACACCGCCGCGGTACGGGGTGAACACAACGCGCGTGGTGGGCAGGTACACAGGGGTGGTGGGCAGGTATTCGGGGTCGACCTGAGCGGTGAACGAGTATCCGCGGCCGGCTGCCATGCCGATGGTGGCGGACTTTCCGTGCAGCTTGCGCAGCAGTTCGTCCGACCAAACGCCGGCGGCGATGACAACGCCGTCGAAGCTGTAGCTGCGTCCCTGGGCGTCAACGAGGCCGACAGCGTCAGCACCGACGTGGCCGGTGACGATTTCGGCGTCGGTCACGATCTTCACGCCCAGCTTCTGGGCGGCATCTGCGATCGACTGCACGAACGCCGGCGGGTCGATGTAGGCCTGGTCCTTCACGATCGCACCGTGGGTGACGAGGTCCGTGAAGTACGGCTTTTCGCGCGGGTCGAAGGTCTCAACGACAGAGGGAACACCGGCGTCGCGGCTGATGCCGGTCTCTTCGATGAAGTGGTGGAGTTCAGCTTCCGAACCCAGGCCGACGGTGAAGTCGGAGTGGTTGAACTTGCCCTCGACGCCGAAGTCCTTGAGACGTTCGAACGAAGCGATGGAGTCCTTGAGGTCCGGTGCGAGTTCGTCAACTGCGCGCTTGAACTTCTTTTCGGTCATCTGCAGGGCGAACGTCGTGAGGAACTTCCACAGCTTCGGGTTGAAGGGCTGCGGCAGGGCCAGCGGTGCATCCTTGTTGGTGACGGCGTCAAAGCCGTTCTTCCATTCGCCCGGGGCCGACAGCGGGAAGGTCATCGACGGGCAGATGAAGCCGGCGTTGCCCCAGCTTGCACCTGCCGCAACTCCCTTGCGGTCGAGTACGGTGACGTCGTATCCGGCGTCAGCCAGGTTGAGTGCACTTGCCAGGCCGACCATTCCGGCTCCGACTACTGCAATATGCGTCATAGTCTCCTCCTTGACTATCGGAACGCGAGGGGACGCTCTCCCCAGTGAATTCTAGTGCTTCAGCGGCCCAGTCGCTGTGCGACCAGCTTTGCAATGATTTCACCGGCCCGCGGGCCGAGCGTAATGCCCCACATGCCGTGGCCGGATGCGACGAAGGTGCGCTGCGATACAGCTTCAACACGCTCGCTGCCATCGGGGCTGACCGGGCGGGGACCCATCCAGTGATCCGTGGTGTTCTCCAGGTCGATTCCGCGAACCAGCGGGCGCAGGGCCTTCTTGATCGAGTCGATGCGCGCTGTGTTCATGGGCGCATCAGCCGGTAGGAACTCCATGGTTCCGCCCACGCGGACTTTGCCGCGGTAGGGCGTGACGACAACACTGACCGAGGGGAATCGCACAGGTTCGGTCGGCAGGAATTCGGGGTCGACTGACGCGGTGAACGAGTATCCGCGACCTGCCGCCATGCCGATGCGGGCCTTCTTGCCGTGGAGAGTTTCCAGCAGGTCGTCCGACCATACGCCGGCCGCGACGACAACCGCGTCACCGCCGTAGGAACGTCCCTTGCGATCGATGAGCCCAACACCGTTGTCGCCTTCATAGCCGGACACGACATCGGCGTCTTCGATGATGTTCACACCGGCAGCACGGCAGGCGTCAGCGAGAGCCTCCATGTAGGCCGGCGGGTCGATGTAGGCCTGGTCGCGCACCTGAGCGGCGTGCGTGATCTTGTCTGAGAAGAACGGCAGAACATCCGGCGAAACAACGTCGACGCTGCCTTCAAGACCCACCGAGTTGCTTTCAGCCATGCCTGCCTTCAGGCCTTCGAGACCGTCTGCGGTTTCAAAGCCCATCGTGAAGGTGGCCCGTGTCAGCGATGCCTTGACGCCGAGCTCTTCCATCCGACCGAAGGCCGCGAAAGCGTCCTTGAGAGCGGGGGCTTCAGCGCGCACGGACGCGGCGTAGCGCTTCTTCGTCATCTGGGATGCGAACTTCGCCAGGAACAGCGCCAGGCGCGGCGAGAACGGCTGCGGCATGGACAGCGGAGCGTCCTTGTTGAGCATCATGTCGAAGCCGTTGACCCACGCGCCGGGGGCGGCGAGAGGCTTCGTCATCGGGGGAACTACGAATCCTGCGTTGCCCCAGCTGGATCCGGCGGCGACACCGGTGCGCTCCAGGACGGTCACCTCATGGCCGTCCGCGGCCAGGTGGAGTGCGCTGGAGAGCCCGACGAATCCGGCTCCGACTACGATGACGTGCATTGACGATCTCTCCTCAGAGTGTTGTGTGTGTTGTGGCAGGTCAGCTGTCGGCTTCGCCGGCAATGAAGGCTTCTACGGCCGCGTGTGCGGCTTCGTCGTTCTGCTGGTGCGGCGGGGACTTCATGAAGTACGACGATGCTGAGATGAGCGCACCGCCGATGCCGCGGTCCAGGCCGATCTTGGCTGCGCGCACGGCGTCGATGATGACGCCGGCGGAGTTCGGGGAGTCCCACACTTCGAGCTTGTATTCCAGGGAGACCGGGGCATCGCCGAAGTTGCGGCCCTCCAGGCGCACAAAAGCCCACTTGCGGTCATCCAGCCAGCCCACGTAGTCAGAGGGGCCGATGTGGACGTCGCGTTCGGCCAGTTCCGCCGAGGTGTTCGAGGTGACCGCCTGGGTCTTCGAGATCTTCTTGGACTCCAGACGCTCACGTTCGAGCATATTCTTGAAGTCCATGTTGCCGCCGACGTTGAGCTGGTAGGTGCGGTCAAGGATTACGCCGCGCTCTTCGAACAGGCGAGCCATAACGCGGTGGGTGATCGTCGCACCGATCTGGCTCTTGATGTCGTCGCCGACGATCGGCACGCCTGCTTCTTTGAACTTGTCGTCCCATTCCTTAGTGCCCGCGATGAACACCGGAAGGGCGTTGACGAAGGCGACCTTCGCGTCGATTGCCGCCTGCGCGTAGTATTCGACGGCTTTCTGCGAGCCGACGGGCAGGTAGCACACCAGAACGTCGACCTCCGCCCACCGCAGCAGCGGGGGGAAGGTCAACCGGTCGGGCGCCGAGTCCCTCAAGGTTTTGGCGGAGGTCCTTCCC
>CABTZE010000007.1 GCA_902489215.1 uncultured Brevibacterium sp.
AAGGGGTCGCCGCTTTTCGTCTTCGAAAGGAGAACAATGGAAATCACGAAAGCAGGTGTGATCGGCTCCGGCCTCATGGGTTCGGGCATTGCCGAAGTGCTCGCTCGTTCGGGTCTGGACGTTGTCGTCCGGGATATCAGCGACGAAGCTGTCGCAGCCGGCCGCGGCCGCATTGAAAAGTCCTTTGCCAAGGGCGTTGAGCGCGGCAAGCTCAGCCAGGAAGACGCCGACGCAGCTCTTAGTCGTCTGACCTTCACAACTGATCTGCAGGCCATGGCCGACCGTCAGCTTGTGATCGAAGCAGCCAGTGAAAACGAAGAGATCAAGAAATCGATCTTGTCTGAACTCGACGGCATTGTCACCGACAAAAACGCGATTCTTGCATCGAACACCTCGTCCATGCCGATCATCCGCTTTGCGCAGGTGACGTCGCGTCCTGAGCGTGTGCTCGGTCTGCACTTCTTCAACCCCGCCCCTGTGCAGCCTCTGGTCGAGATCATCAGCTCTGTGCTGACTGACCCGGAAGTTGCGAACACAATTGAGAAGTTCTCGATTGACGTTCTGGGCAAGAAGCCGATCCGTTCGGACGACCGTCCCGGCTTCATCGTCAACGCTCTGCTCATCCCGTACCTCTTCGCCGCCATCCGCATGTACGAAGCGGGTCACGCGACGAAGGAAGACATCGACAACGGCATGATGAACGGTGCCGCCCACCCCATGGGTCCGCTCACGCTTGCTGACCTCATTGGTCTCGACACGTGCCTGTTCGTCGGCCAGTCGATTTACGAAGAAACCGGCGCTGCCGCCGACAAACCGCCGGTTCTGCTGTCCCGCATGGTCGACGGGGGACTGCTCGGTCGGAAGTCCGGCCGCGGCTTCTACGACTACCGCTGACTGGGGAACAAGAAGAACGAGGCGGAGCTCACCAAGGTGAGCTCCGCCTCGTGTGTTGTTGGGGAGGGGAGAGGTCAGCCGAGTTCGGCTGCGGCCAGGCGCACGCAGGCGACCAGGCCTTCGGCTGCCGCGGTGACGTCTTCGAGGCTCGGCATTGAGGGCGCGATCCGGATGTAGGCGTCGTTGGGGTCAAGCCCGTGTGGGTGGGTGGAGCCTGCTGGGGTCAGCGCCACGCCTGCTTCGGCCGCGTACTTCACAACCTTGGAGGCGGTGCCGTTCGGGACGCGCAGGGTGATGAAGTAGCCGCCGTTCGGCTGCGTCCACGAAGCGATGTCGGAGCTCAGACCATTTTCAAGCGCGGTGAGCACGGCTTCGAACTTTGGGCGGATGATGTCGGCGTGGCGGCGCATGTGTTCGCGAACGCCGTCGGCATCGCGGAAGAACCGCAGGTGGCGCAGCTGGTTGATCTTGTCGGGGCCGATCATGGCGGCCCCCATGTGCGCGCGGTACCACTCGATGACAGCGGGGGAACTGGCGAAGAACGCCACACCCGCGCCGGCGAAGGTCATCTTCGACGTCGAGGCGTAGATCCAGGGGCGGTCGGGGTGGCCTGCTTCGGCGCACAGGGACAGAATGTCGACCATGGGGGCCTGGTGGTCATCTGACAGGTGGTGCAGGCCGTAGGCGTTGTCCCACAGGAGGGTGAAGTCGTCTGCTGCCGCTTTGATTTCAGCGAGTTCGCGGGCACGGGCTTCGCTGATCGAGGTGCCGGTCGGGTTGGAGTACATGGGTACGAGCCACATGGCGCGGACGTCCGGGTCGGTCACATAGCGGCGGACGTCCTCCATGACGGGGCCTTCGTCGTCCATGCGGATGGTGATGAGCTCGTAGCCGAGAGCTTCTGCCAGCTGGAAGTGACGGTCGTAGCCGGGGACGGGGCAGAGGATTTTGGCGTTCGTCCACGGGCCGCCGGTGGGGGTTCCGTAGCGCTTGGCGAAGTCAAGGGTCATGTACTCGAGCGTCAGAGATGACGAACCCTGCGCCAGGATCTGCTCGGTGGGCACCTTGTAGAGCTCACCGAAGATTTCCCGGAGTTCTTTCAGACCGTCAAGGCCGCCGTAGTTGCGCGTGTCGATTCCCGAAGGCGAGGTGAAGTCATCGCCCGTGACGTTAGTCAGCAGATCAGCCGACAGGTCAAGCTGCTCGGGGGCGGGCTTGCCTCGGGTGATGTCGAGATTGAGGCCGCGAGCGGCGAACGCGCGGTAGTCAGCCTGTGCCTGCTCAAGGGAAACGTCCATCATGGCCTTTCTGGCTCTCAGAAGAAAACCCAGGAAATATACACTCTCGGTTCATTTTAGGCTCCCACTGGTCCGCCGCAGACACCGGATAGGCTGGGTCACAGCGAACCGACACACACCGCACGTGTGCCGCTTGAATCAACCCCAGCTGAGGAAGGTCTTTTATGCGTCGTTACACCCCGCAGTCCGTCAAAGAGCAGATCTTCACTGGGCTCAAGGCCTTTGGATTGGCAGAGGACCAGGCACAGGTCTGCACGGAGATCATGTTCGCCACCGACCTGTCGGGTGTTGACTCGCACGGCATTTCCATGCTTCCCCTGTACTGGCAGGAGATCTCCGACGGCACGCTCAATGAAAAGGCCGAACAGCGTCTGGTCCACCAGTTCGGTGCGGTTTCGGTTTTCGACGCTGACCATGGCTTCGGTCATCCGGTGAGCGTGCGTGCGATGGACGCGGCAATCGAGGCGGCCGAGAAGTTCGGGGTGGGCATTGGGTCGGTGCGCAATGCGAATCACTTCGGGGCCGCCGGACAGTATGCTCTGCGGGCTGCCCGCAGGGGCATGGTGGGCATTGCCACGTGTTCGACGCGCTCGGCCATGCAGAAGCCGACCGGGGCCAAGCATGCGCTCATGGGTACGAACCCTATTGCCTTCGCTCACCCAGTGAAGGACGAAGAGCCCATTGTCGTTGACATGGCCACCACCGTTGTGCCCGGCAACAAGGTCAAGGTCTACGCCTACGCGGATGAGCCTCTCGCCGGCGAATGGGCAACTGACGGCAATGGTGAGGTTGTCACGGACGGCATGCAGGTCTACAACGCGCTTCTGAACCCCGAAAGCTCCGACATCGGGCTTCTGCCTGTCGGCGGCAACAGCGCTGGCGGCCACAAGGGCTACGCGCTTGCAACGATGGTGCAGCTGCTGTCGGCTGCCCTGTCCGGTTCCGACCAGCCGGGAGATGTCGCCGGACGCCAGTCGATCGGCTATTTCTTCTTGGCGATTGATCCGCGCGCGTTCGGTGAAGGTGCGGATGCAGAAGAATACGCGCGCGTTCTGCGTGACACTCTGCGCGGTATGGAGCCCGTTGACCCAAACGAACCAGTACAGGTCGCCGGTGATCCTGAGCACCGCTCGGTCGAGGATCGCTCCGTCAACGGCATTCCCATTTCGGATGGCATGGTGCAGGCGATCCGTGAAACTGTCGAGGACGCCGGGGCGGAATTCACTCTGACCGAGGTCTGATGGCAGGCCCGAAGATCCGCCGCGACGCTAAAGGACGCGGCACGCTGTTCGGCGCTTCGGCTGACGAGTACGAGCGCATTCGACCCGGTTATCCGGAGTCGGCGGTCCGCGCTGTCTCTGACCGCGCGCTGGCTGCTGCCGCCGAGGACGGGGGAGAAGCGCCCTCTGATCCCGCAGGACTTCACGTGCTCGATGTTGGCTCCGGTACCGGGAAATACGGTCGGGCGCTTGCTGCGCGTGGCTTTGACGTTCACGCGGTCGATCCGGACGCAGCGCTCTTGGAGATCAACCCGCTGCCATCGACAACAGCCTGGGCAGAAGAGCTGCCCTTTGCTGATGCATCGTTTGACCTCGTAGTGTCTGCTCAAGCGTGGCACTGGTTTGATGCCGAGGCGGCCTCAGCGGAATTCGCGAGGGTCCTCAAACCCGGGGGAGTGGCAGCAATAGTTCTCAACCAGCTCGATGTGCGGGTTGACTGGGTTCTACGACTGTCACGCATCATGCACGCCGGTGATGTCTATCGCCCGCAGTGGCGGCCTGAGCTTGGAGCAGGTTTCGGTGCGGTCGAAGCGCGCATTGATGAGTTCAGTGTGCCGATGACGATTGACGACACGGTTGCGTTGACAGCAACGCGTACGTACTGGCTGCGCTCAAATGACACGGTCCGCGCGCGTGTCGAGGGCAACCTGCGCGGCTACTTGAGCGAAGAGCATCCGGTGCGGGAGCCGTTTGATCTTCCCTACATGTGTTTGACGTACACGGCGCAGAAGCAGTGACAGCGCTTATTGCCGGGATTGATCTCGCTTCACAGGCCGCCCAGACTGGGCTTGCGGTTCTGTCTGCTGACTCCTCAGCGCTTCGAGTTGAGCAGCTCGAGGTCGGTGCCCACGACAGCGCCCTCATCGAAGCCATCCAGCAGTCGGTGAAGATCGGGGTCGATGTGCCGCTCGGCTGGCCGGACAGGTTCGTTGACCTGGTCAGTTCTCACCACGCCGGTGGTCCGCAGCAGTGTGCTGACTGGCGGACAGAGGCGGTTCTGCGGCTGACTGACAGGGTCCTCAAGGACGATTTCGGTCTGCGTCCGCTGAGTGTGTCAACTGACAGGATCGCCTATCCGGCCCTGCGGTGGAGCGGAATTGAAGCACAGCTGCAGCTTATGGGGATCGACACTGCGCGCGATGGATCAGGGCGGATCTGCGAGGTCTATCCGGCAGGGTTTCTCTTCCAACACGGGCTTAAACACCGCGCCTACAAAGGCGCCGCCGGCGCCCAGGCGAGAAGAAAGATTCTTGGGTCCCTCCGCCTCGTCATGAGTGATGAGCACGCGGATCTCTGTGTGGCTGATGACAACGCGCTCGATGCTGTTCTCGCCGCTGTGTCAGCACACGCGGTGGTGACGGGCAAAGCTTATGGGCCGCCGGAAGAGCACAGACAGACCGCACTGCGCGAAGGTTGGATCTGGATGCCCCGCACCGATAGCTGACTGTGGGCTCTGCCAGGGGAGAGGCTCAGGCGAAGAACTGGTCGTAGGTGAGCTTGCCCGCCATGATGACGACAACGCAGAGAATAACGATGCGGACGAAGCCGGCGCCGCGACCCAGTACCATGCGCGCTCCAATGCGGGCGCCGATGATGTTCGTTACGGCGAGGCCCAGGCCCAGCAGCCACAGGACGTCGCCGCGCAGACCAAAGACGATGAGAGCGCCGAGATTCGTGGCGACGTTGAGAATCTTCGCCCATGCCGCACTTGTCATAAAATCTCCGCGCATGAGCGCTGTGAGCGACATGATGAAGAAGAGTCCTGTGCCGGGTCCGAATGCGCCGTCGTAGATGCCGATGGCCAGAATGATTGCAGCACCTGCTGTCCAGGAGCGCTTGGACATAATGCGCGGTTCGCTGTCACGGCCAAAGGACGGGCGCAGCAGAACGAAGAAGCCGACCGCAACGAGGACGACGATGATGATCGGGCGCATGATGTCCTGATCAACACTGGCGGCGATGAAAGCGCCGATGGCGGCGCCAACCAGAGCGAGGGGAGCCCAGCGCAGAGCGCGGGGAGCGTTTGGAATGCGGCGAGCCAGCGTAATGGCAGCACTCGTCGTGCCGAAGACCGCGGCGAACTTATTGGTGCCAAGCGCCTGAGCGTTCGTCAGCCCCGGCGCCATGATCATTATGAGCGGCAGCAGAATGAGTCCGCCGCCGCCGACAACGGCATCAATCCACCCGGCTGCCAGAGAGCCTGCGAGGAGCACGGTGATGACTGTCGTCGACATCGGGGAAGCGGCCTCTCAATCTCGACTTAACATAATGTATATTATCGGCGGCTGTGGTGAAGGTGGAGTCACAGGACTGTTTCGCTGGCGAAGTCTCTGAGCCCGCACTGGATTTTCTGGTTGCTGTGCGGGACACAGCGCACCGCACCGGCTAGCCTGCCATGACATGCAGAAAGCGGCGCACTGCGCTGCGCCGCTTTCCGTATCCGTGATGTCAGAGAACCTGCCACTTGACCTGTGCGACTCCGTCGCCGCCGATCGTGTTCATTGCGGCTGTGGACAGGTCGAGGCAGCGATTGCCGTGGAACGGCCCGCGGTCGTTGATGCGGACCGTAACCGACTTTCCGTTGCGGGTGTTCGTGACCTTCACTCGGCTGTTGAACGGAAGCGTTTTGTGTGCCGCGGTCATTGCGTTGCGGTTGAACCGTTCGCCATTGGCAGTCTTCTTGCCGTGGAAACCGTCGCCCTGGCCGTAGGTCGAAGCCGGGCATGATCCTGCCTTGCCTGAAGCCTTCGTGTTCTTGGGCTTGCCGCTGTCGCTGGCGGCTGCACCCGAGCTGCGTGAGCTGCTCTTGCTGCCGCTCTTCTTCGATGCGCTGCCCGACTTGCCGGTGCTGGCAGATTCGGCGTCTTCAGCCGGCTCTTCTTCCTTGACGGTCAGAGAGGGCGCGCTGTCTTTCTGCTGCTTTTCCGCGTCCTTGGCGGCCTTGTCAGCATCCGAGGTGTCCGGTGCGTCTGCGGCCGGTGCGGCGTTCTGCGTGAACTGCGTCTGTTCGTCTTCCGCGCTGGGTGTTACTGCGAAGCCGGCTGCGACGATGCTTGCCGCAGCTGCGGTCGGCACGGCGATTGCAGCCAGAACCGGGCGGCGCCCTGCGGAGGCGAGAACTCCTGCGGCCGACGTCGGTTCGCTGCTGTAGCGTCCACGCTTGGACGAGCGGCGAAAGAGGTCGAAAATGCTTCCGGAAGCCTTGGTGCCTTCAGTGCGGTGTTTGCTCACAGATCTTCCCCTCGCAGATGAAAGTTTCGGAACGATAACGCAATGCTATATCAGTTCGTAACGAAAAGATAACGGGCTGAGGGTGTGTTTGACCACGTGGTCGGCCTGAGGTTACAGCACCTGATACGACACTGTGATGACGCCCGCTCCCGTGCCGCCGACTGCCTTCATCGCTGCGGT
This sequence comes from uncultured Brevibacterium sp., assembly GCA_902489215.1. GTDB lineage: Bacteria > Actinomycetota > Actinomycetes > Actinomycetales > Brevibacteriaceae > Brevibacterium. The sequence continues at coordinate 6,884 of CABTZE010000007.1, forward strand.
CGAAAGGTCGAGGCAGCGGCCGCCGATGTATGGTCCTCGGTCATTGATGCGAACCGTGACGGACTTGCCGTTTGCCTTGTTCGTGACCTTCACGCGGCTGTTGAACGGCAGCGACTTGTGTGCGGCCGTGAGATCGTTCGTATTGAACTGCTCACCGTTGGCGGTCTTCTGGCCCTGCCAGTAGTACGAGGCCTTGCACGTGCCGCCAGAGCCGGATGCTTTGGTGTTTGCCTTCGGCTGAGACTTGCTGGATGCGCTCTTGCTTGATCCGCTCTTGCCAGAGGAGCTGCTGGCCTTCTCCCCCGCGTCCGATTCGGACTTTTCGGGTTCAGGCAGAGTCATGGAACCGGAAGCCTTCTTCTGTTCCTTTTCGGCCTTTGCCCGGGCGTCCTTCCGCTGCTTGTCGGCAGTGTCGTCTGCCGTTGCTTCGGGTGCGACCTTGCTTTCGAATGCCTGGGGTTCTTCTGCGGCTCCGGGTGCGGCGGCGAAGCCGGCGGCTGTAATAGCAGCTGCTGCAGCGGTAGGGACCGCGATGGCTGCCAGAACCGGACGGCGGCGGCTGGCGCGCAGGATGTCGGATGCCCGCAGAGTCTTCGAAGCCTTCGGCACGGTGTCACCTCTCGTTGCGAATCTGTAACGAGATGCAAGTTTAGGTAACAAACAGGTTACGAAGCAAATTCTAAGCCCGGTCCGTGTCGTGATCTGTGCCGGAAAAGCGCCGCGCAGCAGATTTGACCTTCAAGCGAGTTCCGCGGATTCCGCTCTTCACGCCGTTGGTTGAAGCTCCGCTCATCTTTCCGATGCGGTCAATGGTTGTGTCGATGCTGTCGCCGACCCTGTCAATGAGTCCCCCGTCGACGGCTGCAGCACCGGCAGCAGTTTTCGCTGTGCGAGCGGCAGCAGAACCAGCTTCCTTGAGCCTCTCCCCTGCCGTTTTCGCCTGTCCGGCGAATTTGGATACCGATTGTGCCGTCCGTTCAGCGCGAGAGCGCGCTTTCAGATACGTCATGTGGGCGCGTTTGAAGCTGGACTGTTCTTCTTTCGTCCACACGCCGTCTGGTTCGATTGGGTCGCGGTGTGTGCGCGGGGCGTCGTTCATGTATTCGATTGTGGCACCTCGGCCTTAACGGGGCGTGTGTGATGGGAATACTCGGCGGCGTTAGACTTGTTGTCTGCTTGAAGACCCGCCCACCGAGTGAGAGGTTCAGTCACATGAGCGAACGCAGCCTGCGGGGCACCCAGCTTGGCTCCCGGTCCCTGGAATCGGAAGTCGGTGTCGAGCCGGCACCTCGTCAGCTTGTCGAATTCGTTTGCGAAGACGGCCACCGGTTCAAAGTTCCCTTCTCGACGGACGCAGATGTTCCGGACACGTGGGATTCCGGTACTCACGGTGTCGGCACCCGCGTCGGTGTTTCAGAAGTTGAGGAAGAGGACGCTAAGCCCGCCCGCACTCACTGGGACATGCTCATGGAGCGCCGTTCGATGGAAGAGCTCCAGGTGATCCTGGAAGAGCGTCTGGCTATTCGCCGCGGTGAAAAGGCCCCCGAGGTCTGATCGTCAGCCCACTTAAACATGTGAGGGCCCGAAGCAGGAAGTCTGCTTCGGGCCCTCTTCTGTTGGTCTGCTCCCCCGCCGGCCGTACTCTTCTCACGAGGTGCCGCCCGGCTTTCGCCGGCTCTGTTCAGTCAGCGACCGAGAAGTCTGCGCACCTGCCCGCTGCGACGCTGCAGGCCCCAGCGGGCAACATTGACGAAGGCTTCCCCGATGATGCTGCCGGACATTTTCGAAGCGCCGAGCTCACGCTCAACGAAGATGATCGGCACTTCGACAATCCTCGCCCCGGCACGGCGCGCCCGGACCGTCATATCGATCTGGAAGCCGTAGCCGTGGGATTGCACACCGGCCAAGTCAATCCGCTGCAGGAGATTGCGCGAATAGGCTCGGAAACCAGCTGTCGCATCTGCTACGTGCAGCCCGATCGCCACGTTGGCGTACAGGTTGGCCCCGCGTGAAAGGACATTGCGGTTCAGCGGCCAGTTGACCACCTCTCCCCCACGGACCCAGCGGGATCCGATGGCCAGTTCAGCTCCACCTCGTACAGCTTCGAGGAGCAGGGGCAGGTCGCGGCCCCGGTGGGAACCGTCGGCGTCCATCTGGCAGATGACGTCGTAGTCGTGGGCCAGCGCCCACGTGAACCCGGCAACATAGGCCGGTCCCAGGCCTTCCTTTGCGGTTCGCCGCATCACGTGAACGCGATCATCACCGAGTTTTTCAGCCCAATCGGCTGTTCCGTCCGGTGAACCGTCGTCAATGACGAGAACCTCAACTTCAGGCGAGTACTCGAATATCGCCTTCAGCGTATTCGGCAGCGACTCACGTTCGTTGTAGGTCGGGATGCAGACGAGTGTGTGCATCAGGAGTCCAGTTCGACCGGTTCGCCTGCGCTCCACAGCGACACGAGCTCCGGAAGCGGAGTTCCGGGGGTCAGATCCGGCAGGCCCGGAGTGCCTGAACGAGGGTCCGTGCTCCACGCTGCAACGCGTTCGTCAGCTGCCTGAACAACCAGGTTCTCAACCTTCCACCGAGCGATGTCCGCACGGCTGCCCGGGGCGATAACTCCCCCACCGAAATTGCCGAGCGCCCGCTCTGCAAAGCGCGTCAGGCAGTTGAACGCCGCACGCCCGCTGACCGTGGAACCGGGTGCGAAAATCGCCTGCCGCATGGCATCCCACGGTTCACATGACGAGGCGAAGCTCACCTGTGCGCCTTCGCGCAGCAAAGCTCCGACCGGCTGGGCAAAAGCACGTGGATCAAGCGTGAGCGGAATGGGCGACTGGCCGAGCGGACCTGCCAGGTCTTCGGGAATCTGCACATTGGCGAACACGCGCCAGCCGTTGCGAGCAGCGTGGCGCCTGAAGTCCGTGTCGGCCAGCGCTTCGATGTAGGCATTCAGGGCCTCGAGACCGTCGAGGACGACGAACACAGATGCTTCAGGACGGTCTTCGGGCAGTCCAATCCGAGCCTGCCGGTCCCCCGTGCCATCAAGGCTGTAGCCGACAACGCGCAGCGGACCGGCGTTCGCTGTGAAGGCAGCGAGCTGTTCGTCGGTGCCGATGGCGTGAACAGAAACAATTCCGGCCGCAAGGAAATTGTGCGGGGCTGCCTCTTCGCTGCGCAGGTCGACCGTTGTGATCATGGCTGGAGCCGCAAAATCTTCGCTCAGGTCAACAAGCTCGGAACCCATTGCCTGCGCGGCCTCATCGCCGCCGACCCAGTCCACGACATCGCCGCTGACAGATGCGGCCGTCGCAAAGGGGTCGGCACTGCTGTAGACATCACCGTTGTACAGAACGAAATTCACCACTATGTGATTCTCGCAGACGTTCACCGGGTGTGTGACGGGGGCTCGGGTAGGCTGAGCCGCGTGAGCAGACTCGTCGTTCTCGATACCCCCGCCCTGTACTACCGGTCTTTTTATGCTCTCCCCTCGAGCATCACAGCCGCAGACGGCACACCGGTCGGCGCTCTGCGCGGACTGTTGGACACGATTGCCGGCCTGGCAGAAGACCTCGGCTCCACGCGGATCGTGGCGGCTATGGACGGAGACTGGCGCCCGGCCTTTCGGACAGCCATCGTTCCGGAGTACAAGGCACAGCGCGTGCAGGACGAAGAGACTGGGTCGGAGACTCCGGACGACCTCAAACCGCAGATCCCCCTCATCCGCGAGGCACTAGGGCTGGTGGGGATACCGGTTCTTGAGATCCCGGGTACCGAAGCTGATGACATCATCGGCTCTTTTGCCGCCCAGATGGGACCGGACGACGAACTCGTGGTGGTCTCCCCCGACCGCGACCTCATCTCAGTGCTGCGCGAGGACCGCAGAATTCAGCTGCATCGTCCCCGTCCCAAGGGCCAGTGGGCGCCGCTGACCTACCCGGACGTCCCCGCCGAATACGGGGTCAAGGGCGGGACACCGTACCGCGAAATGGCCGCCCTGCGCGGCGACCCGTCTGATGGTCTGCCCGGCGTTCCCGGCATCGGCGAAAAAACTGCGGCAAAGCTCCTGGCCGGCTACGGGGGTCTGGATGAACTGTTCCGCGCGGCAGCCAGCGGTGCCAAAGACCACGGTCTGAGCCCGAAGCGCGCTGCCGCACTCCTAGAGAATGAAGACGCGGTGCGCCGAGCTGAAAAGGTCATGGCTGTCCTTGAAGACCTCGACGTGGTGCAGGCGGCCAAGGACGCTGCGGCTGTGCCGCAGCGGATGAACCGCGAGGCTCTCAGCGCATTCGGCAGCCAATGGAGCACAGAACGAGCCGTCGCCCGCCTTCTGAAGACGCTGGGTGGCGAGGTGCCGCCGAGAGCCGCCGGCACCTCGCCAGCTGCCGGTCGGCAGGTGAGCAAGAACCGGCTCCCCGCGTTCACGGGCCCATCCTGGACCACCTCCGAACTGTGGGGTTTCGACCTCGAAACAACGGGACTGGACCCGCACACAGTGCATATTGTGACGGCCGCCTGCGTGCGCCTCGGCAAGGTGAATAGCGGGATCGAACCGTTGGAGATCCGCACATGGTTGGCTGACCCCGGAATCGAGATTCCCGAGGCCGCCAGCAGCGTCCACGGCATCACCAGCGATTACGCGCGCAAGCACGGAGCAGACCGCACCGCCGTAGTTGCCGAAGTGATTGCGTGCCTTGAGAGCATTCGCCGCCGGGGCGGCAGCGTTGTCGGACACAACATCGTCTACGACCTGACGGTGCTCGAAGCCGAACGCCGCCGCTTGGGACTGCCCACACCCGTCGCCGATGTTCTGCCGCCGATCTTCGACACCCTGGTCCTTGACAGGGAAGTCGACCGCTTCCGCAGGGGCCAGCGAACGCTTGCAGACCTGTGCGCCGTGTGGGGCGTCGAGCTCGACAACCACCACGACGCTCTGGCCGACGCGACCGCTGCCGGCTGCATTCTGTGGGCCATGGCTGCCAAACACGAGCTGCTGGCTTCTGGATCGGGCGAAGAGCTGCACGCGGCACAGATCGAATGGAAGCGGGCACAGGCGGCTGATCTCGAAGAGTTTCTGCGATCTAAAGGCCGCCACGCTACGATAAACCCCGATTGGCCTCTGGAAATCTAAAGCTGAGAGGAACGACTATGGGCTTCTTCGACCGACTGCTGGGCCGCCCCGGAGCGCAGGCAGACAAACGAGTCGGCTGGTTCGCAAAAGCCCAGGACGACCTCGACCGCTACAGCGAAGAGTACGCGGAGCTGCCGGATGCAGACCTGGCCGAAACCGCAGCGGAGCTCTTCACACTAGAGGACCGCCGCGAATCTCTCACCCGCTACGCGGCACTCGTGCGCGAGGCTGCTGACCGGGCACTGGGCGAACGGCCCTACCTCACACAGCTGAAAGGTCTCATCGGCTTGCTCGACGGCATGGTCGTACAGATGCTCACGGGTGAGGGCAAGACGCTCGTCGGCGCAATGGCGGCAGCCGGCTACGCCCTGCAGGGACGCACGGTTCATGTGGTGAGCGTCAACGACTATCTCGCTGCCCGTGACGTTGAGTGGATGCGCCCCCTGTTCGACCTGCTGGGCGTCACCGCGGCCTCCGTCGGTGAATCTGATTCGGAACAGTCTCGGCGAAACTCCTACGCGCAGGAAGTCGTCTACGCCTCGGTTCAGGAAGTCGGCTTCGATACGCTGCGCGACCGTTTCCTCACCCAGGGCCAAGAACCCCGCATCGCCCAGCGTGATGTCGTGATTGTCGACGAAGCTGACTCGGTTCTCATTGACGAGGCGAGGGTCCCGCTGGTCTTGGCCGGCACCGCGAGCGTTGAACAGGCCGATGCCGACATCACGCGCCTTGTCGCAGGCCTGGAGGCAGGCAAGCACTACGAACTGTCGCACGACCGCACGGCGGTGTCTCTGACAGAAGCAGGCATTGATGCCGTCGAAGAAGCCCTCGACGTGGACCTCTACGGTGATGATGCGGAGACACTGGCGGCCGTCAATCTCGCGCTGTACGCGTTGGCTGTTGTCCACCGGGACGTCGACTACCTCGTTGTTGACGGGAGCATCAAGCTGATTTCAGACTCCCGCGGCCGCGTGGCCGATCTGCAGCGCTGGCCGGATGGCCTGCAGGCCGCAGTCGAAGCGAAGGAGGGCCTGACGGCTTCCTCTTCCGGTGAAATCCTCGACCAGATGACTGTAGAAGAGCTCATCCAGACCTACAGCACCGTGTGCGGCATGACGGGTACCGCTCTGGCGGTCGGCGATGACCTCAAAGAGTTCTACAACCTCGAAATCTCTGCTGTTGAGCCCAATGAAGAGGTCATCCGCATTGATGAGCCCGACCGCCTGTACACGTACCAGGAGTCAAAAGAGCGGGCTATTGTCGACCAGGTTCTAGAAGAACACCGCGAGGGCCGGCCGATTCTCATCGGCACCCGTTCGGTGGCTGAATCTGAAAGCCTCGCGCACAGGCTCAAGCAGCGCGGCATCGAGGTGAGAGTTCTCAACGCGAAAGACGATTCACGCGAAGCCGACATCATCGCTCGGGCCGGAGAATCCGGTGCTGTCACGGTGTCGACCCAGATGGCCGGCCGCGGAACCGATATTCGCCTAGCCGACGACGAGGCCCGTGACGCTGGCGGCCTGCTCGTCATCGGCGCCGGCCGCTATGACTCATCCCGGCTTGACGACCAGCTGCGCGGACGTTCCGGCCGTCAAGGCGACCCGGGAACATCCGTGTTCTTCACGAGCCTGGAAGACGAACTGCTCACCCGCGTTCCGGAAATCCAGCGCTTTGTCGAAGAAGGCGACGAAACCGGCTTCATACAGTCGCGCAAAGCTGCCCAGCTGGTCGAACACGCCCAGCGCATGGCGGAGGGTGAAAACACCGGCGTCCACCGTGACACCCGGCGCTTCAACGACCTCATGTCAAAGCAGCGAAAACAGGTGCTCAGCCGCCGCGAGGCTGTGCTCACAGATGACTACGGCATTGACGAACTGCTGGAAAAAGTCAGCGACCGCGACGATGTCAATACCGCCGGGGAAGACGCTGTACGTGAAGCGCTGCGCGATATCCTCCTATTCCAGATCGACGACCGCTGGGTTGCCCACCTGGCGTTTCTGAATGATCTGCGCGAAGGCATCCACCTGCGCACACTGGCAAAAGAGCGCCCGCACGAGGCGTTCAACAAGGAGTCCATGGCGCAGTTCGGCCAGTTCTGGTCAGATGTCATGGCAAGCACCGAGGATGTGCTCGAAGAAGTCGAATTCACCTCTGATGGGGTCGACCTGCCGGCCATCGGCATGAAGCGGCCGTCGTCAACGTGGACCTATGTTGCTGCTGAATCGACCTTCGGTTCCGACATCGAGTCCGTGGTCAAGCGGATTCGCCGCTGATATCAGTAGTGGTCCATGACCACGCCGCGGCGCATAGCGTCGGCAGCACGAGCAATAGTCTCCGCCGATTCTGAGCCCACGACGTTCTCGATTTGGCCCAGAACGTCGAGTGTCTGCTTTGCCCAGCGGACAAAATCGCCGGCTGAGATATCGGTGCCCTCAAGCGCTGCCGCAAGGTTCTTGCCGTCGGTCCACCGGTAGATCGGCACGGCAATCCCGGATTCAGGTTCAGGGGTGATCGCAGTGTGCGCATCGCTTTCGGTCTTCGCCAGTGTGCGCCACAGGTCTTCCAGAGCGCTCACGCAGTGTCGCAGAGTCTGGGTGGGCATGCGCGTGTGCGTCAGAAGTTCGCGCCTGCTTTCATACACGAGGCACGATGCCATAGCCGCAGCTTCCGGCTCTGTCAGGCCCTCCCACAGACCAGCGCGCACTGACATGGCGATCAGCAGGTCTCGATCACCGTAGATGCGCCGCAGAATCGCGGTGTCATCAGGCAGGAACTCAAGAGTCCGCAGAACCGAGCAGACCCGGTCGAACACCTCGGCGATTGAAGACGTACGGGAAGTGATCTGGCTGGTGAGTTTTGCACGGTCGCGCTCCAGGCGGTGCGCCCTTTCAGCCCACCGGGCGTGCTGTTCGCGTTCGGGGCAGTCATGGCACGGGTGGGACCGCATCTGCTGGCGCAGCGCGTCAATATCCTCCGAACCGACCTTGGGGCCCTTGTTCCTGCGCACCTGAACCGTGGCCGGATCTTTGACTCGACCCTGCTCAATCGCCTGGTCCACAATATCGAGCAGCCGGTTGCGCTCACGCGGATTCCGGTGGTTGAACTTCCGCGGGCTCTTGATCTTGCCAAGGCTCACCGCGGGCTCTGTGACTTCATGTGGGCGCAGGTGCCACACCTTGCCTGCACTCGTCAGCACGGTCGGCAGACGCAGACCCGTGTGGTCGTTGTGCATGGGGTTGAGCACGACGCAGGCGCCGAACTTCAGCCGCGACGGCAGAAGGATGACGCTGCCGAACTGCAGGTGTGACAGAGATTCGACAACATCACGCTGCTTGAGCTTTGTGCGCTGCTTGCCCGCATGCTTCTCCATCTGAGCAATGGAAAGGCGGTAGCCGAAGTACTCCGAGAAATCACCCCGGTCGCACTGTGCGGCTTCCCGATACCCAGCTAGCGCCTCGTCGGTTTTGCGCACCCTCTTGGCAAGGCCGACAACTGACGAGTCGGCCTGGTATTGGGCAAACGAGGTTTCCAGCACCTTCCGCGCATCGTCATGGGTCATGCGCGCAAGCAGGTTCGCGGCCATGTTGTAGGTGGGCACAAAGCGGCTGTTGAGTGCGTAGGTTCGCTTCGAGGCAAGCGAGGCGATATCAGCGACTTCGATCGTGGGGTGCCACACCGTGACGGCGTGCCCCTCAACGTCGATGCCGCGTCGGCCCGCGCGGCCCGTCAGCTGCGTGTACTCCCCCGGCGTGATCTGCACGTGGGATTCGCCGTTGAACTTCTTGAGTTTGTCGAGCACCACCGAACGGGCCGGCATGTTGATGCCCAGCGCCAGTGTTTCGGTTGCGAAGACAACCCGCATGAGTCCTTCAACGAACAGCTTTTCAACAAGCTCCTTGAACTGCGGGATGAGACCGGCGTGGTGCACGCCGAAGCCGGACATGAGGCCGGCGGCAAAGGATCGGAAGCCGAGAACACCGAGGTCTTCGGCCACGAGTGATTCTTCGAGTTCTTCGAGCGCCGCCGCGATCTTGCGCTTTTCGTTCTTCGTCGTCAGATCCAGACCCGCGGCCAAACAGTGGTCGAGCGCTTCATCACAGCCCTTGCGACTGAAGATGAAGAAAATGGCTGGCAGCAGCGACAGTTTGTCGAGCTCCGCGATGACAGCAGCGCGAGCCGGGCGCATGAAACGGTGCCGAGCTCCGCCTCGGCGGCGGTCCCGGCGAGAGCCGAAACCGGAGTACGGGCGGACGGCTGCTTCGAGACCCTTGTTGATGTCCTTGCCGTTCGGCGCGAACAGCGGCATGAGATCTGTGCCGACGGCCACGTGGTTATGCAGCGGAACCGGCCGGTGTTCGGACACGATGATGTCGGTTGTTCCGCGCACCTCGGCGAGCCAGGCGCCGAACTCTTCCGCGTTCGACACGGTTGCCGACAAACTCACCAGCAGCACGTGCGCCGGAAGGTGAATGATGACCTCCTCCCACACCGGTCCCCGGAATCGGTCACCCAGGTAGTGCACTTCATCGAGCACCACAAAGCCGAGTTCGGACAGGTCAGTGCCCGAATAGATCATGTTGCGCAGAACCTCAGTCGTCATGACGACGATCTGCGCGTCGCGATTGATGCTCGTATCCCCCGTCAGCAGACCAACGCGATCAGCCCCGTAGGCCTCGACGAGCTCATTGAACTTCTGGTTGGACAGGGCCTTGATCGGCGCGGTGTAGAAAACACGCACCCCGCGGGCAACGGCCAGCGCGATCGAGAACTGAGCGACAACCGTCTTTCCCGCACCCGTCGGCGCTGCAACGAGAACAGAGTGATCGTCCTGCAGGCTGCGGCACGCGCGCAGCTGAAAGTCGTCGAGTTCGTAGTCCAGGGAACGGCGGAAGGCCTCCAGTGGTGAACCCGCTTCGCTCTGGCGCTGGAGAAACTGTGCGTACGCGTCAGCCGGAGACAGGTTGGATTCCATACTCCTCAGTCTACTCAGTCAATAGGTTCGACCCACGTGCCATCGGCTATCCGGCGACGCTTGCGACCCCGATCGATGATCGCGCAGACAAGCCACGCCAAAAAGAACATGAACAGCATCGGGATGACCAAGTAGAACATTGACACGGCATCCGGTGTCGGCGTGGCAATAGCGGCGAAGACGAAGACGAGGACCACCAGCCACCGCCAGGACCGGCGGATGGTCCTGGCTGACAGCAGGTCGAGCATGTTGAGACCCACCATGAGTACAGGCAGCACGAAGGCAGCCCCGAAGGCAATGATGACGACGGTGACGAACGACAGGTAGTCCTGTGCGGGAACGATGTACGAAGTTCCCTGCGGCACGAGTCCGCCCATTGTGCGCACCGCATTGGGCAGAGCGAAGAACGCAAGGGCGCCGCCGGCTAAGAAAAGCGGCAGCGCGGTGCCGAGAAAGCCGATGGTGTAGAGCTTCTCCTTGCGGTGCAGCCCGGGCATGATGAACGCCCAGATTTCGTACAGCCACACCGGCGAGGAAAGGATGATGCCGATGAAGATCGAGATTTTGATCTTCATGTCGAAGGGCGAAACGACACCGGCGAAGTTGAGCATGGCGGTCTTGCCATCCGCCGCCGCAATGTCATCCAGAGGCTTCTGCAGAAGACCGAGAACGCTGTCGTAGAGGAACCAGCCGAGAACCGAGGCAATCAGCAGCGCAACGGCGGCGACGATCGCCCTGTTGCGAAGCTCCCGGAAGTGATCGAGGAGCTTCATCCGCTTCTGCGGATTGCCCTTGAGCGGCAGGCGCTTGCGCGGGCTCACTTTCGCTTGTCGTCGTCCGCTTCGGTCTGTGCCGATGCCCGCTCCCCGGCGCTGTCAGCGCTGCCGGGCTGTGCGTCCTTCGATTCGATGGAACTGGGGTCCTTGGGAGCTGAGACGCTCGGTTCGTCCTTGCCGAAGTCCTTCACTTCATCGCGGAAGACCTTCATTGACTTGCCGACGTTCTTGGCGACACCGGGCAGGCGGGAAGCGCCGAAGATCACAACGATCACCAGAACGACGATGAGGATTTGCCAGATTCCGGGTCTCACATATGCTCCTTAGTTGTCAGCGTGCCCCACCAGTGTACTCGCCTGGCTCGGCTTGTTCGATAACGCGCGCCAGAGTGCCGCGCACGTCTGTCAGCTCGTGTGCCGGGTCGATTGAGCGGATCCAACGGCCCCACTGCAGAAGCTGACGGTTCAGCCAGGCCTCGGAGAGAACCGTGATGGTGCCGTAGGCGATGCCTGCTGCGTCGTCGAACTCAATGTCGCGGAAGGCGAACTCGTCCAGAATCCAAGCCGCTGCCGAGGCGAAGCCGAAGCGGTAGTCAACGGGTTCTTCCGGCTGCTGGGGTGTGGGAGCGATGTCGGCGGCTGCGTCTGCCAGCGCGGCCGATTCGATGTTGTCGACGCTGAACGTGCGCTCTCCCCCAGAGGTCTCGCAGTAGGCGTCGAGGTACCAACGGCCGGCAAGACGCAGGCCGTGGGGACGGATGACACGGCGGGTGAGTTCATCACGAGATGTGACGTAGTAGTCAATCATGATGGGTGTGCCGGAGGCAGAAGAACTCTGCAGTGCGCGGCGAAGATCATCCGGAACGGCAGGCACGTCAACCATGGGTTCTGCAGAACGGTCTGCTGACTGCAGCTTGGCGCGCAGGTGTTCAATGCCGGCGACTTCGGGGTGAGCGGCCTGCAGGTAGTCAAGCGCCACGACGAGGCTTGAGGCTTCCGCGCCGCTGAGCCGCACCGGGGCGTCGACTTCGGCAGCGTTGTCGATGTACACGCCGTCGGGACCCCAGCGGGCGTCAATGAGATCGTCTGGCATGTGGCCGGGCCGACCGCTGACGAACAGCAGCTGAAGGTCGTCTTCGATTGTTTCAACAGGGACGTTGAAATGGGCGGCGAGATCTTCCAGCTGGGTGCCGGGATTCGCCGTGATGAACGGGACGAGACCCAACAGGCGCGACAGTCTCTGCTGTGCTTCACACATGCGCGTCTCCCCCGCTTTCAACAGCCTCCAGTGCTGCCAAGGTGGCCTGAGCAAGCTCCAGGTGGGCTTCACGCAGCTCCTGCGGGGCCACAACGCTGACGCTGTCGCCGAACCCGAGCAGCTCCTCAGCAAAGGACTGCAGATCAGCAAACGGCACCTCGTATGTCCCGTCGGCAGTTTCCGTGCCGCTGAGGCGCAGGGGCCGACCCTTGCCGGGCACGAGGTGGAGCACGGCTTTCTGCGCGCTGGTTCCGGTGTGTGCGGTCTCGCCGACCGCACGTGGGTTGACCGTGAAGTCGTCCGGCACTGCGTGGCGAAGAGATTTGGCCAGGGGCGTGATGCGTCCGACGATGCGGGACAGTCGGAATGCACGCTGCGCTTTGCGCTCGAGGTCGTAGCCGACGACGTAGGTCTTCTCGCCGCGGGTCAGCAGGCAGTATCCGACGACTTCGCGCCGCGAAGGAGCTGAGCCGGGCTTTCGATACTGGAAGCGCATTGGGCGCCGGTCAGCCACGTACTCCATGACTTCGGCATAGCGATCATCAACTGCGCGCAGGTCGAAGGCCGCGGCCGTGTCGATGCTCTCTGCTGGCAGGGCGGCTTGGCCGCGGAGTTTGTTCACGGCGGCGGCTGCGGCGCCGGAGACAGCCGAGCTGCGCATGACGTCAACACCGGCTGCCAAGAGCGAAATGTCTTCGGCGCTCAGATCGATGGGCGGAAGCAGATAGTCTTCGTCGCTGATGCGATAGCCGTAGGCGGATTCGCCTGTGAACGGGTCGGACCAGTCGGTTGTGCTGATCTCGATCCCTAAGTCCCGCAGTGCCTTCTTGTCCCGGTTGAACATCCGGTCGAAGGCTTCGTCGTCTTTGTCGCGATAGTCCGCGATCGTCTGGCGCAGAACATCGCGGTCGAGCCAACCGGAAACCGACCGCAGCGCGATGAGCAGGTTGAGCAGGCGCTCAGTCTGCCGACGCGCGCGGCCGGTCTTCGGACGGTCGATGTCGGACATCGTCAGGCGATGGCCTCAAGATCGCAGACGAAAATGAGCGATTCACCCGGGGCGATGACGCCGGGCACGCCTTGGCTGCCATAGGCCAGGTGGGAGGGAATCCGCAGGGTGCGGCGCCCGCCGACCTTCATGCCGAGCAGACCCTGGTCCCAGCCGGGAATGACCATGCCGACGCCGACGCGGAAGTTCAGCGGCTGGCCGCGGTCCCAGCTGGCATCGAACTGTTCGCCGGTGGAAAAGCCGACGCCTACGTAGTGGACGCTGACGGTGTCGCCGGCCTGGACTTCGCGGCCGGTGCCCTCAATGTCGTCGATGATTTCGAGTTCAGTCGGGGCGCTGTCGCCGGGGAATTCAACTTCGGGTTTGGTGCGGGACACGAGTATCTCCAATCAGTTTGCGGCGAGGATGTCGACGACGAACACGAGTGTTTTGTTCGGACCGATGTTCGGCGGGCTGCCGGCTTCGCCGTAGGCCATGTCCGGCGGTGCGATGAGCAGAACCTGCGAACCGACCTTCTGGCCCTCAAGACCTTCGGTCCAGCCCTTGATCACGCTGTCAAGCGCGAAAGTAGCAGGCTGCCCGCGGTCCCAGGAAGAGTCAAAGGTCTTCGAAGCGTCATCCCACATCCAACCGGAGTACTGGACGGTGACTTCCTGGTCCTTGCTGACCTTCGGCCCGTCACCTTCGATTGTGGGTTCGACGATGAGCTTTTGCGGCGGATCGCCCTCGGGCTTGCTGATGGAGGGCTTGCCGTTCTTGTCGAGACTGACCTGCGGGAGATCCTTCTTCTGCGGAAGCTTCTTGCCTTCGGCTCGGGTCTTGAGCTCTTCGGTCTTCACAACGTCAATGACGTACAGGATGCTCGGGCCGTTTTCGCCCGGGGTGGCGAGAACAACGCGGGAGCCGACCTTCTGTCCGACAAGAGCGTCGATGAGCTCCTTGGCTACCTGGTCTTCGTCCATGGGGAAGCCTGAGGGCTTGCCCTGGTCGTAGGTGGTCTGCTGGTTCTTCGAATCGCTGCCGTCGACGGTCGTCATGTGGGCGGTGACCTGTTCGCCGGCCTTGATGGCGTCGCCGTCGCCTTCCGCAACGACCTTCGACTCGGCCTTGTCGACAGCAAAGGGAGCGTCGAACTCAACCTTCGGCTTTTCGCCCTGCTTACCGCTTACCTTGACGCCGTCGAGGTTCGTGGTTTTGGCGTCCTGCGCCTGCTGTGTTGCTGTACTTTCAGCGCTCTGATCGTCGCCTTTCGAACAGCCCGTCAGAAGAAGAGCTGCGATGGCGGCGGAGCCGATCACCTGTCTGCGCACGTAGATACATCCCTTTCGATAGATCACGCCAATCCTAATGGGGCGAGTCTGGGCTTCGGCTGAGTGTCCCCAGGCTCAGATGACCGGTTCGGACAAGGCCTCGGTCAGGGCGTGTGCCCTGTCGTCCTCAGTTGCGAACGGGTCGCGGAGGACCACTGCTTTCTGGGTCTGGTCGTTCAGCCGCAGGTGCACCCAGTCGACCGTGAAATCACGGCGGTGTTCAAGAGCCTGCGCAATGAATTCGCCGCGCAGTTTGGCTCGGGTGCTCTGCGGCGGTGTGCTCATTGCACGCTCGGAGTCTTCTGGAGATACCGCGCGCTGGGCCAAGCCAGCCTGTTCGAGTTTGGAGAACAAGCCGATGCCGGGGGTGACATCGTGGTAGGCGTAGTCGAGGCGCGTGATCTTCGGATCTTTCAGACCCAGGTCTTCGCGTTCGAGGTAGCGGTCAAAGAGCTTCTTCTTGATGACCCAGTCGATTTCAGTGTCGACCGAGCTGAAGTCACCGCTCTCAACTGCCTCGAGAACGCGCTTCCAGCGGTCGAGTACACGCTGTGCGGTGTCATCGCTGCCGAGGCTGTGATCGCCCCTGTCTGCGAGCTTCTGGGCGTGCTCCCAGTAGAAGCCCAGCAGCTCAAGCGGGGTTGTGGTTTCGCCCGAGCGCAGCTCAAGCTGAGCAGTTCCGGTAAGGTCGCGCGCCACGGTGCGAATATCCCGGATGGGATTGCGCAGAGTGTGGTCTGCAAGGGGCACACCGGTTTCCAACAGGTCGAGCACGAGGCCTGCCGAACCGACTTTGAGCTCGGTTGTGGTCTGGGACATCGAAGAGTCGCCGACGATTACGTGCAGTCGGCGGTACTTTTCTGCATCGGCGTGCGGTTCGTCGCGGGCGTTGATGATCGGCCTGGAACGGGTGGTCGCTGATGACACGCCCTCCCACATGACGTCGGAGCGACCGGACAGGCCGTAGACGACATCGCCGTGGAGGGGTTCGACTTTTGTCGCGTGGCCGCTCAGCGACGCGCGCTGAGAATCAGCTGCCGGCATTTCGGTGCTGGCGCGGGCGGGAATGACGCCGCCGGCCCCGGCTATGAGCTGCCGGACGACGAGGAACGGCAGCAGCGAACTGGTAAGGCGTGTGAAGTCCATGGTTCGGCGGACAAGGAAGTTCTCGTGGCTGCCGAAGGAATTGCCTGCCGAGTCACGGTTGTTTTTCAGCATGTGCGCCTTGCCGTCGAGCCCGTCAGCTTCGAGTTCGTGCTGGGCGGTCTGAAGATTCTGGGTCAGAAGCAGAGTGCCGGCTTCTTCCTGAGCGATGAGTTCATCGAGCGTGGAACATTCCGCCGTCGCATATTCGGGGTGAGATCCCACGTCGAGATACAGGCGACCGCCGTTGGCCAAAAAGGCGTTCGACGACCTGAACCTCCTGATGACCGGTTTGAACAGGTAGCGTGCCGTTTCTTCGGGGCCGAGGTGCCTGCCGCTGCCAGCGGAGTAGGTCAAACCGTACTCGGTTTCGATGCCGTAGATGCGCTTCATACTTCTCCCCCGATGATCTGCTCGACCGTCTCTGTGCTCAGTCGACGGAACTTCCTGTGCCCTTCGGCGGTGCGGTCAAGCAGAGCCGCTTCGATGTGGTGGGCCGGAATCGGTCCGTCGACCCCCAGAGCCGTGGCCGCCCAGCGCAGCACCTCGGCGCTTGTCATCGCCGTTGTGTCGATCTCGGCCAGCTTCTGGCTGTGAGCCTCCGAATCCCCGCCGATGACGACCGCACTGGCCTCGTCCGCAACCGAACCGTCATAGGACAGTCGGTAGATTCTGTCGTCGGCAGAAACAGCTCCGAGTTCAGCGACGATGATCTCGACCTCGAAGGGCTTGGATTCGGTAGTGAAAACGGATGCCAGCGTCTGCGCGTAGGCGTTTGTCAGACCCCGCGCCGTCACGTCTGCCCTGTCATAGGAATATCCGCGCAGGTCGGCGTAGCGAACACCGGCCTGGCGCAGCGATTCGAACTCGTTGTACTTGCCGACGGCGGCAAACCCGATTCGATCGTATATCTCAGCAATCTTGTGCAGCGTCGTGGAAGGGTTCTCTGCAATGAGCGCGATGCCGTCTGAACAGCGGGCAACGAGCACACAGCGGCCGCGCGAAATCCCCTTCCGGGCGAACTCAGCCCGGTCCTTCATGAGCTGTTCGGGTGAAACGTAGAAGGGCATGCTCATTTCGAATCGCCTCCTCGGCGTGCGGCGACTTCGGCCGCAGCGGCCAAAATAACGTCAGACTCGACTTCCCTTGCACCGGCGGAGTCGACGACCATCATGGTCGGCCCGACGCGGCGGATGAGGTCCGGTCCGGCGGTTGCAGAGTCATCGTCAGCTGCATCGAAAAGAGCTTCAACAGCCACCTCGACAGCTTCGCTTTCGCTTAAGCCGGGCTTCCACCTCTTTTTGAGCGATCCGCGCGCGAAAGTCGAACCGGAGCCCACCGAGTGGTAGTCCTCTTCTTCGTACCTGCCGCCGGTGACGTCAAACGAGAAGATCCTGCCCGGTGTTTCGCCCTCTGCCTTCTGGTCCACACCCGCGAACAGCGGAACAACGGCCAGCCCGCGCAGCGCGAAGCCGAGATTGGCTCGCAGCATTGAAGCCAAACGGTTGGCTTTGCCGTCAAGGGACAGGACCGTGCCCTCGATCTTTTCGTAGTGCTCAAGCTCTAGTTGGAAAAGCCGAACAAGCTCGAGTGCGATGCCCGCGGTTCCGGCAATGCCGACCACCGATGCGTCGTCGGCACGATGAACCTTCTCCATGGTGCGGCTGGCAATGAGCGAACCGATCGTCGCTCGGCGGTCGCCGGCCATGAGCACACCGTCAGCGGTTGTCAGCGCAACGATGGTCGTGGCGTGCGGGGCGATGCTCTCCGAGGCCGGAAGGTCACCCGAAGGCAGCACGTGCGGGGCAACAGTCCGTGCGAACTCAACAAAGGAGTTCGACGCGGTATTCAGATAGGCGGATGACAGACCTGTCACTGTCCGCCCTTCTGCACGAAGTTCTTCACGAAGTCTTCGGCATTGGTTTCCAGAACGGAGTCGATGTCATCGAGGATGTCGTCGAGACCCTGCGTGTTGATCTGCGCCTGGCCTCCGCCGACGTTCAGGTCGCCGGGTTCTTCCGGCCCCTCTGCGCCGCCTGAGTGCCTGTGAATCTGATCCTGACCAGCCATTGTTCACATCCCGTATTCGTCTGTGCTGTTGTTGTCGATTGTAGTGACACCGAGTGCAGTCAACAGGGTCTCGGTGTCAACGGCCGTGTTCAGCCGTTCCTCTAGAAGTGCGCGTGTGCCCTTGAGCGGTTCGCTCATGGGGATTCTGACTGCAGAATCGCCCCGGCGCATAACGATTGACTCCCAGCTGGCGGCCACGAGGTCATCGCGCAGTCGGTCGACAACCGTTCCGCGCAGATAGGCGCGCGTATCTTCCGGTGGTGTCGTCATGGCGCGCTCGACCTCTGCGTCGGTGGTCAGCCTGCGGAAACGTCCTGCCCGCTCCAGGCGGTAGAACAGTCCCTTCTCCTGACGGACGTCGGTGTACTGGACGTCGATGAGGGCAAGTTTCGGGCTGTTCCAGTCGAGGCCCTCACGCTGGCGGTAGCTGTTCATGAGCGCAAGTTTGGCCACCCAGTCGATCGAGTCGGCCAGACTCATGGGGTCGGTCGCAAGACCTGTGAGCAGGCGATCCCACTCCGCGAGCACCTGTGAGGTCTGTTCGTCACTCGGATCTGCTGCCTCAGCGGCTGCCGCATAGAACGCGCGCTGAATTTCGAGTGCAGTCATGGTCGACCCATCAGCCAGTTCAAGCGGAGCGCTGAGGCTTAAGTCGTGTGAGACCGTCTGCAGCGCTTCAACCGGGTCGGCGAGTTCGATGACGGGAGCCAGGCCCTGTTCGATCAGGCTCAGCACCAGGCTCGTAGAGCCGAAGCGCACGAAAGTGGCGACTTCGGCGAGTGTCGCATCGCCGATGATGACGTGCAGGCGCCGGTATTTGACAGGGTCAGCGTGCGGCTCATCGCGCGTGTTGACGATCGGCCGGCGCAGGGTCGTTTCAAGCCCCACGCACTCTTCGAAGAAGTCTGCCCGCTGAGAAATCTGGAAGCCGGGCTCTTCGCCCTCCCGCCCGATTCCGACCTTGCCGGCACCGCACAGAATCTGCCGCGTGGCGAAGAACGGCAGCAGCCCTTCGACAATCTTCTCGAAATCGGTGTTGCGGTCGACGAGGTAGTTTTCGTGTGTACCGTACGAGGCTCCCTTGGAGTCCGTGTTGTTTTTGTATAGGTCGACAGGCTGCCCCGTTGTCAGCAGCTGTTTGACGGCTGCTTCTGCCACGCGGTCACCCGCGCGGTCCCACGTGACGATGTCGCGCGGATTGGTGACCTCCGGCGATGAATACTCGGGATGAGCGTGGTCAACATAGAGGCGCGCGCCGTTTTCAAGCACCACATTGGCCAGGTACTGCGCTTCCGGCTGCGCCTGCGGCAGGTGGGTCAGCTGGGATTCGTGCGCATCGGCAAGGTTCATGAGAAAGCCGCGGGCGTCGGCCAGCGGTGTTTCCGATCCGAAGTCCCAGAAGCTCTGCGCCGATTTCAGTCCGCGTGGGCCCGCGTAGGCGTCGACGACACGCGCGGAGTCGCGCATGGGGGCCTGCGGGCGACCGCCGACGGCGACGATGCCGAACTCGGTTTCTGAGCCCATGATCCGCTGGACGGTGATCATTGTGCCTCACTGCCTTTCGTAGACTGTGGCCTGTGGCTAAGCGTTCTTCTCATATTTTCACTGCACTCGTCGCAGACATCGTTCTGGTGATCGCGTTTGCGGCCGTCGGCTTCTACACTCACGCCAAGGTTCTCACGCTCGACGGCGTGGTGCAGACCTCGTGGCCGTTCCTTGTGGGCCTTGGGTGCGCGTGGATTCTCAGTGCGGCTTGGGCCGCTCCCCTGGCGCCCATGCGCACCGGCGTCGCGATCTGGTCGACGACTGTTCTGGTCGGCATGATCACCCGCTTTGCGGTGGGTGCGGGGATTGCCGGGCCGTTCATCATTGTGGCCTCCGCACTGAACTTCCTGACGCTCGTGGGCTGGCGTGTGATCGCCCGCGCTGTCGGCGGGCGATCAGCCAAACGCTGAAGCCTGCACAGGGGCGGTTCCTCAGATGAGGCTGCTGTCTCCCCTGGCTGTCTGAACTGACGAGGTGCCGCTGCCGGCACCGCTGTCTGTGCGGCTTTCGCGGTCGGCGATATCGGCTGCCAGGACCAAGTGCGTGATTCTTTCGCCCTTCCGGCCGGAGATGCGGGCCCATTCATCCGGGTTCGTAGTGTTCGGCAGGTCTTCGTGTTCGCTGAACTCTTCGCGGATTCCGCGGTAGAGGTGATCCCACGTGATGCCGTGTTCGCCCAGATCGAGGTAGGCCTTGATTGCATGCTTCTTCGCCCGATCGACGACGTTCGAGATCATGGCTCCCGAGGTGAACTCGGCAAAGAAGAGCATTTCGCGCCGACCGTTGGCGTAGGTCACTTCGACGAAGCGGTTGCGGTCGGTTTCTGCGTACATCTCTTCGACACAGCGTTCGATGAGGCTTTCGACCGCGGCTGCCTTTGTCGTCGTGATCTCGGATTCCGCAATCGGCAGGTCTTCTGTGAGGTACTTGCTGAAGATGTCCTTCGCGCCTTCCCTGTCGGGACGCTCAATGCGGATCTTCACGTCGAGTCGTCCGGGACGGAGGATCGCGGGGTCGATGAGGTCTTCGCGGTTGGACGCACCGATCACGATGACGTTGTCCAGCTGCTCAACACCGTCGATTTCGGTCAGCAGCTGCGGCACGATCGTGGTTTCAACATCGGAGGACTTGCCGGTTCCGCGGGTGCGGAACAGAGCTTCCATTTCGTCGAAGAACACGACGACGGGCGAACCGCCGGTGGCCTTTTCGCGGGCGCGGGCAAAGATTGTGCGCAACTGGCGCTCGGTTTCGCCGACGTACTTGTCCAGCAGCTCCGGACCTTTGATGTTGAGGAAGTAGGAGCGGGTGTTCTCCCCGCCGCGACGCTGAGCAAGGGAGTTTGCAACGGCTTTGGCGATGAGGGTTTTGCCGTTGCCGGGAGGTCCGTACAGCAGGATTCCCTTGGGCGGTTTAAGCCCGTGCTCGGTGTACAGCTGCGGGTGTTCAAACGGCAGTTCGACAGCATCGCGGATCTCGCTGATCTGCGTGGAGAGCCCGCCGATGTCGGAGTAGGAAATATCAGGAACGGTTTCCAGCATGAGGGATGCTGTTTCGGCCCTCTCGAGCCTTTCGACAACTAGCCCGCTGCGCGAATCGAAGACGAGCGAATCTCCCACTCGAACCGGTGTGTCGCGCAGCGGCTGAGCCAGAATCACGACCCGCTCTTCGTCCGTGGATGTCGCGGCGAGCACGCGGGTGTCGTCAATGAGTTCCCGCACCGTGACGACCGAGCCTTCGTCGACAAAGTCGAGGGCTTCGACGACGACCAGGCCTTCGGTCAGCCGGACACGTCGCCCCGGCGTGAGATTGCGCAGCGGAACCTCTGTGCTCACGGACAGGCGCATGGGCCGGCCCGCGTAGTGGACGTCGGCGAAGACAAGATCGCCTTCGCGCACGGTGCCGAGCACAACCGCGTAGGAGTTCGGCGGTTCGGCGATCCTTTCGGCCTCGGTCTTAAGACGATCAAGCTCAGCCCGGGCAGCCTTAAGAGCAGTGCTCAGCTGTTCGTTGCGCTGGGAAGCCGAGAACAGCTGCTGGCGGAGGCCTGCCGCATCCTGACGGACCTTCGACAGTTCTTGTCGCATTGTCGAATCATCCATTGAGCTCTCCTTCGCTGCTGTTGAGAATGTCAAGCCGGGAACCCGCCTCGCGCACGGATCGGCGGATCTTCTTCGGCGTGGGGTATTTGACCCCAACGGACTCATCCGTGACTTCGGGACCGAACCACACATCGAGATCCTTCTGATCCGGTTCTGCCGGCTGACCGCGCTTTGTGCGGCGCAGCGGGGTCGTTCCCTGTGAGACCCGGCGGGCGAACACGAGGAAGCCGGTGTGGCCGATCATGCGGTGTTCTGGTCTGACTGCCAGGCCGTCGAGGTGCCAGTCGCGAACCGTTGATTCCAGGGCGTGCGGCTTTGTGTAGTTGCCCGACTCCTGCAGAGCCTGCACGGTGCGGGACATCTGGGTGACGGTCGCAACGTAGACGATGAGCACGCCGCCGGGCACAAGGGCTTCTGTCACAGCGTCCAGACAGTCCCAGGGGGCAAGCATGTCAAGCACGACTCGGTCGACTTCACCGGGCCCGTAGGCCTTGGGAAGCTCTTCGGCGAGGTCACCCACCGTGATGTTCCACGCCGGGTGCGGCCCGGCAAAGAAGTCGGAGATGTTGCCCTCGGCGATCTGCGCAAACTCTTCACGCAGCTCAAAAGAGTGCACGCTGCCGGAATCGCCCACGGCTCGCAGCAGGGCAATTGTGAGAGCACCCGAGCCGACACCCGCCTCGACAACCCGGGCCCCGGGAAAGATGTCACCGAAGCCCGTAATAAGAGCGGCATCTTTCGGATAGATGATGGCCGCACCGCGCGGCATCGACAGAACGAAGTCCGAGTACAGAGGTTTGAGAACCTGGTATTCGACGCCGACGGAGTTCTGCACGGTCACACCGTCGGGAGCACCGATGATGTCATCGTGGGCGATGATGCCGCGATGCGTGTGGAACTCTCCGCCGGGTTTGAGGACGATGGTGTTCATCCTGCCTTTGGAATCGGTCAGCTGGACCTTGTCCCCTGCTTTGAGAAGACCCCGACGGTCATCGGCGCCGGCCGGAACGGGTGCGGATTCAAGACTCATGATTCCCCAGTCTAGCCGGGCAGAATCTGCCGCACAGGCCGCTGGGGCAACGTCTCAGTCTTCGAGAAGTTCGTGGAAGAACTCCTGCAGATCGATGATGCCCGCGAGCGTGGAGCCTTCCATGATGAGGCAGAACTGCGCTTTGGGCCTGTGGGTGAGGGACTCCAGAAGATGCGGTGCGGATATTCCCCGCGGTACACCGATCCATGCCCCCAGTGGACTTGAGAAATCGCCGACGACAGCTGTACCGGGGCCGCCGACAGTCGTTGCCGACCTTTCTGCCAGCTGTCTGTTGAGCAGACCGGTGGGCAGACCCGAGTGGTCGAGGATCACCACCAGCGCCTCATCCTCAGCAGTTCTCGCGGCATCTGCCGCGCGCAGTGTCTCCTCGACGTCGGCGTCGAAGGCTGCGGCGATTGCCGGTTGAATGACCTGGTCGAGGTCGTAGGTTTCCATGCGGCGGGCGCGTTTGGCGTGGGCTGCGGCATCAGCTGCCGAAACCCACAGCATGACCGCAATGGCTGTCGTCCAGATAACCGTCACAAGGTCGGGTTTGGAACCGGCCAAATACGGATAGGCGACAGAGCCGATCACAAAGCCCACGGCCACGATCCGACCGATGAGGCTGGCGACCATCGTGCCGCGGAATTGGCTGCCGGTGAACCGCCAGATGAGCGCCTGCAGAGCCCACCCTCCATCGAGGGGAATGCCCGGCAGCAGGTTGATGACTCCGAGTGCCACATTTGCAAAGGTCAATGCGGCGCACAGCAGCCACAGGATGCTTCCCGGGTTCGAGTGGCTCATCCCGATCCAGCCGAGCGCGGCAAGCATGATGTTGACGACGGGACCCACGATCGACACGTAGA
>CABTZE010000008.1 GCA_902489215.1 uncultured Brevibacterium sp.
GACCTTTTCCTTACCATGGAAACGCTCTGCCGACTGAGCTATTGGGGCAACGAGAACTAACTTTACACATCACTTCGGCGAATGCAAAATCCGCGCAGAGAGATCAGGTCGAGACCTCCGTCACAGGCACTGGCCCAGCGACTCACACGTCGAACTTCGCGGTCAGATAGCCCTGCAGCCGACCCAGCTGGTTCGTGATGATCCCACTGACGCCAGCAGACAGAAGAGCGTCCCAACCCTCGGGAGCGTCCACCGTGTGCACATTGACGCACAGATCGAGCTCGCGAATCTCCTCAACCAGCTCACGGCGCGATTTGAAGCCGCGGAACGACGGCGCGTAGCCGATTCCCTCGAGGCGCTGCACAAGCTCGACATCGCCCTCCTTGGGCACCACCCGCAGCAAGATCCGCGGAATATGCCCGGCGACCGCCTGACAGCTGTGGAGCGTGTGCTGCGAAAAGCTCTGCAGAACCACCCGGTCGGCCATCCCGTGCTGAGTAATGAGGTCGACCACCGCGGCGACTCCCCCGGCATCCCAGTCGCCCTTCAGTTCCAAGAGGAGCCAGCCGCCGCGGAAGGACATGCTGTACAGAACAGCATCCAAATGCGGAATCCGCTGCCCCGCGAAGCCCGGGCCAAGCCACGATCCGGCATCGGCCAAAGAGATCTGCTCATCCGCCAGGTTCGCAACAGCGCCCGAAGCATCCGTCGTGCGATTCAGCGTGGGATCATGCAGCACCAGCGGAGTGCCGTCAGCACTGAGGTGCACATCGATTTCAATGAAATCCGCCTCGAGAGCACGCGCAGCGTCGATCGCCGCCATCGTGTTCTCGGGAACAGCCCCCGAATAGCCCCTGTGCGCAATCGCCCAGGGCTTTCCGCCTCGGCCGGGCACCCTGTCGATGCCCCGCTCCCGCAGGAACTGCGTGAACATCACACCACCCCGAAGGCAAGCATCGCATCAGCAACCTTGCGGAAACCGGCAATGTTCGCGCCCATCGCATAGTTGCCGGGGTGGTTGTACTCATCGGCCGTAGCCAAGCAGGTTTCGTGAATGTTCTTCATGATCTGCGTCAGGCGCGCCTCCGTGTACTCAAAAGTCCACGAGTCACGTTCAGCGTTCTGCTGCATTTCCAGCGCAGAGGTCGCAACACCACCTGCGTTTGCCGCCTTGCCCGGGCCGTACGGCACGCCCGCATCGGCGAAGATGGCAACCGCCTCGTGCGTACAGGGCATATTCGCGCCTTCGGCAACAACCCGCAGGCCGTTCTTCACCAGCTTTGCGGCCGCCTTACCGTCCAGCTCGTTCTGCGTGGCACACGGAAGGGCGATGTCCATCGGGACTTCCCACACGGAGCCGTTCTTGACGTACTTCGCGTTCCCGCCGCGGCGCTGGGCGTATTCGCTGATGCGGCCGCGCTCTTCCAGTTTGATCTGCTTGAGCAGGTCCAGGTCGATGCCGTCGGGGTCGTAGACGTAGCCCCCTGAGTCGCTGGCGGTGACAGCCAGACCGCCCAGCTGGTGCACTTTTTCGATTGCGTAGATCGCAACATTTCCAGACCCGGAAACACCGACCCGCGCGCCGTCAAATGATCCGCCGATGCTGGCAAGCATTTCGCCGGCGAAAATCGCACAGCCGTAGCCGGTGGCCTCGGTGCGGACCAGCGAACCGCCCCAGGAAAGACCCTTACCGGTGAGTACACCGGATTCATAGCGATTGGTGATTCGCTTGTACTGGCCGAACAGGTAGCCGATCTCACGGGAACCAACCCCGATGTCGCCGGCGGGAACGTCGGTGTACTCGCCGAGGTAGCGGTAGAGCTCCGTCATAAAGGACTGGCAGAAGCGCATGACTTCGTCATCAGACTTCCCGTGCGGGTCGAAGTCAGCTCCGCCCTTACCGCCGCCGATCGGAAGACCGGTCAGCGAGTTCTTGAAGATCTGCTCAAAGCCCAAGAACTTGATGATGCCGAGGTTGACCGACGGGTGGAAACGCAAACCGCCCTTGTACGGACCGAGCGCCGAGTTGAACTCAACGCGGAAGCCGCGGTTGATCTGCACCTGGCCCTTGTCATCGACCCATGGAACTCGGAAGATCAGCTGGCGCTCCGGTTCGCACATCTGCGCGACAATCCGCGCGTCAGCGTATTCCGGGTGGCGGTTGCCCAGTGCGCGCAGTGAGCTGAGGACTTCGCGGACGGCCTGGTGGAACTCAGGTTCTGCCGGGTTGCGGGCAATGACCTTTTCCTGCAGGTCGTCAATTGTTTCCAGTGTCACGCGGTATCTCCCCTCGCATCGGACCCGAATGGGCCGGACCGTGTGGCGGTCTCAACCGAATAATATTCCTCTGCCCGGATTCATGTGCATGCGACCATGATTTGGACCACAGCCGTGCGTGGCCGCAAAAACTGGGGGTACAGAAAAGGCCCCGACCGGAGGGTCGGAGCCTTTGGCTGTGGCAGATGAAGGATTCGAACCTTCGAAGGCAATGCCGTCTGATTTACAGTCAGATCCCTTTGGCCGCTCGGGCAATCTGCCGGGATTATGCTCTGCTTTTGGCTGAGCACTCGTAACACTATAGACGCTCAAAGGTAAAAAGCGAAATCCTGTCTCGGCCCCACAACCGCCGCTCGCCTGAGCGAAAACCGAGCGCTGCCCTTTGCGTCTTCCGACTACACTTCGCGGCGTGGCTACCGTTCCTGACCTCCTGACCTCTCTGCCGGCCGCAGTCGTTCTCCTGGCTCTGCTCACCGGCCTGCTGCTGGCTGCCCGCATCCGCGCCCCGTGGTCGTCTGCCTACGCTGTCCTCCGCGGATCTGTTCAGCTGGCCGTGCTCGCGTTCGTGCTGACAGGTGCACTCACATCCATCGGCTGGGTTGTTGTCTTCCTCTTCGTCATGTTCGCGGTCGCTTGGCGGGCCGCCTTCAAACGCGCTCGTTCCCTTGGTGAGTCGGTCGGTCTGGGACGCACGGCTGCGGTTATCGGAATCGGGATGTTCACCGGCACCGCCGTCACTCTGCTGACGGTGTTCGGCCTGCGCGGGCTTGAGTTCTCACCGTCGTATCTGCTGGCGCTCGGCGGAATCGTCATCGGCAACTGCATGACGTTCTCCACACTCACTGTCCAGCGTCTGCGCGCCCTTCTCCATGACCGCTGGCCCGAGGTCGAGGCGTGGCTGGCTCTCGGCGCCACTCCCCGACAGGCAACTGCTCAGCTGGGGCGGGAGGCCGTGTACTCGGCTCTTGTCCCGAACGTCGACAAGACCCGCACGACGGGACTGGTCACACTGCCGGGTGCTTTTGTCGGCGCACTCTTCGGCGGATCCCCTCCGTACGAGGCGGGACTGTTCCAGATGTTTGTGCTCATCGGCATCATGACTGCCGGTGCGATCGTGTCGATCACGATCACCACGACGCTCGCGCCGCGCGCCAAGAAGCCCATGCTCGACGACGCCTAGCGCTTAGACTGTGGTCGATTCGTTGACGAACTAGGAGGCACTGATGGCTGATTCAAGCTTTGACATTGTCAGCAAGGTCGACAAGCAGGAAGCGGACAACGCGCTCAACCAGGCGGCGAAGGAAATCCACTCCCGCTACGACTTCAAGGGCGTGGACCCCTCAATCGAGTGGTCTGGCGAAAAGGTCCTCATGAAGGCCAATTCGGAAGAGCGCGTTCTCGCTGTTCTCGACGTCTTTCAGTCCAAACTGGTCCGCCGCGGCATTTCTCTGAAGTCGCTCGATGCCGGCGATCCCTTTGCGTCCGGCAAGGAGTACCGGATCGAAGCGGCCATCAAGGAGGGCATTGAGCAGAAGACCGCCAAGGAGATCTCCAAGATCATCCGCGACGAAGGCCCCAAGGGCGTCAAACCGCAGATCCAGGGCGACGAGCTGCGCGTCTCCTCGAAGAAGCGCGACGACCTGCAGGCTGTCATCGCACTGCTCAAGGGCAAGGACCTCGACGTCGACCTGCAGTTCGTCAACTACCGCTGACGATTCCGGGTGAGCGCAAGTCGCGCCACCGACAACCGGAGCAGAAAGGGCGAGGCGGAATTCCGCCTCGCCCTCTGTGTTCGGGAGATCTGGTCTGAACTAGGCCATCTTCTTGGCCGCTTCGACCATTGCTTCGCGCGTAGCGAGCTTGATGCGCTCACGGCCGTGAGGTTCACCGGCGGCCTTTTCGGCGGCCTCAATGCGGTGGTAGCCCTCCCAGTCGATGTAGTCGATGCCCTTTTCGGCAAGCAGGTCGATGATGGCGTCTTCTTCCGGCTTGGCGGGCTCGGGCAGGCGGCCTGCTTCGTAGTCTTCGATGATGTGGCCGATGGTCTCGAGGGCGTCGCCCTTCGTGTGACCGATCAGGCCAACCGGGCCCCGCTTGATCCAGCCGGTGGTGTACAGGCCGGGAATGTGGTCTTCCGCCTGTGCGGTGGCCATTGAATCACCGTCGATGACACGGCCTTCGATATTCGTGATGACGCCCCGTCGCTCATCAAACGGCAGTTCCGGCAGTTTTGTTCCGAAGTAGCCGACCGCGCGGTACACGGCGTCCATCGGCCAGTCGGTGGTCTTGCCGGTGCCGTTGACACCGCCGGAACCGTCAAGTTCCTGGCGCTCCGTGCGCAGTGCGGTCACACCGCTTTCCTCGTCGCCGACGATTTCGACAGGAGCTTCGAGGAAGTGCAGGTGGAGACGGCGCTTAGCGCCGGTGTCTTCGCGCAGCGTGAAGTCGGTGAGGGTCTTGGTGACCTGCTTGACCTGGTTCGACGTGCGGATTGCTTCCATGGAGCCTTCGTCGAACTCGAAGTCCTCCGGGTACACCACGATGTCGACGTCGTCTGCCTGACCGAGTTCGCGGATTTCCAGCGGAGTGAACTTCGCCTGCGCGGGACCGCGGCGGCCGAAGATGTGCACGTCGGTGACAGTGCTCTTCTTCAGGCCTTCGTACACGTGGTCGGGAATCTCTGTCGACAGCAGGTCGTCAGCCTGCTTGGCGAGGATGCGCGCAACGTCCAATGCGACGTTTCCGTTGCCGATGACGGCAACCTTTTCGGCTTCCAGCGGCCATTCCTGCGACACGTCCGGATGGGAGTCGTACCAGTTGACGAACTCAGCGGCGCCGTAGGACCGCGGAAGGTCCACACCTGGGATCGGCAACTTCGTGTCGATGAAGCAGCCCGTGGAGAAGATAACCGCGTCGTAGTGTTCCTGCAGTTCCTCCAGCGTGATGTCCGTGCCGTAGTCGACATTGCCGAACAGGCGCAGCTGGTGGCGGTCCATGACGCGGATGAGCGCGTTCGTGATTCCCTTGATGCGGGGGTGGTCGGGTGCGACGCCGTAGCGAACAAGACCGAAAGGCGCCGGCAGGCGCTCGAAAAGATCGATGCTGACATCGAAGTCACGTTCTTCTTTGGTCATGAGATCAGCGGCGTAGATACCCGCCGGACCAGCACCGACAATGGCCAAGCGCAGAGGACGACTCAAAGTATCACCTTTCCCTATATCCGACGGTCAATTGTACGCACCGCCATTTAGGAAAGGAAGCTGTACTCTATTAAGGAAGACTTGCCTTCCCGGCTGCACGCGGGTCTACACTCGCGAATGTGACCGACGACTCAGCTTCTTCACCGATTCAGGCCGCTGCGGCAACGACGCCCGCACACGACGCCGCCACCGGAGCCCCCGCCGCAAGCACCGAGCTTCCCCTTGACGAAGCGCGCCGTCGCCGCGACGGACTCGTTCTGGGCATCGGCGGATACCTGTTCTGGGGAAGCATGCCGCTCATCTTTGCGGCAGCCGCCCCGGCGAGCGCCTTCGAGATCCTGGCCCACCGAATCATCTGGTGTTTGGTGTTCTGCACGCTGCTGCTGGTTTTCGCGCGCGGACTGGGGCGCACGTGGAAGCTGGCGCGCAGCCCGAAGATCTTCGGCACTCTGGCCGCAGCATCGCTGTTCGTCGGCATCAACTGGCTGGTGTTCATCCTCGGCGTTGAATCCGGCCGCGTGACAGAAGTCGCACTCGGCTACTACATCAACCCGCTGCTGACAGTTGCGCTCGGCATCATCTTCCTGCGCGAACGCCTGCGCCCACTGCAGTGGATCGCTATGGGCCTGGGCCTCGTCTCAGTTTTCGTCATCACGATCTCCGAGG
Organism: uncultured Brevibacterium sp.; assembly: GCA_902489215.1. GTDB lineage: Bacteria > Actinomycetota > Actinomycetes > Actinomycetales > Brevibacteriaceae > Brevibacterium. Next base: position 6,144 of record CABTZE010000008.1, read on the forward strand.
GCATCGTGCCGTGGCTGGGTCTGGCCGTAGCTGTCAGCTTCGGCCTCTACGGCCTTGTGAAGTCCAAGGTCGGCTCCCGCGTCGGCGCACTCGAAGGCCTGACGATTGAATCCTTTATCCTCACGCTCCCCAGCATCGTCATCCTCGTCCTCGTGGAGGTCAACGGTCGGGGCACTTTCACAACGGAAGGCACCTGGCACACCGTCCTGCTTCTGCTCATGGGACCGATCACGGCCATTCCCCTGCTGCTGTTCTCCGCGGCCACACGCCGAATTCCGCTCAGCTGGGTTGGCATGATGCAGTACATCACCCCGACCTTGCAGTTCCTCACCGCGCTGCTGATCTTCGGTGAACACATGTCGCGCGGACAGTGGTGGGGCTTCATCATCATCTGGGTGACGGTTGCACTCATCGGCGCCGATTCGATTCACGCCGGCAATCGCGCACGCCGGGCAAAGCGGGCGGTGCTGCACACCGCTGCAAACGTGGACGAACCGACTGCCGGCTGAAGTCGGCTACGCCGCGAGAGCTGAGGAGATCAGCCCACCCGGTTGACCACACCGGCGGCAAACAGTTCGAAAGCCGACTTGATGGACCCGTCGGGAAGGTCGCGCAGAGCGTCAACGGCCTTGGCCGACCAACGGCGAGCCTCAGCGCGAGCAGCCTCCATCACGGGGTGGGCAACAAGTGCCGTGCGCGCAGCCTCAAGAGCTTCGTCCGAGGACAGGTCGGCATCCAGCAGCTCGACAATCCGCTGCGCTTCGGAATCCCCCGCTGCGGCTTCGCGGCGCAGCAGCAGCGTCGGCATTGTGGGCACGCCCTCGCGCAGGTCAGTGCCGGGAGTCTTACCGGAATCGGCTTCGTCTGAGGCCAGATCGATGATGTCGTCGGCCAGCTGGAAGGCGACGCCGACGTTTTCGCCGTACTCGCGCAGAGGCGCTACAAGATCAGGCGAACCGCCGGAGGCCAGAACCGCAAACTCACCGCACGCGGCAATGAGCGAGCCGGTTTTGTCAGACAGGACGCGGATGTGGTGTGCAATCGGGTCAGCGCCGTCTTCGGGGCCGGTGTACTCACTGAGCTGGCCCAGAACCAAGCGCTCAAAGGTTTCAGACTGCAGCAGCACAGCACGCGGGCCCAGTTCAGAGCACAGGCTGGAGGCCCTGGCCAGAAGAACATCGCCGGTGAGGATGGCCACCGAGTTGTTCCACACGTGGTGAGCCGCCGGCGCTCCGCGGCGCACGGGGGCTTCGTCCATGACGTCATCGTGGTAGAGCGTGGCCAGGTGCGTCAGTTCGACAACGGCACCGGCTTTCACAACATCAAAGCTGTCAGCATCAGCACCGGGGGTCAGCTCGGCTGCCCACTGCGCGGCCAGAAGAACCAGCGACGGGCGCACCCGCTTGCCGCCAGCAGACAGAAGATAGCGGGAGGATTCGTCAGCCAGGCGGCTGGTCTGGCGCACTGTTTCGTTCAGGAGCGTCTCAACCTGCTCGAGCTGACGATCGAGGTTGGCGCTCAGGTCAGCGCCGACAGCGGCGAAAGCACCCGGTTTGGGCTGTGTCCCCGCTTGTGCGGAGGGCGCGCTGGCTTCGCCAGAAGATGCCATCGTCGTCTTCTCTTTCCTCAGGTTGTCAGTCGTTTCGGCTGCGCCGTGGGTCTACGACCCCTCAGTCTACGTTCACTCCGCTACTGATTCGAGGTGGCCGGCACAGCGGTGATGAGTGCGTGCACTGCCCGGTCGTGCAGGTCTCGGTTCGCCCGCGGATCGTCTTCGTAAAGGTTAGCCAACAGTTTGACCGCGAAATTCATCAGGTGCCGCGAACCCATTCCGTACTTCAGCCCCAGCTCCATGATCTTCGGCTGGCCGATGAGGTGGGCAAAGCCCCGCCCCAACGTGAAGTAGCTGCCGTACTCGTCTTCTACCGCTTTGCTGAAGCCGGTGAGCTTGTTCCTGTAGGCCGCCCGCGGGAAACCGCGATAGGTGGCGATGATGTCCGCGGCGATCCGCGCCTGTTCGAAGGCGTAGTCGATGCCCTCGCCGTTGAACGGATTGACCATGCCCGCTGCATCGCCCAGCAGCATGACGCCGCGGTCGAAGTGCGGGGTGCGGTTGAACGCCATAGGCAGAGCCGCGGAGCGGATGGGCTGACGCATTCCCTCGGTGCCGTCAGCACCGCCGATCCCCCATTCGCCGCCCATAGCGGCGATCCAGTCCTTGAGCACGTTCTGGTAGTTGACCTTGCCGAACTGCGGGCTGGTGTTGAGGATGCCGAGCCCCACGTTGACGGTTCCGTCTCCCAAGGGGAAGAGCCACCCGTAGCCGGGCATGGGCTCACCGTCGGGGCTGCGCAGTTCAAGCCACGATTCGATGAAAGGGTCATCGTGACGCGGAGAGTCGTAGTAGGTGCGCACTGCCACGCCCATGGGTCGATCGTCGCGTTTGCGGTGGCCCATCTGCACTGCGGTGCGGGCGCTGACACCGTCTGCCGCAATCACGATGGGAGCACGGAAGAAGACGTCCTCCGCTGCTTTGCCATCCTTGTCTGCACGCAGCTTCCTGCCCTTGGCGTCAGCCGGAACCGCGCGGATGCCCGCAATCCACCCGTTGTCGAAAACAGGTTCTTCCGCTGACATCTGCTGGTACAGGACAGCGCCCTGCTTTTCAGCGTGCCGGGCCAGCTGTTCGTCGAGGTCCATGCGGGCTCGTGTCAGACCGTAGGAGGGGAAGCCCGTCACGTCCGGCCACGGGATTTCCATCCGGTGGCCCCCGCCGATCAGCCGCAGGCCGCGGTTGCGGTGCCAGCCCGCCTCATCGGGCAGCGAGAAGCCCAGGTGCCCGAGCTCTTTGACCGCACGGGGTGTCAGCGCGTCACCGCAGATTTTGTCGCGCGGGAACGCAGTCTTCTCCAAAAGCGCCACATCGAGCCCGGCGTGAGCCAAGTGGGCGGCAGCTGCGGATCCTGCCGGGCCGGCGCCGACGATGACGACATCGGCATCGACTTTTTTCACAGTGCATCACCAGAGGGCTTGAGAGCGTGGTGGATCGCGACGATGCCGCCGGTGAGGTTGCGGTACTTCACCTGGTCAAAGCCTGCATCGCGGATTATGTGTGCAAGCGGCAGCTGAGCCGGCCACGCGCGGATCGACTCGGCCAGATACACGTAGGCCTCAGGGTTCGAGCTCACGGCTTTTGCCACGGCCGGCAGCGCCCGCATGATGTATTCCTTGTAGAAACGCGCAAACGGGGTGAACGTCGGGGTGGAGAACTCCGCGATGACCAGCCGGCCGCCGGGTTTGAGAACGCGCAGCATTTCCTTCAGGGCCTTCTGCGGTTCCTGCACGTTGCGGAAGCCATAGGTGATGGTGACGACGTCGAAGGTGTTGTCATCGAAGTCGAGGTCCGTTGCGTCGGCGTACTGGAACTGAATTTCGGGGTGACGACGCCGACCCACGTCCAACATGCCCTCACTGATGTCACCGGCGATGACGGTGGCTCCTCGCTGGGCGTAGGGTACCGAGCTGGAGCCGGTTCCAGCCGCCAGGTCGAGAATGAGCTCACCGGGCTTCGGGTCGACCGACCGGGTGATCTCCACGCGCCACCAGCGTGAAATGCCGAAAGTCATGGCGTCATTGGTGATGTCGTAGCGTTCGGCAACAGCGTCGAACATCGATGCGACGTCGGCCTTGTTCTTATCCAGGTGAGCGCGGTTCATGTGTCTCATAATCTCAGTCGCACCCGCCGGTGAGCTAATCGGGCCGGTCACAGCAGCAGTCTCAGCGGCCGTGCGACTCGTGTCAGCACTCCTCACTAGACTGGCCGTGTGCTCAGCGATTCAGTTTCCCTGCGAGTGCGCTCGTGGTTCATTGACGGTGTCGACCCTCACGCGCCGGCGCCTTTTGCCCACGGTCTGCCATCGACCGTGCGCGAATTCTTAGCGCAGCTGCCCCAAGACACATTCAACTGCTGGGTGCGCGGCCACTCTGGTCTGGTGGGCTTCGGCCGGGTTGCCCGATTGCGCGCCGCGGGCGGCGAAACCGTTGAGGGCCGCACACGCTTCGACCAGCTGTCACAGCAGTGGCGTGCGGTGGCACAGCGCGCGCAGGTCGAAGACTCGGTGAATCTGCCGGGGTCAGGTCTGGTGGGTTTCACTGCGATTGCCTTCACCGATGACTCCGACACGGATTCCGTCATCGACATCCCGCGGTTCATCATGGGCCGCCGGCACGAACGCGTGTGGCTGACCTCCATTTCCCCGGAAAGCGGCGCCGATGACGACTTCACGCTTGAAGCCACAGCTCTGACCCCTGTCACGGGGGCCACCCTGCGCGATGGTCACATCAGCCAGGAGCAGCACATCCGCAATGTTTCCGAAGCCGTCGAACTCATGCGGGCGCCCGGCAGCCAGTTCAAGAAGATCGTTGTTGCTCGCGACGCGGTCGTCGACACTGAACACGACATCGACGTGCGGGCGGTGCTCGGCGCACTCAACGCCGCCTACCCGGCCACGTGGACGTTCAATGTGGCCGGCCTGATTGGGGCAACACCGGAGCTTCTGGTTGGCGTGCAGGACGGCGTTGTGCGCTCCCGCGTGCTCGCCGGAACCTATCAGGTGCGTGACGACGCGCAGGCGGAACTTGCGCAGGCCCGCCAGCAGCTCGCCGGCGCGAAAGACTCCCAGGAACACGCATACGCCACCCGATCACTGGAAGAGTGCCTGCGGCCCTACAGCAGCGACCTGCACGTTGACGAACAGCCGTACCTGCTGAGCCTGCCCAATGTCATTCACCTGGCCAGCGACGCCCACGGCACTCTCGATTCCCCGTCCGGCAGGTCAGAGGATCGCCCGTCAATCATCGATTTGGCCAAGAGCATTCACCCCACCGCTGCGGTCGGCGGAGTGCCGCGCAATGAGGCCATGCGCGAAATCGCGCGCATAGAACAGACTGACCGCGGCCGCTACGCCGGCCCGGTCGGATGGATTGACGGGGCGGGCAACGGCCAGCTGGGCATTGCTCTGCGCTGCGGGCAGCTGGAATCGCGCACCCGCATTCGGCTGTGGGCCGGCGGCGGAATCATGCCGGATTCAAACCCACAGTCGGAACTTGCAGAGTCCTGGGCGAAGCTCGGCCCCATGCTGCAGGCTCTCGGCCTCAGCCGCCCCTAAGACCCCACGGCTGACAGCTCAGCCCGCAGGAGTCCAGCCATCAAAGCCTCCGCCCCAAGGAAGGCTCAGCGCAGAGGAACACTCACGCTAAGGGCACCTCGTAAAGTCCAGCGCTGCCGGTCTTCGCCAGGCCGCGCAGGCCATCGAGCACAACCTGCTGATACGGCCAGTCGTAGGCTTCGGCGAGCGCGCGGAAGTTCCGTCCGTGCTGGGTGGCGAAATACCGCGCAAAATGTCCGCTGAGGTGCTCGGCACCGTGTTCCAGACCGCCGAAAATCGCTCCGCCGTCATCGTTGAGGACGAAAATCTGCAGGGCGGGCAGGCCCTCACCTGCGCCTTCGCGCAGCAGTCCGCCCACGTCGTGCAGGGCGGCAATGTCTCCGATGATCAGGCGCAGCGGGCACTCCTTCGACACGGGCCCGGTCAGCGCTATACCGGCCGCTGTCGCGATCAGCCCGTCAATTCCCGCGAGTCCCCGGCTTGCGCTCATCTGCACGTGTTTCAGGGCCTCGTTTCCGGCGAGCGCGGAAGCGTAGCGGCCGGAATTCGAACTGGCGAGGAAAACCTGAGCCACGGTGCCGTGTTCGGCCGCGTTCTGGGCGGCACCGAAGACGATCTCCCCGACCACCGCTGCCCCGGCGGGCTGTTCTGCCGAGGTAGGCGACACCTCGTGCCACTGTGCGGTTGCCGCACGGTGCTGGGAGTGGATGTCCGAGGTGACGCTCAGCTGGTCTGCGGTCTCACCTGTACTGCGGCTGAGCAGGGTTTCGCGCACGCCCGCGGCCCGCTGGATGTGGGATTCTGAGGCGGCACTGCGGGCCCACCGCTGCGTGTCGGCTTCTGCTCTTTGTCCAGTGAGCCCGGCGGAGGCGAGGTAGGAGCCGTACTCGTCTGCGAGCGCCCAATCGAGGTCAGCTTGGATTTCTGCTGTCGGCAGGTTCGCCAACAGCCGCTGGTCCTGGCGGTACTGGGTGAGCCTGCCGGTGCGCACAACACCTGTAATGGTTTCGGCCAGTTCGTCGTCAAGAACCCCCGGGTGGCCGGGCACAGACCGGTGGAACAGCGGTGATGACGGTTCGGCAAAAACAGGCGCCCCGAAGGCCGCGGCAAGATCTTCGACCCTGCGCGCCCCGTAGTCGCTGTCGTTGCCGGCCAGCAGAACAGTTCCCGGACGGCTGAGCATTTCGAGTGCTTGAGCGAAGCCGGCGTGTACGTGCGGTCGGTAGTCAAGGCGCTCGATTTCGCCGACTTCCGGACGCCACGGCATGTCTTCGGCCGAGGGGGTGAGTACCCCGTCGAACTGGACGTTGAACTGGACGGGCCCGGGTGTGGACAGTCCGCGCAGTCCGGAACTCATGGCGTAGGGGGCGTTCATACCCGCACCGGCACCCTCCGAGCCGACCGCAGCGGCAGCCGCCGCGTGCACGGCGGAGGTGAGCGACGCCTCGTCAGGGTTGACCGGAACATCAAAGCGCAGCCGAACATCGCGCAGCACGTGCGACTGCCTGTCGATTGTCTGGTTGGCTCCCGTGCGACGCAGCCGCTCGGGCCTGTCAGCGCTGAGGATGAACAGCGGAATCTGCGAGTACGAGGCCTCCAGCACCGCTGGGTGAAGGTTCGCAACCGCGGTTCCCGATGTGGTGAGCACCGCGACCAGGCCCGGTGTGCGCGGGGTGGTGTCTCCAGCGGCGCCGCCGGTCTCACCGGCCGCCGCCTCTGCCTCGGCCACCGCCGTCCGGCGCAGCCCCTTGGCCAGTCCCAGCCCGAAGAACGCGGCGTCACGTTCGTCAATGCGCACGTGTGTCTTCACCAGCCCGGCGTCGGCGAGTTCGGCAAAGGCGTAGGTCAGCGGTGCCGAACGGGAACCGGGAGCAATGACAACGTGCTCAAGACCGCGCTGGATAAGGGTCAGGGCGATCGCGCGCGCAGCTGCGGTGGAAGTATTCACGCACCCGATTCAACCAGACTCTAGAATGGCGCTCATGGTCTACCCTCCCAACCCCTATGCGGACGCCCCGACGCCGGAGATCCCGGATTTCAAGCGTCCCGACTCCCACCGAATCTGGCAGCTTGTTGCCGGTATCGCAGCTTTTGTCATTGCACAGGTGGTGACGATTCTCGTCTACGCGGCGTTTGTGGGGGTTGGCCGGCTGGACTCCCTGACCGCTGGTTTGGGCCCAGAGGCGACGGATTCGTACGGCTTCGGGTTCGGGCTGATGGCCGGCGCTGTCACCATGTTCGTCCTGTACCTTCTGATCATGCGGTTCATTGCGGGCGCTCCCGGCCACGGCCTGCGAGGTAAGAACAAGGTGACGGAAATCCTCATGGGCGCCGGTCTCGCGACTGTTGTTCTCGGTATTTCTGTTGGTGTGATCGCGCTGTTCGGCGGCTTCCGGATCACTGGCATGACGCCGCGTGAGGAGATTCTGCCAGCTTTTGTTCTGGCTCTGGGGGTTGGTCTTGGGCCGGCGTTTACGGAGGAGCTGCTGTTCCGCGGTTTCCTCCTGCGCATCTTCGACGCCTGGTGGGGCTGGGTGCCGTCCCTGCTGATTACGAGCGCGATCTTCGGTCTGCTGCACCTGGGCAATCCCGATGCCACTCTGTCGGGTGCGATCTTCATTGCGATCGAGGCGGGGATTCTGCTGGGTGGGGCCTACCTCCTGACCCGCCGTCTGTGGCTGGCAATCGCCATTCACGCCGCGTGGAACTTTGTGCAGGCGTTCATCTTCGTGTCTCCGGTTTCCGGGACAGGCGAGGCGGTGGGCCTGTTCCAGGTTGAATGGTCGGGCTCGCCATGGCTGACGGGAGGGGCGATGGGCCTGGAAGGCTCTGTCATTACCGCCGGCCTTGGTCTGCTGGCCGGTATTGGGCTGCTGCTTCTGGCGGGCAAGCACGGAACTCTGCTGCCGCGCGAAGCTGTCATCCGCAGGCAAAAAGCCGCCAAACGCTGAGGGCTCTCTGCTGACCTCACACACGGCAGCGCTGTTTCTGCTGTCTTCCGTGAGGTTCCAAGGACAGTCCAAGGTGACTGTTACTTCCCGTTCACGCACGCGCCGTAGCCTCGAAGCTGCGGAGGTGGTCCATGGTGAAGCGCAGTCTGCGAATGTCCGTCGGAGCACGCGCGGTGCGAGCACTCACAGCCCGCCGCAGTGCGGCCGGCCTCTACCCGGCGTACAGCGAATCAACATCGTTTCTCGGCCCTGAGCCCACCGGCTTCGAAGCCGCCCACGTTCACGTGCGCGAAAAGCGCAAACTCTCCCGCCGTCTGCGTGAGTTCTTCGTGTACTCGCCGGCTCTCGGCAGGACAGTCGGCGTACGAGTTCTGCTTCCCGGCATCCCGCAGGAGCACGCTGTGCCGCTGTTCCTGTTCCACGGTGGGGGCGATGACTTCCGTTCGTGGACGGATTTGGGTCGGGCCGAACTGCACACCCGCGGCAGTCGTTTCCTCGTGGTCATGCCCGATGCCGGAGCGGCCGTCTATTCACGTCACGAAATAGCACCCGGCCGTGTCGAGGACTGGCCGGAGTTCCACGTTCGCGAACTGCCCATGCTGATAGGCGACCTCTATTCGACCTGCCCCGAACTGCGCGTGGCCGCGGGGCTTTCCATGGGCGGATACGGGGCTATGAAGTACGCCGCCTGGCAGCCCGACCTCTACGCTGCCGCCGCCGCTTTTTCATCCCCGCTCATCCCACAGGCCGCTCCCCCGCTGTTTGAAATCCTCGCGCTGCGCGCGGGAGCTCCCGCGGATTCGCTGTTCGGCTCGTTCAAAGACGGGGACGCCCGGTGGGAGGCGAACTCGCCCTACAACCTCGCAGAAAACCTCCGCGGACTCGACATTTGGCTGTCAGCCGGGTCCGGGACTCCCGACGACGCCGAAAACAGCAGCGAAAGCGCCGACGTCATGGAAGCCCACCTGCACAACCACGGCGGGCGCTTTGCCGAAAGGCTCAGCGAACTGGGCATCAAACACGCGTGGGCTCCCCGCGAGACCGGGATGCACAACTGGTTTGCCTGGCAGCGCGAGCTCAAGGCGTGGCTTGCCCACGCCACACAGGCCGACCTCGATCACAGCCCGACAGGAACTCCTGGACGCGATCCCCGGCCGCGGTTCTGGACGAGCGTCGCCGACGGAGCCCCCTTCACCTTCATCAGCGGGCTGCCCGTCTTCGAGATCTACGGGTGGAAGGTCGAAATTTCACGCCGCCGCCCGCAGATCGTCACCTTCGGCGATGTCAGCCCCAGCGGATTCACACTCAACGGCGCAGGGACCTTCCGAGTCACCTCCCCGCCCATGTTCATGCCCGGCGCGAAAGCATCCATCACCGTCCGGAGCCCGCTGGGAGTCAACCCGTATACGACCCGGGCCGACGCCTCGGGAGCCATTTCGATCACCGGGCAAATGGGAGCGGCACTGCACGACCCGATCGTGCCCGGCAGCCGTACAAAGCACTTCCGCACGTGGGGCCAGGCCGCGGTGACAGAAGTCATCATCCGGGGACAGAGAAAAGACTCAGACAAATCTGCAACCATGGAACGCTCACGCAAACCGAAGAAGCTGCCCAAAGGCGGCGGCTGACAACAGAGGGGATCCGGATGAAGCGGCTCACAGCAGGTCTGGCACTCACTGCACTCGCACTGACGGGATGCGGCAAAAACGGAAGCGAGCAGAGCGGTCCGGCAGCTGAGCAGACAGCGGCCAGCAGCGCCGAGCAGGGCGCAGACAAGGCCGTGCACTCCACCGACGATCTGCGCCGAGCTATGGAAGCCGCAGGCATGGAGCCGTCCGAAGTCAGCTCTGAAAACGCCGATCCCGGACAGCTGCTCGAAAGCGCATCCATCGAACCGGAGCAGTGCCGTGTGCTGTTGGACGCCACTCAGGATGCAGACCTCGGCACTGACGCCGCGCTGAGCGCAAAAACCGATTCGGCGTCCTACTTCGCCGCCGCCAACGCGGAAGGCACCAAGCTCACGTCCATCGTTGAGAACGCGCGCAAGGCCGGGCAGGACTGCTCAACCATGAAAGTGACGATCGCCGGCGAAACAGTTGAAGCCAGCGTCACGGTTGAAGACGTTGAGGTCGATGGGGCTGACGACGCTGTATCAACGTCTTCTGACGTCGACTTCCACGGGCAGAAGCTCAGCATCACCACCATCACCGCGGCGAAAGACAATACGGTCGTCTCCGCCGTCATCAGCCATGGCGGCAAACCGGAGACCGCCGCGAAGACCATCAGCAGCATCGTCAACAAGCTCGGCTGATCTGGGCAGGCCCGGGATTGCCCGGGTTGAGCTGGGCGGGGCCCGGGGTTGCCCGGGTTGAGCCGGGCGGGCCTGGGGCCGGCTGAAGCGAGTTAGGCCAGCGGAGTTTGGCTGAGCTGGCCCGAGCTGAGCGTGACTTACGCTTCCCGCAGCAGCTTCCAGCAGGTGGCCAGGCGGGCAAGCCACCACTCTTCCGCTTCTGCCGGGGCACGGTGGTCTTCAGCCAGCTGAACGCTGACGTCCATCGGGTCGGTACTGATAGTGCCGCCGCGAGGCCTGCGCGGGTGATCGACAACATCGGCGGCCAACAGGGACGCAGTGCCCAGACCGGCAGCCCACGCTGCACCCTCACCGAGCTGTGCAAGGGCGAGCGCCAGCTGAGCCCCTGCAGCCAAACCGATGGATGACTCCAGTGCGCTCGACACGGTGGCCGGCAGACCGCAGGACTGAACAATCCTGACCGCCGCGGCAACCCCGCCCAGCGGTTGAGCTTTGACGACAATGTGATCGGCCGCGCCCAGCTGCGCCACCCGCAGAGGATCGTCAGAGCGGCGAATGTTTTCATCCGCCGCAATCCTGATCACGCTCAATTCACTGTCGGCCTGCAGTCGTTCGCGCAGCCGAGCCATGTCCTCGACACTGGCCACGGGCTGTTCGACGTACTCCAGCCGCTGCACAAAACCGTCCAGGGCGCTCAGTTTCCGCAGGTGTGCCACGGCTTCGTCAATGCTGAGTTTTCCGTTGGCGTCCAGGCGGATCTTCGCGTTCGGGGCTGCTGCCAGGACCGCACGCACGCGCGCCACGTCAGCGTCTTTGCTGGAAGCACCGTGTTCGGCAATCTTGATTTTGAAAACGTCAACACCGTCAAAGCGGTCAAGCACCCCCGGAACGTCTTCCGCGCTGACCGCGGGGACAGTGCCGTTGACCGGCACCCGAGCCCCCGACAACCTCCCGGAAGAAGCGGGAGCCGGCGGCACCTCGTGAGCTTTGGCAGGTGAGGCTGACGAGGTGGAGGTCCCCGGTTCCAGCAGACCCGCCGGCCCGTGCAGGTTGAGGGAGAACTCGATGGCCGCGGCCAGCCAGCGGTGTGCCTCCTGTGGCCCGTATTCGGGGAAGGGACTGAACTCGGCCCAGCCTGCCGGTCCGCGCAGCAAGCACACCTGACGCGATGTGATGCCGCGAAACCGCGTGGTCATCGGCAGTTCGACCACGCGAATATCCGTGAAGAACTCGCGCGGATCAGAAGGCAGATCAGCGGGCAGCTGGGCGGCAGACAGCGAAAACGGCATGCCTTCAGAGTAGCGAGCGCGGACAGTGTGAGGCGGTGTTGAGCCGTTATGTACGGCGGAATCAGGTGAGCCTAATAGAGTGGGAGCATGAGCGTTTCGGAAATCTTCAACCCCAGCCGCTGGCGCGAAGTCCAGGGCTTTGACTTCACCGACATCACGTACCACCGGGCCATTGACGAAAACGGCGCGGACATCGGCGCGGTGCGCATCGCCTTCGACAGGCCCGAGGTGCGCAACGCCTTCCGCCCCCACACGGTCGACGAGCTCTACCGCGCCCTCGATCACGCCCGCCAGACCTCGGACGTCGGCGCGGTGCTGCTGACGGGCAACGGCCCCAGCCCCAAGGACGGCGGTTGGGCGTTCTGCTCCGGCGGTGACCAGCGCATCCGCGGTCGTTCCGGTTACCAGTACGCATCCGGTGAAACCGCGGAATCAGTCGACCCGGCCCGTGCCGGCCGCCTGCACATTCTTGAAGTTCAGCGGCTCATCCGCACCATGCCGAAGATCGTCATCGCGGTTGTGCCCGGCTGGGCTGCCGGCGGTGGGCACTCGCTGCACGTGGTGTGCGATATGACGATAGCCAGCCGTGAGCACGCGAAGTTCAAGCAGACCGATGCCGATGTCGGCTCCTACGACGCGGGCTACGGTTCGGCGTACCTTGCGAAGATGGTCGGCCAGAAGAAGGCACGCGAAATCTTCTTCCTGGGCCGCACGTACTCGGCACAGGACATGGCCGACATGGGCGCTGTCAACGAAGTCGTCGACCACACTGATCTCGAAGAAGCGGCCCTGCAGATGGCTCGCGAGATTCTGGGCAAGTCCCCCAACGCGCAGCGCATGCTGAAGTTCGCGTTCAACCTGGTGGACGACGGACTCATGGGCCAGCAGGTGTTTGCCGGTGAGGCCACCCGCCTGGGCTACATGACGGACGAAGCAGTTGAGGGCCGCGACAGCTTCCTTCAGAAGCGCGACCCCGACTGGACGCCGTTCCCCTGGTACTACTGACGGCAGCCAGTGCCCACCGCATTCCCCTCCCCCACTCCGGCTGAGGCCAGCCGCGTCTTCGCTGACGCTCTGGAAGGCCGGCATATTGCCGTGCTGCCGGGCGGTGGTGTCAGACACCTGACCGCCTATCCGCTGTCCAGCTGGCGAGGCGCCGCAAGCGCTGGCAGCGCCGACTCACCTGGGGATGGGGGTATGGCGGGGGCCGCGAGCGCACCGCCCGCGCTGGTCGTCTACACCACCGGCTCGACGGGCAAACCGAAGGGTGTGGCGCTGTCAGCTGAGGCGCTGCAGGCATCGGCGGCGGCCACCGAGGACGCCCTGTCCGGACCCGGCCGCTGGTTTCTGTGCTTGGCACCGGACCACATTGCCGGCGCCCAGGTGATTCTCCGTTCCCTGCGCTCCGGCACCGTGCCGTTCGACGGCCGGGGCCACTTCACGGCCGAGCGCTTTGCCGAACAAGCCGAGGAGTTCCTCGATGCCGGTCAGTCAGAACCCGCCTACGCCTCGTTGGTTCCGACCCAGCTGACCCGCATCCTGCGCGAACCGCGGGCAACTGGGCAGGCAGCCCGGTTCGATGCACTGCTCGTGGGCGGGGCGTCCCTGCACCCGCATACCGCCCAAGCCGCGAAGGAGGCGGGTCTGCGGGTTGTCCGCACCTATGGCATGTCCGAAACCGGCGGCGGATGCGTCTATGACGGCCACGCGTTCCCGCAGGTGGACGTGCGCATTGAAAGCGACGGACGGGTTGCGCTGAGCGGCCCCGTTGTCGCTGACGGCTACGTCGAGGTGGGACCCGACTCAATTACGCCCAAGCCAGATTCAAGTTTCTCTGTCGACACCAGCGGAAGGCGCACTTTCCTCACATCCGACATGGGGCGCCTCGACAGTGCGGGAGTGCTGTCGATTACCGGGCGGATTGACGATGTCTTCCAGTCCGGGGGCACGAACGTGTCGCCCCTGGCAGTCGAGTCTGTGCTGCTGTCTGAACTGGCCGATGACGGGATTGACGAGGTTCTTCTGGTGCCCGTTGAGGACCGCGAATGGGGGCATTTGGGAGCTCTCCTCGTGCACGGTCCGGGTGCAGAGTACTATCGAAACTCGGCAGTAGCCCTCAAGACCAGATTCAGGCACCTTTTGGGCCCCGCTGAAATCCCCCGATGGGTGTTTCCCGTCGAGGTGATCCCCACCAAGGGCATCGGCAAACCCGACCGTGCCGCGGCACGCGCGCTTGCGGCTCGGTTGCTACGCGGCGATGCGGAGCCCGGCGCGGCTCAGGACGGCTTGGCTGACGTCACGGCCGAGGCGACGGGACGGGCAGAGGTGAGGCCGACTGGCGCAAAAGAAGCTGACCTGGCAGGGTCAGCACCCGGAATGATTCAGGATTCAACGGACACGAGGACGGACGAACGTGGCGAATAAGGCGCAGCTGTGGATTTCCGGAGCACGGCTTCGGACGCTGCCTTTGGCTTTCGCACCCGTCGTCCTCGGCGCCGGTGCGGCACTCGGCCAGCTGGGTGGCCTGTCTCACCTGGTGATCGGCTCAGTGGACCCCACGGTCGACGACAACGTCAACGGGTGGATGCTTCTGTTCAAGGCCCTGCTGGCCCTCATTGTGGCTTTGGCTCTGCAGATCGGCTCGAACTACGCGAATGACTATTCCGACGGCATTCGCGGCACCGACGACGACCGCGTGGGCCCTATGCGACTTACCGCCAGCGGGCTCATCCCACCCGAACAGGTCAAACGGGCAGCCTTCATATGTTTTGGCATTGCCGGCTTTGCGGGGCTCCTGCTGACGATCCTGTCGGCCGCCTGGTGGATGCTCCTGGTGGGCGTGGCCGCGGTTCTTGCAGCCTGGTACTACACGGGCGGCAAACACCCCTACGGCTACATGGCCCTGGGCGAAGTCTTTGTTTTCATCTTCTTTGGGCTCGTGGCGACTCTCGGCACCACGTACACGATGGCCGGCGGTGTCAGTGTTGCCGCCTGGGCCGGAGCCGTTGCCGTGGGCCTCTATGCGTGCGCTGTGCTCATGGTCAACAACCTGCGCGATATCCCCACCGACATCGAGGCAGGCAAACGCACACTCGCTGTGCTTCTGGGTGACCGTCGTTCGCGCATCGCCTATCTGGCACTGGTCTTCCTGCCGTACCCGCTGCTGATAGTGCCGATCCTCACCGGCTATTCGGGAGCGCTTCTGGCAATCGTCTCAATCGTCCTCGTGGTGAAACCCGTGCGCGCACTCGTCCACCAGAAGACCGGTCAGGCGCTGGTCCCGGCGATTAAGCACACCAGTGTGGCCGCACTCGTCTACGCGGTGCAGCTGAGCTTGGGGCTGGCGCTCTGAGCGAGCATGCTGCCTGCGGGTGGGTTCAGCGGTGCTGTTCGTCGATTTCGTCTTCGATTGCTTCGTCGCTGCCGGCCTTAGGACCGCGGTTCCTGCGCTGAGCAGTCCACTCCGTCATCGACTGGATGGCTTTCTGCTTCATCCCGTTGAGCAGCAGATAGCTCAGCAGGGTCGCGACAATGACGGCAACGATTGTCGACAGAAGGCTGGGGCCGCTGAAGTACCAGATGACAGCGACAGAAACGGCCAGCAGGCCGATCCGGGCGGCGTTGTACAGAAGGAAATCACGCATGGTGCCTTCATTCTAGTCGGGTGGGTGCCACTACCATGGGGTGCATGGCCCGCCTGCTGATCGCAATCATCGTCATTTACACGGCTCTTGCCCTGTACAGCCTTTTCGACTGTATTTCCTTTGACTCTTCCCGGGTCAAGATGATGCCGAAGGCGGCTTGGGCTGCGATCATCCTGTTCCTGCCGATTGTGGGAATTGTGCTGTGGTTCCTGTTCGGACGCGGGGGACTTGCGCAGAAAGCCGATGCTGACAAGGCTGTGCCCGCCGCCCCTGACAACGACCCGGAGTACCTCAAGAAGATCTCCGACGACCTTGAACTGCGCCGCCTGCGCGAACTGCAGCGCCAGCAGGAAGAACAGCGCAGGGCCGAAAAACTCCGCGGCGACGGACCGGAGCCGCGCACGTACTCGAAGGGTGATGGCAGCCGTTCGGAAGATGACGGGCCTGAACCTGATGAAGAGGCGCCCCGCAGCGACAGCTGAGCGGCACTTCGGCACCTCTCCAACCCTCCCAATCACGAGGTGCCACTCCCCTGGCACCCGACCGGCACCTCGTGCTCTTTTCTGTTCCCGCACACAAAACACAGCGGGTGCATCCGCACAGAGCAGATGCACCCGCTGCAGCGCCGCCAGCTGCTGGAGCTGAACCGGCTAGAGAATCACAGGCCCGAGTATGAGTGCAGGCCGTTGAAGTACACGTTCACGACCGTGAAGTTGAAGATGATCGTGATGAAGCCGATCAGGTTGAGCCAGGCGATCGTCGTCAGGCGCAGACCGCGGGTGGCACGCGAGTGCAGGTATGCCGCGTAGACAACCCAGATGACGAACGACCAGATCTCTTTGGCATCCCAACCCCAATAGCGGCCCCAAGCGACTTCAGCCCAAATGGCGCCGGCGATCACGGTGAACGTCCACGTGATGAAGCCGACCGCGGCAAGGCGGTACGACACAGCTTCGATCGACGCGGCACGCGGCATGCGCTCGAGGAACGACAGCCAGCCGGCATCACGCCCGGCGGCGACACGCTTTTCACGTGCGCCCTGCAGCAGCTGCACCGTAGCCAGCGCGGCCGAAACCGTCAGCAGGCCGGTCGACAGAATGGCGATCGGAACGTGGATGAGAATCCAGTACGACTGCAGCGCTGGAACCAGCGGAGCCGCAGGCGTGTAGAAGACCGTCGTCGCAAGGCCGATTGACACCAGAAGGAACCCGGTGACGAACGTGCCCAGGTAGCGAACATCCTTGTAGCGCAGCGTCACAGCATAGACAACACCGGCAACAGCGCTGGCAATCAGCGCGTACTCCATCATGTTGCCCCACGGTGCGCGCATGACCGACAAGCCGCGCGTGACAATCGAAGCAATGTGCAGAAGCAGCGCCAGAACCGTCAGGGACGTGCCGACATTGGCAAACACGCGACGTTCAGCGGCGCCTCCGGCAGCGGAGCCATCGACGTGACCACTGCCGTCACCCGCATCGTCAACACGGTTGGAGTACACCCGGTCAGCGGGACCGTCGAGGTTTTCCTGCACCAGTGTGCCAACAGCACCGTCATCGCCCGCCGAACCGGCTTCAGCCGAGGTGCGCGTACGCGCGGTGCGCTTGGCACCTTTCGCTGCACCAGCCGAACCTCTCGCCGAAGCGCCAGCGGATCCAGCGCCCTTCCCAGCACGCTTCTTCTTGCCTCCGAAAAGGTCAAAAGCGTAGATGATGAAGGCGAGCGCATAGACCGCACCAGCTGAATAGATCAGAAGCATTGACCAGCTGGCGAGCGTGACGTTGACTTCCACTTATCCCTCCGCGGGTTGGTGATCAGCAGACGAAAGACTGTCTTGCAATTCTACGCCACAGCGTTCTGCCGCCTGTTTGACGCGTGGGTCTTCGCTGCGGGCAAGAGAACCGATTTCGACTTCTCCGTCGCGCACTCGCACCCACATGCGGCGGCGCGGGATGAACATGGCCAGTGCGAGGCCGATGAACATCAGTGTGGTCACTGCGAGCATGAGTCCCTGCACGGGATCGTGGCGAACGTCGAGGCTGACGAACTTCGCAATCCGCTCAAACTCGATTGTGCCCAGCCCGTCGGGAAGCTCCGCCGTGTCTCCCGGCTGCATCTGGGTGATCCACTGCTGACCATCGGGACCGTTGACGGCTTCCATGCCCGCGGTGTCGAGTTCGTAGACGTTCTGCGGAATGCCGGTGTCCAGGCCGAGGTCGCCCTTGTAGAGGTTCATGACGAGCACGGGGTTGCGCAGCTCTGCGAACTGCGAGTACAGCTCGCCCTTGTCGTTGACGCCGGCAGTGGGCAGCAGGATGCCCGAAAAGCCCAGCTGGTCTTTGCCGGGCCCTGTGTCGGGAACTTTGATGACACCGCGCGAGGTGTAGGAACCGTCTTCGGGGACGAACACCACGGGCCCGGAGTAGGTCACCTTGCCCTGTGCGTCGCGCACTGTCACGACTGGCGCATAGCCGTTGCCGGTCAGGTACACGCGTGCGCCGTCCACGCGGATGGGCTCGTTGACCTTGAGGTTGTGCTTTGTTGAAACGCCGTCTTTGGTTTCCGTGATGACGGCTTCGAATGCGCGCGGCTGACCGAACTGGGCGCCTTCGCTGGTCGAGTCGAACTTCGCATCGAAGCTTTCCAAACGCAGGCGGAAGTTCGTCAGGTTGTCGGCGTCGAAGTACCGGCCGGGTTCAAACGAGTCATAGGACACCAGCGAGTTGGTGAACGTGTCACCTTCGACAAGCACGCGCTGGCCGCCGTAGCCGAAGATCGCACCGATCGCCATGACGATCGTCGCGCCCAAGATGCCGAGGTGGAAGAGCAGGTTGCCGGTTTCTCTCAGATATCCGCGTTCGGCAGCGATGTGGTCGCCGCGATTGACGGTGCGATAGCCGTTCTTCTTCAGGTAATCCTGTGCTGTGTCGAGGATCTCCTCAGCCGGCGCTGTGCTGGCGAAGGTCTGGTAGCCGGGCATCCTGGTGAGCCTGCGCGGGGCCTTCGGCGGCTGCGAGCGCATGGCCTTCCAGTGCTGTTTGGTGCGCGGCAGAATACAGCCCACCAGAGAAATCATCAGCAGGATGTAGACGGCGGAGAACCAGAACGACGAATAGACGTCGAACATCTGGAACTTGTCGAGGATTTCGCCGGTCCGGCCGTTGTCGATGATGAAGTTCTGAACCTTGGCGGGGTCCTGGATGCGCTGTGGCAGGAGCGATCCGGGAATAGCCGCCAGTGCCAAGACAAGCAGCAGGATGAGCGCGAATCTCATGGTGGTCAGCTGGCGCCACGCCCACCGGAGCATGCCGACGAAGCCGATGTCCGGCGCCTTCTGAGACGACTTACGCGCCGCGGTGCTTTTCGCGGTCGCGTCTTGTGTCGTCGGTTTGTCAGTCATCACACCACCGTTTCAAATCCGCCGATGAGGTTCTGCATGTTGTTCATGATGATGTCCCACAGGCCTGTGACCATGAGCAGGCCCAGCAGAATCAGCATGACACCGCCGAAGATGACGATGCCGCGCTGGTGCCTGCGGAGGAATGCCAGGCGACCCATGCCCTTGTGCAGCAGGTAGGCCACGATCAGGAAGGGCAGGCCGAGCCCCACGCAGTACGTGAAGGTCAGAAGCATGCCGCGGCCGGTTCCGCCGTCAGCGCCGAAGCCCGTGGACAGGGCGAGCACCGCCGCCAGGGTGGGCCCGATGCAGGGCGCCCAGCTGAGTGCGAAAGCCGCACCGAGCAGCGGGGCACCCCACAGCCCGGCCTTGGGCCGTTTGGCAATCGGCTTATTGGTCTGAAAAGCGCGGATACCGCCCAAGAAGACAACGCCGGCCAGGATGACGGCCACGCCCATCACGCGAGTGACAATGCCGATCCAGTCGTTGAGCAGACTGCCGAGAGCCCCAAAGGCTGCGCCCAGGGCAACGTAGACAGCGGCAAAGCCCAGGACAAAAAGACCAACCCCACCGAGCACTGTCGAGGTGCGCTTCTCCTCGACCGTTGTCCCGGTCATCCCGGTGACATAGCCGATGTAGCCGGGCACCAACGGCAGCACGCAGGGCGACAGGAATGAAACGAGCCCGGCAATCGCTGCGACCGCCATGGCCAGCAGCAGTGGTCCGTTGAGAACCGTCTGCGCGAACGCCGAACCAAGGTCAGCAGCCTGCGCGAGTCCAGAGGCATGCACCACCTCGGCCGCCTGCACCGTCCCGGCGGGGAACACCGTCAGTCTTCTTTCATCGTGTCGTCGATCAGACCGCTGAGCGTGGATGCTTCAACGGCGCCGACAACGCGTGCAGCCGGCCGCCCCTCGGAATCGAGGACAACGGTCGACGGGGTTGCTCGCGGCGGCAGAACATCGGACAGCAGTCCGACCATTTCGCCGTTGCTGTCGAGCATGACGGGATAGGACACATTGAAGTTGTCGACAAAAGCCTGCGCCGCAGCTTCTTGATCACGCACGTTTGCGCCGATCAGCTGTGCTTTGCCCTTGTACTTCTCGGCAACCTCTTCCAGTTCCGGAGCTTCTTTGCGGCAAGGCGGGCATGCGGCGTACCACAGGTTGATCACCGTGATGTTGCCGTCCTTGCGAATGTCCGCAAGCGAGGTCTTCTTACCGTCCAGCTGAGTGAATTCGAGGTCGATCGGATCTGTGCGCTCGCTCTTCGGGATCTGCGTGACAACCCCGCTGCCGGACACGTAGCCCTGCTGGGAGCCTGCCTGTTCGGCCACTCCCCCGGTTTCTGTGTTGCTGCAAGCCACGAGCCCCGCCGCCAGCGCGCAGGCAAAAACAGCGCCCACTGCGCGGCGGACGTGCTTGCGGATGTCGGTGCGCACTGCCGATGAAGCTGCGGGCCTCATGCTCCTGCCACCGCCTTCTTTGGCTGCAGGTCGGCATTGACGTCGGTGTAGTCAACGCCGACGAGCTTGGCGCCGTCAAAGCTCAGAGTGGTCACAGAGCCCAAGTTGCATTCGCGGTTGCGCGGATCGTGCGCCAAAGGCCTGCCTTCGGCCGCCATGCGGGACATCCAGATGGGCAGCTGGTGGCTGACGATGACACCGTCGACAACATCGAGACCCTCGGCCTTCGCCACGGCCTCCACCCTGTTGCGCAGAGTGAACATCGCTGCCTGCATGCGGCGCACCTGACTGATGTACGGCTCTCCCCACGACGGGCGCAGCGGGTTCCACCCCAGCGGCAGGGTGGCCGGTGAGAAAACCGAGGAGCGGTTGACC
>CABTZE010000009.1 GCA_902489215.1 uncultured Brevibacterium sp.
ATAGCGCTCGGGTTAGGCGCTGCTCGTGTCAGGCGGTGCGGCGTTTGCGCACCGAATCGTAGATCGTGCGCGCAATGATCACGATGATCAGCGCACAGCCCACGTAGCCGACGGTTCCGTAGATCTTGTCGACCAGAACGCTGAACGGCAGGAAGCCGCAGGCGATCAGCGCAGCACAGATGAGGACAGTGACAACGACGTTCCACGAACGCGGAACAAAGTTCATCACCTGGTTCTTCACAACCCAGTACAGCGGAGTCGCGGTCGAATAGATGCCCAGTATGACCACGACCGCGAAGGCCACGCCAACAGCCGGGTGGATCGTCTGCCCCAGAGCCAGGGTCGGAACTTCCTTATCGAGTGCCAGCGTGAGGTTGGTCAGGATCGCAAGGGTGATCATGAGAACACCGATGCCCAGACCCAGGCCGCCGAGAGCTCCGGAAATTCCCGCCTCGCGCTTGCTCGTGGCTTCCTTGCCCAGCTGCGAGAAGAACACCATGCCCAACAGCATGTTGAAGCTGACGTACAGAATTGCAGACCACGCAAAGTTGCCGGTGGTCTGCGCGCTCTGCGCCGCCTCGGGAAGGTTGTCGAAAATCGGCTGATTCGCCAGTTCACCGAAGTCGCGCACAAAGATGATGGTTCCGACAATCACCGTGAAAACAATGATGATCGGGCCTATGGCGCCGATGATGTCCACCAGACGCTCAAGGCCTGCCAGAACGGTGGCGAGGCCGAGCAGGCCCATGCCGACAACACCGATCCAGTTGGGCAGACCGGTCAGCTCATTGAGCACCGCGCCCGCACCGGAGACCATGATGACGGCAACAGAGAACGAGTACAGAACCGCAAACCACTCAAGCACCGTGCCGAGGAAACGGCCCACGTAGTAGCGGAACACCTCGGAGGACAGTTCAAGCTGCAGTTCGTGCCCCTTGCGCATAATGAGCGCACCGACAGTCATGAACAGCAGAGTCGAAATGACACCGCCGATCATGCCGACGATCCCGAAGGACGCGAAGAACTGCAGGGTCTCCTGACCCGTCGCAAAACCAGAGCCGATCAGATACGCGATCGACGCACCCGCAAAACGGCCGACATTCGTCCAGCGAACCTTCTTCGACTCCGCTTTGACGGTCGTTACGTTGGCCCTGTCGCCACTGCCGTTGCCGGCAGCGGAATGGGAATCGGCTGCAGATTCAGCCATCGGCATCTCCTTGTGTACGTCGTTAAATCACACTGCAGGCGCCGCGTGCAGCGCCAAAAGTCCGACCACACAGGCTAGCCCACTGTCGCCTCCGTCACTCCCAGCATCCGGAATCGGCACTCAGGAATCTCAGCTTCCAGGCCCGAGGCGGAGGTCCCCTGCCTGCGGAAGCGGCGCCTCGTCATTCCCCACCGAGCACTCCCCTGCCTGCGGAAGCGGCGCCTCGTACCTTGTGTTGCGGCAGCCCGTACTGGGTTCAGGTGTGGCGGTCCATGACCGGGGTGTCATCAGCACCGACGATGTCCGCTAAACTGTTCCGCGTTGCCCCCGTAGCTCAGGGGATAGAGCACCGCTCTCCTAAAGCGGGTGTCGCAGGTTCGAATCCTGCCGGGGGCGCCGAGGAGCGAACTCTGCTCCGGTGGTCAAAAACTCGAGGAATCCGACATGGATTCCTCGAGTTTTTGCACGTGAGAGCAGAAGGGCAAGCGGTCAGCTGTCCTTTTCAATGAACGGGTGTTCCGGCGTCGAGCACAGCTGACCGTGGTAGCCGCGGCAGAAGTATTCCTTACCCGCTTCAAGCTTCATGTCCTTGAACATGTAGCCGACCGGCACCAGGTAGAAGCCCTTGTCCTGCAGACCGGAGAAGATTCCTGGCGAAGCATCGATCGTCGTCGGGTGGATAGCGTGCATCAGCACGATCGACCCCGGCTTGGTGTTCGACAGAGCCACCTGTGTTACGTAGGCGGGATCGCGGTGCTGCCAGTCGAGGGTGTCGACATCCCACATGATGATCGCCTTGCCGTGCTCGGTCTTCACACCGTCAGCTTTCTTGGCCTTGCCGCCGGCCGTCGGCTGGTCCGAACTGTTCTGTTCTGAGCTGTCGCCCGTCGGGTCTCCAGTCGGCGATTCGCTGCTCGTGGGCGCGCCGCTGCTGTCAGCCTGCCCCGTCGGCTCGGCCGTTGCCTTCGCACCGGCGGATTCACCAAGTGTTCCATCCCCCTGCACCACTGTGTTCAGGCGCTTGTTCGAAGCACCGTAGGGCGGGCGCAGCATGGTCGGATATTCGCCGGTTGCGTCGTACACAGCTTTGTCGGTCTTGTCGATTTCCGACTTCTGTTTGTCAGCCGACAGCTTGCTCAGAACAGGGTGGGAGAACGAGTGGTTTTCCATTTCGTGACCGGCTTCGAACAGCGTACGCGTGTTCTCCGGCAGATTCTCCACACTGCGGCCGATGTCGAAGAACGTGGCGCGCACCTTAGCTTCGTCAAGAGCATCGCCCAGACGCTTGGTCAGTGCTTCATCAGCGGGACCGTCGTCATAGGTCATAGCCGCACACGGCAGAAGGGCGCATGTGAAGTCAGGCAGGTACGGGTTTTCCTTGGCCTCGATCGTCAGACCCTCACCCAGCACTCCGGCAAGCTTCTTACCGGACTCGCTGAGCTTGTCGTCACCGGCCTCCTCACCGCCGACGGAGATCTTGTCGCCTGCAACAGCGATCTGTCCCTCAACACCTTCAGCCTTGATCGAATCAATCGGCTTGGTGACGTTGTTCTTCGTGTCCGTCAAAAACTGCTGGCTGGTGGTGGTGCCGGCAGCACGAACATCCAGCTGGGTGACAAGGAAATCGCCACCAGCACCGACGATGTGGGACTCCACACTCGCTGTCGAACCGCCGGCCGTGCTGTCCGCGCCGTCGGTCGGCTGCGAACCGTCCTCTGCCCCAGCATCACTGGGGTCACTGCCAGCGGTGCCCGCATCAGAGGCTTCCGTGTTTTCACCCTCAGCCGGCAGGCCGTCGAGGGCAAGGTAGTCAGCTTCGTCCCAGCGTTTCTCCGGTGAGGTGACCTCCGGCTGGAAAGCCTTGCGTCCCTTGAACGCACCAGCTTCTTCCAGCGCCTTCAGAGCAGCCTCTTCCATCGCTTCGTTCAGCGAATCCTGTCCCGGAATTCCGAACAGATTGACCGAAGCTTCTTTCGTCTGAACCGCGTAGCTGCGCAGCAGCGTGGGAAGCTCCTCTTTCACTCGTTCGGCCGGGATCGTCACATCTTCCTGCGAAACCTGAGGTCCCGGCTTGTCACCGCCTTTGATGGCGCAGCCGGTGAAGATAAGTGAGGCCGCGAGAATGCAGCCAACAGAAGAAAAGCGCACAGCAAGTCCTACTGGAAATGGAGTGTTTGGGAACAGGAGCAACTGTACTCCTCGAAACTGAGACAGCCGACCGGGCATCCGCCGGCCGGCTGTCCTCGTACGCTCACAGCGCTGCACTCATGCACTGAGCTGCGAGCGGAAACAAAATCAGTCGCGCTTGACGCTGACAACCATGGTCGGGCAGTGCGAATACGGCAGCACCGACTGTGAGGTCGAGCCCAGCAGCAGACCAGCGAAACCACCGCGGCCGCGCGTGCCAACCACCAGGATGTCCGCCGTGTCAGACGCACGGACCAGAGCCTCTGAGGGCTGACCGTCCAGCAGCATCCAGCCGACTTCAAGATCCGGGTGCTTTTCCCGCACAGACTTGCAGGCCGCTTCGAGCTTGTCGGTTCCGCGCTCAACGAACTTCTTGAGCTCTTCCGTGCTGGGCAGCCATTCCGGACCGACGATCGAGGTGGTGATGACTCCCATAACGGTCAGCGGGGTGCCGCGCTCCTCAGCAAGCTCGGCAGCTTTCCACAGCGCAGGCGATTCCTTGCCCATGGCATCAACACCCACGACCACGCGGCCTTCAAAGTTCGGCCCTTCGATCGTTTCGGACTGTTCGTCGAACTGGAAGTGCGTACCGGCAGAATCTGCCAGCGGGAACGACGACGTCTGCTTAGGTGCGCGTTCCTGGTCCTTTGACCAGCCGACGGGCACCACGATGGTCGGGCAGTGCGAGTGAGCAGGAAGCGCGGAGGACACGGTGCCCAGCAGGCGACCGGCAAAACCACCGCGACCGCGCGAGCCGACAACAGCCAGCGACGCTTGCGCGGATTCGTCCACCAGAACACCTGCCGCGTCGCCGATCTCGATGACGGCTTCGACCGAAACCCCCGCGGCCTTGACCTTTTCAGCGGCAGACTTCAGCGATTCGGTCACCGCGGCGCGCACAGCGGAATCGTCAATCGGCACATAGGAAACGTCGATTGTCGCAGCAGCGACCGACGGGATTGTGTAGGCACCGACCAGTCGGATAGAGCGGCCCGTGGCCTTCGCTTCGGTGACCGCGAAGTCAAGAGCGTTGAGGCTCGCATCGGAACCGTCGATGCCGACGACGATGGCCTGGGCGTCTGCGACGTCCGGAAGATTGTTCTCAGGTGACACTGCGGGTCCTCTTACATCGGTTGGTTCAGGCATCCGCCTGCTGATACCGCAATTCTATCGGCCGGAGCCGCAGAATGTGCAGTCGGTCACTATGCGACCGAAGTCAGCTCACCGTGCTCGGCCAGGTTAAGGAACGGCTGCCAGGCCGGTGCCGGACGCTCAAGATCACGCAGCCAGCAGCTGCCGTAGTCCGGAGGCCTGGGCGTCATCTGCAGCTGCCACCCCATTTCCTGCGGGGTCCTGTCGGCTTTGCGGTTATTGCAATCGCGGCAGCATGCAACCAGGTTCTCCCACGTGTTCTGGCCGCCGCGAGAGCGCGGAAGGATGTGGTCGATGGTTCCCGCGGGCTTGCCGCAGTATCCGCATCTGTTGTGATCGCGCCGCAGCACAGCTTTGCGTGACGGCTGTGTCACACGCCCCGCGGGCGGGCGAATGTATCGAGTCAGCAGAATAACGGCCGGCTGTTCAATATCGAGGTGTTCGCTGCGAACGCGAGCTCCGGAAGCTGCGAGGACCGTGGCGCGGCCCGCCAGAACCAGAACAACCGCCCGCTTAAAGGACACTACCGACATCGGCTCGTATCCGGCGTTCAGAACGAGGGTCTTCATCAGTTCCACCTAGGTTCAGGTCGTACTCGGCCAGCACGACGTGACGAGAACCACGCTACACACGACGCCGTGAACGTCAACGACATCGACGTGAACTGCAGGTGTCGAAAGACCGCACGGACAGCAAAAACCCCGAGCACTCAGGCTCGGGGTTTTCGTGAAAAATCAGATCACTGAAAGTGCAGATCAGAGAACGCGAATGAACTTCGCGCCCTGCTTGGTCATCCAGTCGATCGAACGGTAGCTGGTCTTGACGCGGGGGTTGCCGGCGTCGTACATCATGCCGTTGCCGGCGTAGATGCCCACGTGGCCGGGCGACCAAATGATGTCGCCGGGCTTGGCAGCCGAACGCGACACGGTCTTGCCAGCGCTCCTCTGCGCAGTCGAGGTGCGCGGCAGCTTGACGCCGACCTTGCCGTAGACGTAGCTGGTGAAGCCGGAGCAGTCCCAACCGGACGGCGAGCTGCCACCGGAAACATACGGAGTACCGACATACTGCTTCGCAATAGCGAGGACCTGCTGAGCCTTGGGGCCGTCGGGCACCGAAACGTTCTTCGATGCACCGCTGGACTTCTTTGCACCCTTCGAGGAGGAGCTGCTGCTCGACTCCGATGCCGAGGTGCCGGTCGAGTTCGAGGACGAGCCGCCGGTCGAGTTCGAGCTCTGCTGAGCCGCGCCGTCACCAGCGGCGGGAGCTTCAACCGGAGCTTCCGGAGCCTTGGTCGCGGTCACGGGAGATGCGACAGCGGCACCGGCAACGGGGGCCTTTGAATCAGCGGTGTCAACCGTAAAGCCGGCCTGCGAGCTGGTTTCCGAGGCGTCACCCTCCGGAGCCTGCGCCGTTGCCTCGGCGTTGGCATCGCCATCGCCGAATTCGGTCGGGGCAACAGCCGCAATGACCAGACCACCCGCAGCGGCGGCAACAGCCGCGCGCTTGCCAAGAGCACCCGAGTTGGCGCTCAGAGCTTCTGTAATTTCAGTCAGAGGCGTCTTGACCTTGGTGTCGGCGGCGCGACGTCCTCGCTTCTTTACAGCCACGTGTTCTCCAAATCTTATTCGCTGAGCCCTGACGGGCTTTCGCTGGCACTCGTCAGACAATAACGGACTTGCAACAGAAAATCACATTAAGATCACGGAAAGTGAAAAACTCTCAGGTTTCCGGCTGAAATTCTCAGGTTTCTGCGGCGTTTTGGTCACAGCCAGGCTCGCTTGTGTTGAGAAAGCGTCACAGAACGCGGATGTAGACCGCGTCACTCATCCACGATGCCGAGGTGTAAACCGTGCCCTTGCGCTTATTGCGGGCATCGATCATCTTGCCGTTGCCGGCGTAGATGCCGACGTGGCCGGGGTGCCACATGAGGTCGCCGGGCTGCGCCTGCGAACGCGGGACAACCTTGCCCACACCCTTCTGCGCGCCGGAGCTGCGCGGCAGACTCACGCCAACCTTGCCGTAGACATAGCGGGTAAAGCCGGAGCAGTCCCAACCGGACGGAGTGTTTCCACCCCAAACATACGGGGTGCCCACGTAGCTCTTGGCGATCGAGACAACCTTCTGAGCCTTCGAACCCGAAGGAACGTCAACATCGCCCGAAGACTCAGCGCCCTTAGCAGCCGCCTTAGAACCAGAGCCTGCCGCACTGCCTGCGTCATCGGAACTGCCAGCGACATCGGGTGCCGGAGCAGGTTTAGGAGCCTTCGAAGCGGTGACAGCCGAAACCTCTGCGGCACCAGCAAGAGCTCCATCAGCCTTGCCTTCGACAACAACCTTGTCCTGTGCCTTGAAGTCGTCTTCGGCAGGAGCCGCGGAAACAGCCTCCGCCTCGGCTTCATTACCGGCTTCCGAAACCGTGGGAACGGCAACGCTCAGAGCCAGACCGGCACCGGCGGCCGCAACAGCGGCGCGTTTGCCTAGGACATTGGAGTCGGAGCGGAGGAGGTCCGTCAGATCAGACAGCGGGGTCCTGACCTTGGTGTCAGCCGCCCTGCGTCCGTGCTTCTTCTGAGCCACGTGATTCTCCCTGCACGTCGAAATCCTGTTGAAGTACAGAACGGAACGTTACACAATCGAGACCTGAAAGTCACATTTAAATAACAGCGATGCGACTGAGAGTCCGCTCAGAACAGTATTTATGCAGGTCAGAGACCGTTATAAAACGGTGTAATTCTTGTTACACAACAATAACGTGGACGTTCTCTGCCATCTCAGAAGGCAGATCCAGCACCTC
Source organism: uncultured Brevibacterium sp. (assembly GCA_902489215.1). GTDB lineage: Bacteria > Actinomycetota > Actinomycetes > Actinomycetales > Brevibacteriaceae > Brevibacterium. The sequence goes on from CABTZE010000009.1 coordinate 7,341, forward strand.
GTCATTCCCGGAAACAGCGAAAGTCACGTAGTCCCCGCTAGCCGAGACCTCCACCTCGGCGCCCGGAACAATGCCAGTGCGCTCACACTGAGCCAACAGATTCTCATCGACCTGCAGCGGCTCCGCGAAGCACACAATCCGCACCCTCTTGTTACCCGCGCGCAGCGAAAGCTCAGAAGCCGGGAGCGCATCGTCATCAGAATCGACATCCGCGCCGGGAATCGGGTTGCCGTACGGACTCGTGGTGGCATCCGGCAGGATCGCAACGAGCTTATCCGTGACCTCGTCACTCATCACGTGCTCCCAACGGCACGCCTCATTGTGCACCTTGGGCCACTCCAGGCCGATGACATCAGACAGCAGCCGCTCAGCCAAGCGGTGCTTGCGCATAACGCTCGTGGCGAGCGCCTGCCCCTGTTCAGTCAGTTCCAGACGACGGTCACGGCCGACAACAAGAAGGCCATCGCGCTCCAAACGAGCCACCGTCTGCGACACAGTCGGACCCGAATGCCCCAAACGCTCAGCAATCCGCGCACGCAGCGGAACAACCTTCTGCTCCTCAAGCTCCGTAACGGCCTTGAGATACATCTCCGTAGTGTCGATCAGGTCCTGCATGCTTCTCCGTTCACCATCGAGTCCGAAGGCTGACTATACAAATATACGCACAGGCTTATGCGTGGGGAGGCTCAGCTTGTTGCAGCTGTGGGCGGCCTGCGTTGGGCGGGCCTGCGCTTGTCAGGCCGACACCTAACGCTGCCCGTGCGGCTTAGGGCTCCAGGCGGGTGCTCACGGCTCCAGGCGGGCAACCGACCACTGGGACGCGTCCGCCAAATCGGCTGGAGCGCCCGAACGACTGGTGAAAACGCACCGGTCGTGCATCCGGTTCTCCATGCCCTGCCAGAACTCGATCTCGAAGGGACGAAGCAGATACCCGCCCCACGTGTCAGGCCGCTCGACCGGGCGGCCCGCAAGCTCCGCCTCGACATCCTGATAGCGCTTCTCAAGAACAGACCTGCTGCGCACCGGCTGGGACTGATGGGAGGCGACCGCCCCGATCTGCGAACCGCGGGGACGCTGTGCGAAATAGGCATCCGACTCTTCCGGCGAGACCTTTTCGACAACAGCCCGCACGCGCACCTGGCGGCTGAGCTCGTGCCACGGAAACACGAGTGAGGCACGCGGTGACTGCGCAAGCTGCGCGCCCTTGGGGGACGTGTAGTGGGAGTAGAAGACGAAGCCGCGCTCATCAAAGCTCTTCAACAGCACAAGGCGGGCGGTCGGACCCGTGTCATCCGCGGTGGCGACAACCATCGCGTTGGGTTCGCGCAGGTGTTCATGGACGTAGTCGTACCACGCGGCGAACTGCTCAAACGGCGTCTTCTCAAGGTGGTCAAGATCGTCAGCACCGTATTCAATGCGCTGCTGTGCGAGTTCGGCCAGGGAATCCGGGATGTCGATCATGTTCCCAGACTACCCGCGAGCGCCAGGCGCGCACGGGGCCTGTCCGACCAGCGAGCAGGGCCTGACTACGATGAAAGCGTGATCACAATTCCAGAAGAGCTGCTGCCCGCCGACGGACGTTTCGGCGCTGGCCCCGCTCGCATTCGCCCCGAACAGATGACCGCCCTGGCAGACGCTGCCACAACCGTTATGGGCACCTCGCACCGTCAGGCGCCCGTGAAGAACATCGTCGGACGCATCCGCGCCGGACTGACCGAACTGTACAACCTCCCCGAGGGGTACGAGGTGGTGCTCGGCAACGGCGGCTCCACCGCCTTCTGGGACGCCGCATCTTTCGGACTGGTGCGCAGGAAGGCCGCCCACGGTTCCTTCGGCGAATTCGGAAACAAGTTCGCCAAGGCAACCGACACGACCCCGTTCCTCGACGACTCCACTGTTTTCGAAGCACAGCCGGGTTCGGTTGCTGTACCCACCGCGGTTGACGGCGCTGACGTCTACGCGTGGCCGCACAACGAAACCTCGACCGGCGCGGCCGCACCTGTGCGCAGGCCCGAAGGCATTGCCGATGACGCTTTGGTTGTCATTGACGCGACTTCGGCTGCCGGCGGACTCGACGTCGACATTGCCGAAACCGATGTCTACTACTTCGCGCCGCAGAAGAACATGGGCTCCGACGGCGGCCTGTGGATCGCCATTATGAGCCCGCGTGCAATTGAACGCGCCCGTTCGCTTAAGAGCTTCGGCCGTTGGATCCCCGCATCGATGGATCTGGTTACGGCTATTGACAATTCGGCGAAGAACCAGACCTACAACACCCCGGCAGTCGCCACACTCATCATGCTGGCCGAGCAGATCGACTGGCTCAACGGCAACGGCGGTCTGGCTTGGGCTGCTGAACGCACCGCGACATCGGCAGGTCTGGTCTACGACTGGGCTGAGAAGAGCGATGTCGCGCGTCCGTTCGTGGAAAACCCGGACGACCGTTCGAACGTAGTGTGCACCATCGACTTCGACGAATCCGTCGACGCCGCAGAGATCGCGAAGACGCTGCGCGCCAACGGCGTTGTCGACGTTGAGCCCTACCGCAAGCTGGGCCGCAACCAGCTGCGGATCGCCACCTTTGTTTCGGTTCCGCCGGAAGACATCAAGGCGCTGCTCGACTGCATCGACTTCACACTCAGCGCTCTGCGCGGCTGAGGCTGCGTTTGGCTTGCGGCGGCCAGCGCTAGGCAGCTGGCCTCGCTGGCACTGGTTCTGCCGTTAATCGGCTGAGTCTGCAAACGCAAAATGGCGAGGCTCCGATAGTGGGGCCTCGCCATTTCTGTCTGCTCAAGCGGCGGTCCGCGCTGTGCTCGGCACCTGCGCACACACCCGTTAGCAACAAAAACACCCGTTAGCCACAAACAGACACCCCTTAGCCGGAATCTGCGACTTAGCAACCACTGCTAAAGCGTGGATCCGTTGCTAACCGGTGTCCCCCTGAAAAGTACGAGGCACCGGAAAGGTTGGGAGGGGTTGAGGGGCACTCACGGGACGAGGGGCCAGCGGGTTAAGGACGAGGTGCCGGGAGGGTCAGGAGGGCTCACTCACCGGACGAGGTGCCGGAAGGGTTAGGCGCGCGCCACCGGTTGGGCTGGGCTACACGCCCCCGCACCCGGCTCACACAGTGCTGAAGTGCAGGACAGTGCCGACTGTCAGCGACACAAAAGCCGCACCCGCGCACAGAAGCTCAATGCCCAGCCCGATGCCAACGGCCACGAGGGTGCCCTTCGTGGTCTGCAGCGCTTCACTGGCGGTGGAGTGCCGCACCCATTCAGCAATGAACAGGCCAGCGACAAAGCCGATGAGCAGCCCCGGCCCGGGCAGAACGAACATGCCGACAACGGCGCTGACCGCGGCTATTGCAATAACCCGGTTCGGCACTTGGAGTTTCTTCAGCCGATTGCCCGTCAGCACCCAGGAGGCTGTTACGCCGATGACTGTCATGACGATCCCGACCGCAGCGCATACCCAGCCCGCGGTCGAGTTCACCGCAACACCCCAGCCGACCAGCACGACCAGGTTCAGCAGCGAGCCCGGAAGCACCGGCACGATGATGCCTGCGCATCCGATCACCAGACCGACAAACGCTATGACGGTCGCCCACACCTGGGCGTCAGCGCTCAGCATCATCGCCTTCGTTCGAGGTGCCGGCATCTGCCGAAGCGCCGTCGCCACCCGAGGCACCACTCACCTCACGGCTCGACTCACCACCCGAGGCACCACTCACCTCACGACCAGGTGCACCAGCACCGTCCTCACCAACACCCGGAGCGACCATTTCGAAGTCTTCGCGGCGGTCGTCGATGACGGGTTCTGCGATGTCGTCGTCGTGTCGACGGACGTCGGTTTCGGAGTGTGCACCACAGCCGTTGTTCAGCGATACGACTCGGCCGTCAAACGGCGATGCCGCGTTGGCACACAGCCCAAACTGGGTGCGCACTGACCCGGCAATCGGCATAAGGAAACCGCACGTGCGGCACTTGGCCGACGCCTCGGAAGCGTATTCGGAGTCCGGACCGGAATCGGATTCGGCCCAGCGGGCAGCAGCTGCGGCAATGCCGTCGCGTGACAGCACGCGCTTGCGGCCCAGCCCGAATTCAAAGTTGGGGATCTGGTCGATGTTGTCTTCAAGTTCGACCTTGACCTGTTCAAGTCCCAGTTCAAGGTTCGGGTCGTTTTCGACTTTCGGCAGGACATCGCGAGCGCCGATGTCAGACGGGCGCAGCCTGTCCTTCCACGGCACCCATTCCGGTGCGACGAGCGCATCTTCACCGGGCAGCAGCGCCGTTTCAGACACCGTGACGGTCTCCGATCCGGGCACCAGGGCCAGAATCGCCGTCCAGTACCAGCCCGGGTAGCCGGGGGTGCGGCATTCGAAGATGTGAGACGCGGCGTAGGCGCCTTCGGCGACAACGCCCAGGTGCTCGCCAATAGACGATTCGTCTGTCATGTCGGCGATCGCTGCGCGCGCAGTGTCGACCGCCTGGGCCAGCGTGGGGTTGATCTCCCCCAGCGAGGCCCTCCATTCGGCGTAGCAGCTGGTCATCAGCCCTCCAGGTCGTCGGCTACGTGGCGCAGGACCTCAGCGACTTTCGCGGAGAATTCCGCGTCCGGGTAGCGGCCCTGTCGCAGTCCGGCCAGCGTGTCATCAAGCATCGAGATGACATCTTGAATCATATCTGCCGTCTTTTCGGGGTTGGGGCGCACGCGCGGCGGAGCGTCCAGCAGGCGTGCGCGCAGCACCTGGCGGCCGCGACGGGAGTCCACGATGTCGAAGTCGAGGCGAGATCCCTTGTGCACGGTCACGCCGTCGGGCAGCGATGACGAGTGCATGAAGAACTCTTCGCCGTCGTCTCCTGTGACGAAGCCGAAGCCTTTGTCTGAGTCAAACCACTTCACGCGTCCAGTGGGCATTGTCTGTCCTTTTCTGTGCGCACTTCCGTGCGCGTCTGTTGGGGTGTTGCGGGCCGGAACTCACGAGGTGCCGGTCGGGTCCGCTTGTCTGTTGGGGTGTGCCTGGGAGGCTGGGCGGGCGAGGTGCCCGCGGGTGTTCCTGTCTGCTCTGTCCGCTCCGGGTTCGGCCTGTCTGGTCTGGCCGGTCTGCCCGGGTGCCGGTCTAGGCGTCTGTTCTAGGTGCGGCGGCGGTAGAACGCGGCGGTCAGCCACGCTAGGAACAGAATGAACGATGCGCTTGGGGCAATCATTCCCACCCAGGTCAGAATCTTCGATGGGTGGCCGACGGCCAGGCTCTGCACAATCACCACGACCAGTGCGATGGCACCCAGGAGCATGAGCGCAAGCGCGGTGATCAGCGTCCACGATGTGCGCTGTTCATTCGTGCTTGTTGTCACTGTGGGCCTTTCGGTGTTGTGGCTCTGCCGACGGGGTCGAGCACCTATTCTAACCACCGGCTTTATGTGGTCCGTCTAGACTCGGAGGGATGAAGGGCTTTCAGACTTTCACCGCGTGGCTGTCCAGCGCCCCGGCCGACTGGTTTGCGGATTTTGTCCGCACCCGGCGCGATCTGGTGCGCACCGACACTGCGTCACTTGCCCGCCTGGCCGGTTCGGCTTCCACTCGCAAAGGGGTCGCGGTTGCCCTTGAGGCGCTCAATGCCGAAGCGCTTCAGACAGCTCTGCGCGCAGCGAAGGCTGCCCGTGTTGATCCGGTTGTTCCCCGCTCTGCTCTGGAAGCGAGCTCAGATGTCCTGGACCGTCTGATTCTTCTGGGCCTGCTGTGGCCCGCACAGAACAGCACAGAAGACACAGCCGCAGGGACCCCCGGTGATGCCGAGTTCTTCGGCTTCCAATCCGAAGCGATTGCCCTGCTGCCGACTTCAGCAGCCGAATCCACCCGCCCACCGCAGTGGACGGAATACTCACGGCCAGACGAACCAGCTCTCACCCCAATCCCCAAATCCGTTGCCCTCAATGCCCAGGCTGCCGCCGCCGGGGCCGCGGGAGGCACAATCGCCGCTGCCGTCAGGGCGATCGAAGCCGATCCGCCCAGCCAGCTGATGTCCGGCGGGGTCGGCAAGCGCGACGTCCAGCGGCTGGCTTCCGCCCTCGACCTTGAGTACGCACAGACGATCTTCGTGCTCGAACTGTGCGGTGCGCTCAACCTGGTGGGCGTGGACAGTTCCAGCATCGATCCCGTGTGGCTGCCCACCAGTGAATACGACGTTCTCAAGCGCACCGACCGCGGCAGTCTGCACGCAGCACTCGTGCGCGCCTGGCTGCACATGGGCGAAGACATCACCCACATCGCCGCCGGCCACACGCCCCGCGGCGACCGCGTGCACCCGCTGGGCTCCGTCGTCAAACCCGCCGCCGCCAATCCCTACGGCGGCCATCCTTCGGCTCTGCCGCCGGTCCGCTCGGCTCGCTTCCGACTGCTGCGCTCCCTCCTCTCTCCCGAGGTGCCACTCCCCCAGCCGCGCCCCGGCACCTCGACCGGCACCTCGACAGGTTCCGGCACCTCGACAGACCAGAAAACCGGGGAGACCCCGAGCATTCGGCTTGCCGACCTCACAGCTGCCCTGCAGTGGCGCTACCCCCTGGCACCGGCGTTCAACCGCGACACCCTGGCCCAGATGCTCAGTGAGGCGGAATTCCTGGGGCTCGTCGCCACTCCCCTGACCGCACCCGACTCCTACGGGCTGACCCCTCTTGGCCGCACGCTTGCCGAGCACCTGAGCGCAGCCTTGCCAGCGGCCGCACAGCCACTCGACTACGCGGGATCAGCCGCCACGGTGCCCGCCGACTTCGCCGGAACCATCGGCGAACTGCTGCCTGACTACGCCGAAAGCGTCGTCATTCAATCCGACCTCACCGCGGTCGCCACCGGCCCCGTCCACCCCGACCTCGCGCAAAGACTCGATTCGCTCGCCGACTTCGAAACCCGCGGCCAGGGCACCGTGTACCGCTTCACCGAAAAGAGCATCGAAAGGGCACTGCACACGGGGCTCAGCCGCACCGACATCGTCGCCACGCTGCGCGAATGCTCCTCGACCGGAGTTCCGCAGCCACTGGAGTTCCTCATCGACGGAGTCGCCTCCAGACTCAACCGCGTGCAGGTCGCCAGCGCCCGCGGCGCAGTCATCGTCGACGACCCCGACGAACTCGACGCTCTGCTGGCCGACCCGCTGCTCATCCCAGCGCAGCTGACCCGTGTGGCCCCCACCGTCGCACTGGCCGGCATCAGCTCCGACCGCCTGCGCGTCCTGCTGGAGGGTGCAGGGACGTCGACCCTGACTGAAGCGCCCACAGCACAGCCGAAGCGCGCGCCCAAGCAAACCGCGCCCGCCGTCACCCGGCGTACAGCCCGCATTGCCGATGCAGACCTCGACCGCTACATTGCCGGGGTGCGCAGCAGCACAGAAACCCCCGATGGGGACCCGGCATCCACCTCGGGTATTCTGCGCAGCGCCATCGACCGGCAGCAGAGCGTGACAGTCACGCTGGCCCGCGCCGACGGCAGCAGCACCACCATCACGCTCACCCCGACCGCAATCACCGGCGGACGAGTGCGCGGAATCCGCAACGGCAGCGAAATCGCCGCCTCACTGTCACGGATCATCAGCGTCACCCCCGCCGAGGAAGGCACTCAGTGACAGGCCCCCTCGTCGTCCAGTCCGACAGCACAATCCTCCTGGAATCCGGCCACCCCGACGCAGCCGAAGCAGCAGCGGCCATCGCGCCTTTCGCCCAGCTGGCGCGCACACCCGAATACATTCACACCTACACCATCACTCCGCTGGGACTGTGGAACGCGCGCGCCTCCGGCCACGACGCCGAATCCGTCATCGACACCCTGCTCGAATACGCCAAATACCCCGTCCCGCACGAACTCCTGCTGGAAATCGTCGACCTCATGGACCGCTTCGGGGTGCTGGTGCTGACCAGTTCGCCCGTACACGGCCTGGTTCTCGAATCCTCCGACACCGCGCTGCTGGACAACCTTGCCGAACAGCCCGAAATGCAGGGAATCTTCGGCACCCGGATCGACCCCGGCACCGTCGAGGTGTACCCCTCCGAACGCGGCGAACTGAAGTTCCGCCTGCTCAAACTGGGCCACCCCGTGGCCGACCACGCCGGCTACGTCGACGGTGAGGCCCACAGCATCGACCTCAACTACCACGAGGTGCCAGGCAGCTCTGCTGGTTCAGGCGGGACCGGTGCGGGCTCGGCTGAAACTGACGAGGTGCATGGAGGGCTTCAGGAATGGCACCTGAGGCCGTACCAAGAAGAGGCCGTGCAGACCTTTATGCGCGGTGAATCCGGGGTTGTCGTCCTCCCCTGCGGCGCTGGAAAGACCATTGTGGGTGCCGCGACCATGGCGCAGGTGAGCACAACGACGCTCATCCTGGTGACCAATTCGGTGTCCGCCAAACAGTGGAAGGCCGAACTGCTGCGCCGCACCAGCCTCACGGAAGACGAAATCGGCGAATACTCCGGCGCGGTCAAAGAGATCCGACCGGTCACCATCGCCACCTACCAGGTGCTCACCACCCGCCGCAAAGGCTCCTACCTGCACCTGGAGCTGCTCGATGCGCGCGACTGGGGCCTGGTCATCTACGACGAAGTGCACCTGCTGCCCGCACCCGTCTTTCGACTGACCGCAGGCCTGCAAGCACGCCGCCGCCTGGGCCTGACAGCAACGCTGGTGCGCGAAGACGGCCGCGAAGACGAAGTGTTCAGCCTCATCGGCCCCAAACAGTTCGAAGTTCCGTGGAAGGAAATCGAAGCCGCCGGCTACATCGCGACCGCCCACTGCGAAGAAGTGCGCGTGCGCCTAGACCGCTCCACCCGCGTGGCCTATGCGAGCGCTGAAGGCGAAGACCGCTACCGGCTGGCGGCCACCAGCGACGTCAAACTCCCCGTGGTGCGCCGCCTGGTGGAAAACCACCGCGATCAGCAGGTGCTCGTCATCGGCCAGTACCTCGACCAGCTGGAAGAGCTCGGCGAAGAACTGAACGCACCCGTGCTGACCGGCAAAACCGGCGAAGCTGAACGCGAGAGGCTCTACGAAGCATTCCGCACCGGCGAGATCAAAGTGCTCGTCGTGTCGAAAGTCGCCAACTTCTCCGTCGACCTGCCCGAGGCCTCCGTCGCCATCCAAGTGTCCGGTTCCTTCGGTTCACGCCAAGAGGAAGCCCAGCGGCTCGGCCGCATCCTGCGGCCCAAAGAAACCCGTCAAGCGGCATCGTTCTACACGGTCGTCGCAGCTGAAACAGTCGACGAACAATTCGCTGCCCACCGTCGCCGGTTCCTCACAGAACAGGGCTACAGCTACACCATCAGCAGCGCCTGACCAGAACAGAACCGGAACAGAGCAGGCCCGCGCCAGCGGCACCTCGGCAGCTGCCGACCACCCCGGACAGGACCCGAACAGAGCCGGTCAGTCCTCCGGCGCCTCCTCTTCGACGACCAAGTGCATTTCGGCAGTCTCCGGGTGGACGTTCGTGCGTGCAATGACCCGGCGACGCTCCTGCCGATTCTCACCGAGCTTGACGAAGACCACGCCGAGGAGCACAAACACACCGCCGATCGCCTGCACCGCCACCGGCAGGTCACCCAGCAGAATCCAGGCCATGACCACCGACATCGGAACCTCAACCAGGTTCAAGAAGCTCGAAATGGTCGACCCGACGTAGCGCACACCCACAACCGCCGTCGTGTATGCCCCGCCGGTGCACAGCACCAGAGCCAGCGCAACCACCCACCAGGGAACGATGGTGCCGCCCGCATCAAGATCCTGCGTGGTCATGCCGGCCGGAATAATGCCCACGGCTGTAATGAGAGCCACCACGACAGCACCAATGCCCATCGTGATGCAGATGAGAGTCACCGACGGAAAGCTCAGGTCAGCCTTGGCGGACATGACGAAGAACGCGGCCAAGCACACCGCGGCAGACAAAGCGAAGAACACACCGAGCAGATCAACTGACGAGCCGCGCGGATCCAAAATGATGAGCAGACCCACCGCCGCGACGACAATGCCGATGAACGTCAAAGTGGACGGACGGAAGCGCGTGCTCGCCCACACCCACAGCACAATCATGAGCGGAGCAGTCATCTCAAGCAGCAGCGCGATCGGCGGGCTCATGCGCTCAACCGCCAAGAAGAACAGCAGCTGCACCCCGGACATGCACACGACACCGTAGGTCAGCACATACCAGCGGACCTGCCACACTTCACGCCAGCGGCCGCGCATCTGAATGAACATCGGAATCGCAAGCAGGAGGCAGCTGCCGGCCAGACGCACAAACGTCACCGGCCCCGGCGTCCAATCGCCCGCGTACATGAGCTTGCCCAAAGGTGCGCAGATTGCGAACAGGAAGCACGACACCAGGGTGATGAGCAGACCCAAAACAAAGTTCCGATTCACCGGATCATCGTGAGGGCTGGTCCCGAGTTAAGTCAACACGGACCCACAGGGCAAGACTCCCGCGACAGCAAGCCGAAGCACGTCAGTCAAGAGCACGGCGAGACACGGGCGAAATCGCGGCCACCTCGACAGCCTCAAAGTCACCAGCGGGCGGTAACGTTGTACCCATGTTTGCCATTCTCACGATCACAGCTGTCGCACTGCTGTTCCTCGGCAGCATCGCACTGGCAGTTCTCCACTCTCTGTGGTGGCTCATAGCCGTCGTCGTCTTCGCCGCTCTGCTCGCTGTGGCGATCTACGACGTCATCCAGCCCCGCCTGGCCGTCCTGCGCATCTACCCGCTGCTGGGCCACATGCGGTATCTCATGGAAGAGATCCGCCCCATGATCCAGCAGTACTTCGTGGAAAGGAACTGGGACGGCCGCCCCTATGACGCCGATGCCCGCGCCCTCATCTATGAACGCGCACAGGGAATCCACGCCGAAAAGTCGTTCGGCACGGAACTCGAAGTTCGCGACTCCGGCTACGAATACCTGCTGCACTCCGTTGTTCCCGGCAAGCGCCCCGAAGGCGAACACCGCGTGGTCATCGGCGGTCCGCAGTGCTCGCAGCCCTTTGACGTATCGCTGCTGAACATCGCCTCAATGTCCTACGGCGCTCTGTCCGTCAACGCCGTGCGCGCCATGAACCGCGGCGCCTACAAGGGCGGCTTCTTCCAGGAATCCGGCGAAGGCGGCGTCACCCGCTACCACCTGGAATCCGGCGCAGACATCGTGTGGGAATTCGGTTCGGGATACTTCGGATGCCGCACACCAGAAGGCAACTTCAACCCCGAAATGTTCGCCCAGAGGGTCGTCCACCCCAACATCAAGGGTGTGCTCATCAAGCTCTCGCAGGGCGCCAAGCCCGGCCTCGGCGGTGTTCTGCCGGCCGAAAAGATCACCCCTGAAATCGTTGAGGCTCGCGGTGTCGAGCCCGGCAAAGACTGCATTTCGCCGCCATCGCACACGGCGTTCACCACTCCCACCGAACTCATGCAGTTCGTGGGGCAGCTGCGGGAGCTGTCCGGCGGCAAGCCGATCGGATTCAAACTCTGCGTCGGCCTGCGCACCGATGTCCTGGCCATCGTCAAGGCAATGCTCGAAACCGGCATCCTGCCGGACTTCATCGTGGTTGACGGTTCGGAGGGCGGCACCGGTGCCGCTCCACTGGAGTACGAGGACCACGTGGGCACCCCGCTGACCGAGGGCCTCATCCTCATGCACAACGCACTCGTCGGCGCTGGCATCCGCCAGCACATCAAGATCGGCGCGGCCGGAAAGATCGTGGCCGGCACCGACATTATCCGCCGCATCGCCCAGGGCGCTGACTACTGCTTGGCAGCACGAGCCATGATGATGGCCACCGGCTGCATTCAGGCTCAGCGCTGCCACACCAACAAGTGCCCCACCGGTGTTGCCACGCAGAACCCCCGCCTGTACCGCGGGCTCGACGTGGACGACAAGGCCGAACAGGTGTACCACTACCACAAGTCGACCGTTGCGGAAACGGCGCAGATGATCGCCACAATCGGCCTCGACAGCCCCGACCAGCTGCGCCCGTCGCACATCTTCCGCCGGGTCTCGCAATCGCGCGTTGAGTCCTACGCCGAAGCGTACGACTGGCTTGAACCGGGCGAACTGCTGGGCACGCCCCGCCGCAGCTGGGCTGAAGATTGGAACCACGCCGACCCCCACCGGTTCGGCCCGCCCATTTCCGCCGGCTTCCGCTGATCAGCGCAGAGCTTTCAGGGCTCGGAGTTTGAGAATCCTCTTAGACTCCGAGCCCTTTCCTGTGAGAGCCGCTGACTGCCCGTCCAACACATGAGCCGAGTGGGCGCAATCCCGCGAAAAACCGCGCATCAACCGTGTGATCTGTGCAACAATAGCATTCAGGAATCTTCCAGCAAACCTCCAGACTCGAAGAGGAGACTGATCACATGACGACTCCTATGACCCCCAACCACGACACGCAGGAAGTCGAAGCGACCCTGCTCGTTGTCGACGACGAACCCAATATCCGCGAACTGCTGTCCACCAGCCTCCGCTTTGCCGGCTTCGAAGTGATTTCCGCCGCCAACGGCGCTGAAGCCCTGCGCCTTGCCGAACAGCAGGTGCCGGACCTCCTGGTGCTCGACGTCATGCTGCCGGACATGGACGGCTTCACCGTCACCCGCCGTCTGCGCCAGGCCGGCTTCCACATCCCGGCGGGGTTCCTCACCGCCCGCGATGACACCTCGGACAAGATCACGGGCCTGACCGTCGGCGGTGACGACTACGTGACCAAGCCGTTCAGCCTCGAAGAGGTCGTCGCCCGCATCCGCGCTGTCCTGCGCCGCACCCACGCCGCCGAAGAAGAAGAGACCGCGGTCATCGAAGTCGGCGAACTCGAACTCGACGACGACACCCACGAGGTGCGCCGCGGAGGCATCCTCATCGACCTGTCCCCCACCGAATTCAAACTGCTGCGCTACCTCATGCTCAACGCGAATCGGGTGCTGTCGAAATCGCAGATCCTCGACCACGTGTGGGAGTACGACTTCGGCGGAGACACCGGAATCGTAGAATCCTATATTTCGTACCTGCGCCGCAAGATCGACGTGGCCCCCACGACCGACGAAGCCGGCAACCCCATCGAGGTCGAATGGACCCCCATGATCCAGACCAAGCGGGGAGTCGGATACATGCTGCGGACCACAGACGCCAAGTAAACATCCATCAACAAGGGGCGGGACCGGCAGGCTCGCCCCTTTGCATTGGAAAGCACACTGACCTTGACCACCCACGCTCAGCGCCGCCCATCCCACGTCCTGTGGCAAGACTGGTCGCTCACCGGCAAACTGCTGGCGATCATGATGACCCTCATGCTGCTCGTGCTCACCGGCACCAGCGCATGGGTCCTGGAGAACCTGCGCGCATCCCTCATCGAGCGCACCGACCAACGGCTGGTCTCGACATCGCAGGCCCTGGCGATCAGAGCCGCCGACGAAGTCATGACGCGCGCACCCCTGCAGACCACGTCGCAGGACCAGATCATCAGCTCGATGCTGCCGGGCACCTACTACGTGCAGTTCTACACGGCTGACGGCCACGAAGCCTACGACCCCGTGTCACCGTCAGAGACCAACGTCCCCTACCTGCCCGAAGTCAACGCACAGACAGTTGCTGAAAACCACAGCCAGCCGTTCACTGTGCCCGGCAGCACCTCGCAGTGGCGCGTGCGCACACTCGCACTGCAGAACTCGGACATGCTCGTGGCGATCGCGCTGCCGTTCGACAAAGACATCGACGAAATCAGCGACTACGCCCGCAGCACCATGATCGGCATCGGAGTGCTCGCCCTGGCGATCGTCGGCGGTGTCGGCTACTTCGCCATCACCAATACCTTCCGACCGCTGCGCGACATCGAGAAAACCGCTTCCCGCATTGCCGCCGGCGATCTCTCGCAGCGCGTCACGGAATACCCTGCCTCCACAGAACTCGGTCGCCTGTCCAGTGCGCTGAACACCATGCTCGGACACATTGAAGACTCCTTCGACGGGCGCAAGGCCTCTGAGAAGCGCATCCGCCAGTTCGTGTCTGACGCCTCGCACGAACTGCGCACCCCGCTTGTCACCATCCGCGGCTACGCAGAGCTTTACCGACAGGGCGCCGTACAGAAACCCGAGGACGTCGCCCAGATCATGGGCCGAATCGAGGCTGAATCCATCCGCATGGGCGACCTCGTCGAAGACCTCGTGGTGCTCGCCAGGCTCGACAGCGAGCGTCGGGCAGAAATCGGCCCCGTCGACATGGCTGCCGCAGTACGCGACGCCGCCGCCGACACTGCGGCACAGGCACCGCAGCGGGACATTTCGTTCATCGGCCTCGACGGCGAAGACGCACCCGAACTGCCGCTCATCGAAGGTGCTGAATCGAAGCTCAGGCAGGTGGTCAGCAACCTGGCCGGCAACGCGCTGCGCCACACAGCCGACGATGTCGCAATCGACTTCGCAGTCGGTGTCGTGGATGTCCCAGAAAGCGCCGAAGCCGCAGGCGAAACCGCAGAAGCCGGCAAGCAGTCGCGGGGTGCTCTCGATTTCGTCACCGGCCCCGTCCGCATATTCAAACGCGACGGCAGCCGCACCGATGCCAAAGCCCAAAGCAAAAACCAGAGCAAGACTTCCGCCAAGGGGCAGAGCAAGGCGGTCGAAAAGGATCCGTCCTCGCAGGGTGCAGCTGCGATAGCAGCCTCAGACAACAGCCCAGCCGCAGACAAGCGGACGGCCACCGCCGAACAGCCGCTGGCACCTCCCGGCGCGGGAGGCATCATCGTCCCCGACGTCCTCGAAGGCTTCCCCGCCGGACGCGTGCGGATTGAAGTGCGCGACCACGGCGAAGGCATCGACCCCGAAGTCGCACACCGCGTGTTCGAGCGGTTCTATCGCTTGGATTCCTCCCGTGACCGCTCAACCGGCGGTTCCGGCCTTGGACTGTCGATCGTCAAGGCGATCATCGACTCCCACAAGGGCGAGATCTCCGTCCACGAAACTCCCGGCGGCGGCGCGACCTTCCGCGTGGACCTGCCCATCCCTCCCGCGGGCGTACTGCCGGAAACCACCAGAAAGGACCGCTCATGACCAGTCCGCGCCACCCCGAAAACCCTTATGACAACGGGTACGGCAACAGCGAGCGTCCCCGGTACAGCAGCTCAGGCCAGCCCCCGGCACCGGATCAGCAGGGACAGCCGAACCCAAGCCACCCAACTGGGCCCAGTCAGCCGGCAGAGGCTCTGCGGCCAGCCAACGGACACCTCGGCGGCTATGGAAACCAGCAGCCGGGAAACCACGCCCCGCAGCCCGGCGCTTTCCCTCCAGCCGCACCGAGTGGCCAGCCGACAATGCGACAGCGCCCGGCCAAGTCTGCCCGCCGTGGGCCAGGCTGGGGCGCGCTCATCGCCACGGGTGTCATCGCAGCGCTCATCGGCGGCGGCACCGCTGTGGGAGTCACCGCGGCAACCAGCGCATTGAGCAGCGGCGGAAAGCAGTCCGAAATCGAAACCTCGACGTCCGATCAGAAGGTCAAAACCGTTGACAGCCCCGACTGGACGGCAGTCGCGGCGGACGCATCGAAGTCAGTCGTCTCAATCCAGGCCCGCGGCGCCGAAGGCGAAGCCCTCGGTTCGGGTTTTGTGTACAAAGACGACTACATCGTGACCAACAACCACGTTGTCGCCCCCGGCGATTCCGCCCAGTCTGAGATCAACGTCGTGTTCCACGACGGCGCTTCGGTTGCAGCGAAGATCGTCGGACGCGACCCGATCACCGACATCGCGGTGCTCAAACTGTCCACCAAACCGGAGGGTTTGACCCCGCTGCCGATCGGTGACAGCAACGGCCTCAAGGTCGGTGAGCCCGTCATGGCGCTGGGCAACCCGCTGGGTCTTGCCGACACGGTGACCACCGGCATCGTGTCCGCTCTCAACCGTCCCGTCGCAACCCAGCAGAAGGGCTCGAGCGGAGAAGCCGACATTTCGACGATCACCAATGCCATTCAGGTCGACGCGGCCGTCAACCCCGGCAATTCCGGTGGGCCGCTCATCAACGCGGCCGGCAAGTTCATCGGCGTGAACTCTTCCATTGCCACGATGCCGACCGCCGGCGAACAACAGGCCGGCTCCATCGGCATCGGCTTCGCGATTCCCGCCACCCAGGCGACCTACATTGCCGACCAGCTCATCAGCTCCGGTAAGGCCAAGCACGCCTACCTCGGGGTGACTATTACGTCCGGGTCTGTGGAAAACGATGGGATCACGACGGGCGCTGCCGTCGTCTCCAACGTCGAAGGCGGATCCCCCGCGGCTGCGGCTGGTCTGCGCAAGGACGACGCCATCATCAAGGCCGGCGGAACCACCGTGAACTCCGCCATTTCGCTGCAGGCTCTCGTCCGGGCCCAGAAGGACGGGCAGGATCTGCCCCTGACAATCGTCCGGGGCGGCAAGACCCAGGACATCACGGTCTCACTCAAGGCCCGCTGATCCGGCCGGCCGTGCCGGCCTGACCGCCGCACCGCCCACGAGGTGCCTGCCGGCTTTATTCGGTCCGGTGCGCCTCTTGTGTTCGAAAGGCTGTGGAAGCACTCCTGTGTTTCCACAGCCCTTCTTAGTGTCTTTCACGCCCGCGCGATTCGGTTCATTGTCGTTATGACACCCTCCGGTGCTCAACGACGACGAAGGAGTCTCATGTCCACCATCAACATCGACGCCGAACGCATCACCCAAGCCGCTTCGACCGCTTCGCACAGCGCGGCCACTCTGCACAGCGAAGTCGACAGGCTCATGCATCAGCTGCGCGCCCTGCAGGAATGCTGGACGGGAACCGCTTCGGCCGGCTTCCAAACGGTTGTAGCCGACTGGCAGCAAGTGCAGGCCAAAGTCCACGAATCCCTCACGCAGATTCAGAAGGCGCTCGCTCTGGCCGGTCAGCAGTACGCGGATGTCGAAAGCGCCAACGCCAAACTCTTCCGAGGCTGAGGGACCGACACCCACCGCGGATAAAAGAAGGAACTCCCGGTCCCGGCTG